>JAPCJO010000003.1 GCA_027886905.1 Nitrososphaerota archaeon
AGGAGAAGAAGGTCTCCGAGATTGCAGCGGAGCTGCGCGTGGGGTCGATAATCGAGGGGAGCGTGAGGAAGGCAGGCGACAGAATCAGGATTTCCGTGCAGCTGATCGACCCCCGCACGGAAGAGCACCTCTGGTCGTCTAACTATGACAGCAAGCTTGGCGACATCTTCGCGATACAGAGCGACGTGGCTTCGAAGGTCTCGGCGGCCCTTTCGGCTGGGTTCTTCTCGCGAGAGACGCGCAAGGAGACGGACGACATCGAGGCGTACACCTTGTATCTTAGGGCGATGCACCTCTCCTACGAAACTAGCGAGGCGAGCACCAAGGAATCCCTGACCCTCCTCCAGCGGGCGGTCGCAAAAGACCCGACTTTCGCCCGCGGCTACGCCGGGCTCGCAGATGCGTGGCGCAAGAGGGGGATCGTGGGATACGAGGAGTTTCTCGCGGCCGCTAAGAACGCCGAGGCCGCGGCGGCGAAGGCTTTGGAGCTCGATCCGGGCCTCGCGGAAGCCCACTCGTCTATGGCCGGCGTCCATGCCATGCTCGACCGGTTCGATGCTGAGCTCGTTGAGGCCGAGGCCGCCATCCGGATCAACCCAAACCTTTCAGAGGCATACGCGTCCCTCGGGGTAGTGGACAGCATCATGCGCACCACCCACCAAGCGCTTCTCATGTTCAAGAGGGCTTACGAGCTGGACCCGCTATCCTTCGGGGCCGGCGAGATGCTGGCGACAACTGCGACGTGGGCCGGGGACGATGCCCTGGCTCGCGAAGTCCTCGCCAGGATGAGGGAATTCAACCCGAAGGACCCGAAGGTGTATCTGTGCACCGCCGATTATTATATGGCGAAGGAGGATTTCGCGGAAGCCCAGAAGATGGTGGACGCAGCCCGCAGCGTCGGCCACGACGAACCCATGGTTGCCGTTTCGCAGGGCCTCTTGTTCGCGCTGTCGGGAAAGAGGAAGCAGGCCGAAGACGCGCTGGAGGAGATGGCTGCCCACGGGAAGGAGTCCTCCCGACTCCGCGCTGAGTTATCGCTCCGCGGAGAGTTGTACATGCAGACCGCGCTCGGTAATCTGGATGAGGCGTTCGGGGTCCTGATGCAGCAGGCGGAGACACACTCTTGGCCCTTTACAATAAAGATCGACCCCCTCTATGCAAAGATGAGAGATGACCCTCGTTTTCTGGACTTTTGCAAGAAGGTAGGTATCCCGCCCTAGACCACACCCGGCGCCAGCACCCGAACGTCTTACTGCGGGAGGGAGCCGTTCAAGCTGCTCGTGCTCTCTTGTCGAGAAGTATCTCGCGTATAGTGGACACTAAGCTTGCGCGTCGCGTCTCTTCCTTTCATCTACTGCTTTTTCTTGTCGCCGCTCAACCACCAGTCGAGATAGTCGGCCTGCTGTCGCTGCCTCTTCCGCCTCTCGTCGTCAGGCAGCGTCTTCAACTTGAACCTCAGGTCGGACAACTGGTCTCTGGTCAAAAACAGCCCGCAGCTCTTGCAAGAGAATCTCTTGTTGACCGCGTCGAAGACGAGCGCCCCGCCACATTCGGGACAGAACTGGTCTACCATGGGATCAATTTCAGTCCAGAGGTCGGTATTCCTTAAGTCTTTGGTGGCGTTCCGGTTTTTTCCCGCCAAAATTTGTTAAATAGTTAGACCCCTGTGGCGGCTCGACTTCCAGTGACCAATTGGCGAGTTATGGTTGGTCCCTCCTCGCAGGAGTTCGGGACCAAGCTGGCCAAGAGGATGGGCCTTCCTTTGCTCGCCGTGACGACCACGGAGTTCCCCGACGGCGAGATCAAGTACAAGTTCGACGAGAAGCTCGACGGCCTGCAGGTCCTCCTGGTCCAGTCGACCTATCCGCCTGCGGACAGGCACTACATGCAGCTCTTCCTCGCCTCGCACCACATGAGCCAGGAGGGGGCGAAGGTCCACGCGGTCATCCCCTACCTGGGCTACGCGCGGCAGGGCAAGGCCTTCCTCCCAGGCGAGATAGTGAGCCTGGGCATCATAGCGCACCTCCTGCGGTCTGTGGGCGTCCAAAGGGTGAGCACGGTGGACATGCACTCGGCAGAGGGGCTCGCGCTCTTCTCGATGCCGGTCTACAGCGTCTCCGCCATCCCCGGCCTGGCCCAGTATGTGAGGACGCAGGTCAAGCTGGACGACCCCGTAGCGATTGCCCCGGACGCAGGCTCGGTCAGGAGGACTGAGGCGTTCGCGAGCTTGTACGGGGCGAAGGTTATCAAGCTGAAGAAGAACAGGGACAGGGTCACGGGCAGGATAAAGATGGAGGCGGACAAGCTTCCAGTCAAAGGGAAGGACTGCGTGATAGTCGACGACGTCATCACGACCGGCGGGACGGTCGCGGCGTCCACCGAGCTCCTGAAAAAGTCGGGCGCCAGGAAGGTGGTCAGCGCCTGCGTCCACGCCGTCCTTCTGGGAGAGACCTACGACAAGCTCATCAAGGCCGGGGTCGATGAAATAATAGGGACGAATACGGTGCCCAGCCGAGTCAGCAAGGTTGACGCAACAGAGCCTATGGCGGCCTACCTCAGGACGATCATCGCCGAGAAATAAGGCGAGCGTCCTCTTCATGCTCTCACGGGAGTCCACGGGCGTCCCGGAGGCTGAGGCGAGGGCGCTTGTCAGCGACCTAGACCCGGCGGCCGATTTCCAGAGCCCGGAGGGCGGGCTGCTCATCGCCGAGACCAGCGCAAACCCGGCCGCGATAGAGGCGCGGGTGGCGTTCTCCAGGCGCGTGGGGCTGCTCGTCCCCGAAGGCCGCCTTGGCGAGGAGCACCTCTCCCTCCTCAGGAGCGGGACATACAGGGTGCGCGTCTTCGGGGAGGGAAGGGAGGAGGACGAGGAGGCGATAATAGACTCGATAGCCGAGAGGGTCGAGGGGAGGGTCTCCCTCGACTCGCCTGACCGCGAGGTCTCCGCTTACGTGGGCGAGGGCGGGAGGACGTATCTCTCGATAACCATGCCGGGCTCGATGAGGCAGGGGTGGGCCACCCGAAGGCCGCGGAGCAGAGCCTTCTTCCACCCCTCTGCCATATTCCCCAAGCTCTCCCGGGCGCTCGTCAACCTCTCGGGGGTCCAGCCGGGCGAGGCCTTCCTCGACCCCTTCTGCGGAACGGGGAGCCTGCTCATCGAGGCGAGCATTGTCGGCGCCGAGCCCATCGGGATAGACATCGCGCGCAAGATGGTCAGGGGGGCGCGCAGGAACTCCATCAAGTACGACCAGCCGTGGCTGGGCCTAGTCCGGGCAGACTCCAGGAGCCTCCCCGTCAGGGAGGTTGGCGCGGTCGCGACGGACATCCCGTATGGGAGGGCCTCAAGCGCGGGAGGGCTGAGGTCGAGCGACATCCTGAGGTCGCTTGTGGAGGGCGCGCCCGCGGTCTTGGCGAAGGGGAGGAAGCTGGTGGTGATGCACCCCAAGAGCCTCGAGGTGGAGCCGGGTGGGATGCGAATCGAGCAGGAGCTCGAGATATACATCCACAGGACGCTCACGAGGACGATAACCGTCTTGAGGAGGCAGGGTGCGGGATGACCAAGCTCGAGGTAGTCTTCCTGGGGACGAGCTCCGCGACGCCCGCGAAGAAGAGGAACCTCCCCGCGGTGGTGATCAGGAGGGAGGGGGAGGTCGTCCTCATGGACTGCGGGGAGGGGACCCAGCGGAGGTTCCTGGAGCTGGGCCTGGGAATCAACAAGGAGATGGTGGTCCTGATCACGCACCTCCACGGCGACCACGTCAACGGCCTGCTCGGCCTCCTCCAGACGATGAGCATGTCGCAGAGGGGGAAGAGGCTCACCCTCGTGGGGCCCGAGGGGCTCTACCTGTGGGTGAAGACGAGCATGGAGATGCTCCAGATCGGCCTCTCGTTCGACCTGCAGTTCGTCGCGGCGAGGCCGGGGGTCGTGCTGAGGAGGGAGGCCTACCTGATTCGGTGCGCCCGGGCGAACCACTCCGTGGAGGCGTGGTCCTACGTCTTCGAGGAGACGCCGCGCCCGGGGGTCTTCGACTCTAGGAAGGCCGTCGCGCTGGGGGTGCCCGAGGGGAGGAAGTGGTCCACCCTGCAGCACGGGAGGAGCGTCACCGTCGACGGGAGGACCGTGCGGCCCCGCGAGGTGCTGGGGCCGAGGAGGGAGGGGAGGCGCGTGGGCTACTCGGGCGACACAAGGCCTTCGGCGACCCTCGCGAGGCTGTTCGCCGGAGTCGACCTGCTCATCTTCGACTCGACCTACGCCACGCGCGACGCGGACAAGGCCGCGGACAGGAGGCACTCCACCTCCGTGGAGGCGGCGGAGCTCGCGAAGAAGGCGGGCGTCCGGAGGCTCGCCCTGACGCACTTCAGCGCGAGGTACAGGACCGTCTCGGCGCTTGTGAAGCAGGCCCGGGAGGTGTTCCCCGAGACCTTCGCGGCTAGCGACGGGATGTTCGTGGACGTCCCAGCGAAGGCTCAGTGAGCCGTCAGCCAGTCGACCAGCTTCTCGGCGTCGTCCGCCTCCACCTCCAGGTTGAGAGGTCCCAAGGGCGACTCGACGGCGCTGGAGCAGAGCGCGAGGACGCCCGCGGCCGCCGCCTGCCTGTTGAGCTTCAGCGGGAGGACCTTACCCTCGAGGCTGGCGAGCATCAGCCTCCTCGCCGCGTCCCTCACGTGCCTGTCTCTCAGCTGGTCGTGCAGCCTCTGCAGGCAGCGCGAGGAGCCTGAGCGGAGGCGGATCGAGGTCGCGCCCTCGTCGACCGAGTAGTCGCAGTCCCCGAATACCTGGCGCATCGCGGCGAGAACCTTCTGCGGGTCCTCCGAGGGGGAGACGGTCGCGCGGAGCTCGACTCTGCTCACGGAAGGCGCGCCCTCTACCTTCGGCGCCCTCTCAGCCGACGGTGCTCACCCACCACTCGACCATCTCTATGGCCCTGTTCCCGAGCTCCTGGGCGGTCGCTCGCTCGTTGGAGAGGCTCTCGTCAGCGAGGGCGACCGCGATCCCCACCCCGATGGAGAGCTCCCTCTTGTCGCGCTCATCGAAGCTCGCCCTGGTGCTCGGAGCGTCGCTCCTCCCCCTCTCTGTGAGGAGCTTGAACCGCCTGTCCCGGGACGCGTGTATCGCGAGCACCTTGACCTTGCCCTCCCTGGCGAAGACCTCGACCTCGGCATAGGACCTGACCCCGTCGACTATCACGGCGCTCTCCTTCATCGCCTTCAGCTTGTGGAGGCATACCTCGGCGACCGCGCCGGGGCCGTACTTCTCCCTGAGCTCGAGCATGACCTTCCCGGTGTTCTTCTCGTCGGGCTCCAGCCCCCTCCTCTGTGTCTCCTCGCGGATGACGTCCCCCATGGTGATCCGCTTGAAGCCGTGCGCCTCGAGCGCCTTCGCCGCTGTCGACTTCCCCGCGCCCGGCATCCCTGTGATGGCGATTATCAGCGTCTTCGCGTCCCCTCCGAACCCCATGCGGCTACGGCAGAGTTAGGTCTTCTGATTCCGGAGGCTCGGCTTCGACAGGGGCTTGGAGCCGACCACTTCACGCACAAAGTCGTTGTTCCAGCCGAAATCCCGCTTGCGCAGCTCTGGGGCGTCCAAGAACAGGAGCTCCTTCCATTGAGAGTGCTTGCGAGGGGCGTGGTTCATCTTCACCTCGTAGGCGAACGCGAGGTCCCAGTGCCTGTTCCCGGGATACCATTCGCTCGGCTCCGCGTAGGAATATACAGCGGGAGCCGAATACGCGAACGTGTCCACGCCCAGCTGGCCGCGCATCACCCGCCCGAGCGCGTCGTCGGGGTGCTCCCCCTCGAAGACGTAGGCCGAGGGGAGACGCCACGCCGCCCACTCCTTGTGGAGGTCCTTTCCGGTGTTCTTTGTGATGCTCGGGAGCCACTCCGACGCCCACCTCCCGCCCGTCTTGGTGACGCCCGCTAGCACGCGGCCCTCTTTTCTGACCACCGCGAAGACGCTGATGCACACGCCGGCCGCGGGCGGCGGGTTGTATCTGTCGAGAGGTCCGTAGCGGGCGAGCTTCCGCAAACCGGTGAAAACTGAGACGGGCTTGCTATTTGAACCTGATTTGCAAGTCCGCTACTACTCGCGCGATCTGGTCAGGATCTCCGCGAACGACCAGACTATGAGGGCCGTGACGGCGGCCCCCAGCAGGTAGTATCCCAAGACGAGCTGGCCGCCGAAGTTGGAGGCTATGGCGAGGAGGAGGAGCGTAACCGCAACGTATCTGAGAGGTTTCAGCCGCCGGTATGGACTAGTGGATTCGCCCACGTGCCGGAACGCAATGCCTCGGCTAATAACTCTGACATCTGGTTTCTCGAAATCTCGCAACTCGCAATCCACATGGTCGCCGAGTTGTCATCGTAAAATAGGAGAACGGGGCAGGCGGGGGAGGAGCAAGAGAAGCTGCGAGCCTTCCTCGCGTTCGAGGTGTCCCCCGAGGTGAGAGACAACCTCGTAGGGGTCGAGGAGGAGCTGAAGCAGACCAAGGCGGACATCAAGCTCGTGGAGAGGGACAACCTGCACTTCACCGTCAAGTTCCTCGGCGAGATCCCCGAGAGCGCGGTGGACGAGGTGGACAAGAGGATGAGGGGCCTTGCTCTGCGGAGGATGGAGGTCGGCGTCAGGGGCCTCGGAGCCTTCCCCGACGTGAGGCGCCCCCGAGTCGTGTGGGCGGGGGTCGCGCCCCAGGACCTCCCGTCGATCACCAACAGTGGGCAGCAGGTCATCGACGCGCTCGAAGGGATCGGAGAAAGCGACGACAGGGGCTTTCAGCCCCATATCACGGTGGCGCGAGTGCGCTCCCCCAGGAACCTCGAGTCCCTGGCCTCGGTGATCCGCGAGTGCTCCGCGAAGGAGTTCGGGAGGAGCACGATATCGGCGCTCAAGCTCAAGTCGAGCGATCTTACTCCGGGCGGTCCGATTTATAGAGACGTCAAGGAGTACAGCCTCCAGTGACAGCCGCAATGGACAAGGTCTTGGCACAGGCGAGGCAATTGGTCGTCCCAGGCCCCGCCGCGAGGAAGGCCACCGTGCGCGTAGCGGAGAGGGTGATGTCCAAGGTGAAGGAGGCGGCCGGAGCGCACGGGGAGGTCGAGGGCGTCTTCCTGGGAGGCTCCTTCGCGAAGGACACGTGGCTCCCGAGAGACGTCGACATAGACGTCTTCGTGAAGATTTCCCCGAGCGTCGACGAGGCCAAGTTCGAGGAGGTCGGGTTGGCCGTGGGGAGGGAGGCACTGCGGGGATACAAGCCCGGGAAGAAGTACGCCCAGCACCCGTACACGGAGGCGACCGTGGACGGCTTCAAGGTCAACGTGGTCCCGTGCTACGACGTGAAGCTCGGGGAGTGGAGGAGCGCCGCGGACAGGTCGGTGCACCACGTCACCTTCGTCAGGGAGAACCTCGACGAGGAGGCGAGGGTGCAGGTCAGGCTGCTTAAGCGGTTCATGAAGGCGGTCGGAGTGTACGGGGCGGAGATAGAGATGGGCGGGTTCAGCGGGTACGCGACCGAGGTGCTCATCCACGAATACGAGACCTTCGAATCTACCCTCGGCTCGTTCGCGGTCTTCGTCCCGGACTCGAAGGAGGAGTACCTCACGCTGTTCGACCCCATCGACGACAGGAGGGACCTGGGCAAGGCGATGGCGAGAGAGACCGTGGCGAGGATGGTCGTGGCCTCCCGGGCCTTCCTCGAGACGCCGTCGATCGCGTTCTTCAAGGGCGTCAGGGGGAGGGCGAGGCCGAAGCTCCAGAATATGGCCTACGTGATAGCCTTCGAGCACGAGGAGCTGAGCGAGGACACGCTCTGGGGCGAGCTGAAGCGGAGCGCGCGGCAGGTCGCGAAGCACGTGCGCGAGGAGGGGTTCGAGCTCGCCCGGGTGGAGGCCGCCACCGACAAGATTCGGTCGAGCGCCATCATCATCCTCCCCGTGGTCGAGGAGCTCTCTCGGCTCGAGGAGAGGCTCGGTCCGGCGGTCGAGATCGCAGAGGGGGCGAAGAGCTTCGTGGCCAAGAACAGGGACTCGGCGGAGCTAGTCTGGGTCGGGGAGGACGGCCGCCTCCGCCTGCTCGCGGAGCGTCGGTTCACCTCGCTGGGGAAGCTCCTGGAGGAGGTCGTGAGGTCGAGGGTCGAGAGCATCGGGGTCTCGAAGGAGGTCGGGGAGGCACTGAAGAAGAACGGGAGGGTCCTCCGCGGCGAGAGGCTGGCGAGGGAGGCGGGGAGGAAGGCCTGGCTCAAGGAGGGGCTGGCCAAGACGCTCTCCGACTCGGTCGGGGTCTGAGCGAGTCCGGTCGGACGCCTCCCGGGACGCGTGATGTGAGCTATGCCAAAAGCACCTCCGGCGCATTCGCGGACCGGCCCCGAGACGATAGACGTCGGGCAGTTCGACAGGATGCCTTACCTTACAATCCTCACCTATCCCAGACCCAACCTCAAGCAGGCAAAGTCCAGAATCGGGCAGCTCGCCGAGCTCGGCATCGACCGGGTCACATTCGAGGGGCGGACGAAGATAGGCAGGCTGGGGCTAGTCGGGATAGGGACCGTGGGGCTGGTCGTGAAGGGGACCGGGAGGGGCGACGAGGTCTACGCGCTCAAGATCAGGAGGGCGGACGCGAACCGCGAGAGCATGGCGGAGGAGTTCAGGCTCACACAGCTGGCGAACAGGGTGAGGGTGGGGGCGCCGGTCTACGGGTGCACCAAGGACGTAATCTCGATGCGCTACGTCAAGGGCATCGAGCTGGAGGACTACGTCAAGGCGGCCAAGGGGAGGGGGAGCGTGAGGAGGGTGAGGGAGATGGCCCACGCGATCCTGAACCAGTGCAGGAAGCTCGACCTGATAGGGCTCGACCACGGGCAGCTGAGCAACCTGAGGAAGCATGTGATCATCGACGGGGAGACGCCCTACATCATCGACTTTGAGTCGGCGAGCCAGAACCGGACGACGAAGAACGTCACGACCGCGGCGCAGTTCCTCTTCATCGGGAGCAGCGTCGCGCCTCGGATCAAGAGGATTCTCAGCATCAAGAGCTCCGACGTTATTCTCGGGGCGCTGAAGAGATACAAGGGAGAAATGTCCGATGAGAACTACGTGCGGCTCTTGGCGACGTTCGGCGTCATAACCTAAGCTTTAAACCGGCAGAAATTTCCACGCGGTCTACCGGGGTCGTAGTCCAGCTTGGTTAAGATTCTCCCTTGGGGTGGGAGAGACCGTGAGTTCGAATCTCACCGACCCCATCACACTCATCCTTTCGCAAGACTCCAGGGCAGCTTCAGCGAGAAGCTAACCTTCTCAAAAGCTGATAGCTTTTCACGGCATCCTTCTCATTGAGGACAACTATAGCGTGGGGATTACTCGTAAAATATTCAAAAATGCTTACCCCGTTCCTAGCCAGTTCGCCCGTAATAGTCGCTATGGCTCCGACCTTTGTTAAGACTTCTTCAGACATCGATATTATGATTTCAGACAGGTCGCCGTAGACTCTCAGCAGGTCCTTCTGTGGAACCAGGCGGGTGAGCCTCCTCAAATTCTTCGAGTCAATCACCACGGTCATGTTCTCGACCGCAGAGACAACATGAAATGTCTCACCCTTGGCATAGTCTATCGATTCTGAGAACCTCGCGAGCAGCGCCGAGATTGAAGGGTCGTTGATCAATTTGACAGCAACTATCCCGTCCTTCAGTGCCATCCTCAGGATGATTCTACTCATTGCCCCGCGCTCAATTTTCTTACCCCTCGTGGGCATTATCCTTGTCACACTGATCACGGATCCAGTGTGATTCTTCACACCTCCGCCCCTTGACCAGGGGAGTTGCACCTTGTAGACATCGATTGGGAATGTGACGTTCCGAAGATTCCTGGATTCCAGTCTCACTAGAGGGTATGGAACCTTATTCCGTATCTGGTCATAGACCTGCTCCGACAGGCATATGTCTCCACCATCGGCCAGTCTCACTATCCGCGAAGCAATGTTTACGGCATCACCCAAGAGGTCTCCTCCTCGGTGAAGAACGTCTCCAACATGGATTCCGATTCTGACTCTTAGTTTTTCTTTTGCACGCCTGTTGTATCTATCCAATACCTTTTGGATTTCAACAGCGCGTTTGGTCGCTTCCAGGGCGCTGTCGAACTCTACGAGGAAGGCGTCGCCCATGCTCTTGACCTCCTTTCCACTGTAGCGGAGGAAAGTGGGCCTTAGCAATTCATTGTGTCGAGTCAAGACCTCCAATGCAAGAGATTCATCGGCTTGTGTGAGCGCAGTGTAGCCCTCGATGTCGGTGAACATGATGGCGGCCAGCTTTCGATGCTCTTGAGACAACTTCTGGATGGCCCCCTTTTGATTAGGGGTGTGATAAATCAGTAGCGCGTTGCGTGCTCTCCGCTTTGCTGGGAGAGCACGACCGAAGAACAGAATCACGATGGCCGATTGGATAAGGAGATGGAGGAGCGACTGAGGCTAGAGTAATTGGGTCACGCCGACCCATCGCGCTCACTCAACAGCGCAGCAATTCCTCGTCGAACCGACTTAGCTCGTCTGACCTGCGTGCCCGAAGTTCCAGACCGTTTCGAGCAGCAACTCGGGCGTCTCGATCTGGGGAAGGTGGCCTGTGCCAGCCAGCAACTCGAACTTGGCGCCCGGGATCGCGGCGGCGTAGGCGCGTCCGTACCCGGCATCGACTATGCGGTCGCTGTCGCCCGAAATGACCAGCACGGGGACGGCGACCCCGGCAAGTCGTGCTGCTAATGTCGGGTCGGTCATCTGCGGCGCGTAGACGCCAAGGGCGGCGCGGTTGGCGGCCATGAAGGCGCGCTGGTCGTCCGTCATACTAGCTGGGTCGACCCGGAACGGGTTCGGGTTGTGATAGGAGAGGCTCATTATCTCTGCAAGGGTGAGCTTCGAAGTGTCGGGAATGGGGTGGCCCGGGACGTCGATGCCGGTGGCGCCGACCAGGACCACGCCGGCGAGCCGGGGGGCCGCGAGCAGGGCGAGCTCGGCCGCAATCCAGCCGCCGACAGAGTTGCCGACCACCGTCACGTCGCTGGCGCCGATGTTGTCGAGGAGCCCGGCGTAGACCTGCGCCAATCCTCTGACGCTATTCAACGAGTCCGGCCGCTTCGTGCGAGCGAAACCAGGATGCGTCGGGGTGATGACCCGCACAGGGTGGCGCCCCGCCATCATGCCCGCGAAGCGAGCCATGGACATGGGCCCGGCGCCGCCATGCAGCAACAAGAACGGCTGGCCCTCGCCGCGTTCCTCCACGAGCAGGTCGACCGTCCCGGAACTCGCGTAGGGCAACTGGTATGTGGTCATGGTCACGCCGTCAGCGCTCTTCATCCCTCCATTCCCCTCTCCGACTTGTTTTGACATCTTCTGAATCGCCTTGTTCCTGCAAGAATCGCGAGGCAATATAGCGTGTCCGGACGCCGGACTTCAAAAAATTGCCGTCGCGAGGGCGCCCTCATGACCCTCAGGGTCCTTTCCTCGCTTCCCTCAGGCGAAGAATCTCGTCGTCTATCCAAGAGGTCAGTCGCGCGGTGGAAAGAATGGCCCTAGCGTGAAACTTCACGCGGACGGCACTTACGCCGGGCTCGCTCCTCAACCTCCTCTCGGTCTCAAACACCTCGGCTATCGAGTCGGCCCAGCACGAAAGGATGATGGCGGTGTGCTCCCATTGATTGATGAACACGGATTTTGGGAGAGTCTGCCTTATGCGCAGGAGGACGGATTCGTCGCTTGAGTGCACGTGGACCTCGTACATGAGAATCCGGCTAGACTGGGCCGACTGCAGGATCGGCTGCACTTGGAAGAGCCCCTCCTCCAGGAGCCGCCTTCTGGCCTTCTTCGCGACCTTCTGAGACAAGCCTGTGGCCTCTGAAATCTCGCGGATGGGAGAGCGCAAGTTCACGACGAGCATCCGAAGCACTTCGAGCTCGGCCACGGACAACGGCTTTGGGAGCTCGTCCCGAGGATAGGGGAAGAGGGGCGTGACCTCCGACTCGACCGGGCCGAGGATGTCCCCTAGCTCCCTCTGGGGGCCGCGCGGTGGGCCGTCGCGATAGACGAGCACGGCCACGCTGCGATTCACGTCCGCTGTGGCGAAGACCGCGGGGTCGACTTCTATCGCGGCGTGCAGTTCGTCAAAGGAAGCGATGGGTTGTTTGAAGAAGAAGAGCCGCGGAGACCTTCGAAAGACCTGGGCCGCCGGCATCGCCTGGAGGGAGGTCAGCACCTTTGCCCTCTCCATGGCCTCGATCCTCGTCTTTACGGCCTTGCCAGACAGCCCGATTCCTCGACCCAGGGTCTCGTAGGACGAGAACGGACGCTGTCTGAGCTGGGACAGTATCAGAAAGTCGCGCTCATCGACCAACGGATTTTCTCAACCCTGAGACAGATGACCGCACTTCGAGTTCCTATTTGCTCGCGCTATATTACCAGTATCAGCCGCTAGGGGTCGAGTATCCAGCGCGTCCCGTCTAACCTATGGGTGATTCCCCTCCCCTGTCGAATCAGCTGGATGGCCTTTGCCAGAGTCGTTTTAGGACCGTGACAACGACTATGACTATGATTGTGAGACCGACTATGAGAATCGCTCTTTGCTCCAGAGGCATTCTGGGACATTGTATTCCCGCCAGAGGATTTTAAGGTGGTGCCAGCCCATTACGTCTCTACGTCGTCCCGGCTAATGGCCTCGGTGAGCATCGCTGACCACTTGTCCTTGGCGTTCACGCCCGCGACCTGTGGGGGCGTCTGTCCGTCCAAGACCATGCGCGGCTTCACAAATCTATATTGACTCCGCCAGAACGACTCAAGACACATATCCTGCTTTGACGGAGAAGGAGGAAGAAGCGCGGCTCGACATGATTGAGACTGAGAACCTCACAAGGAAGTTCGGCGACTTGACCGCCGTCGACAATCTCACGCTCCGGGTGGACGAGGGCGAGGTCTTCGGCTTCCTTGGCCCCAACGGCGCTGGGAAGACCACCACGGTCAGGATGCTCTGCTGCCTGATATCCAAGACGAGCGGCAGCGCGAGGGTCGGAGAATTCGACGTCGGCAAAGAAGAAGACGCCCTGAAGATCAGGAGAATCGTCGGGTTCGTCCCGGACAACGTGGGCCTCTACGACTCCCTCACCGCCTACGAGAACCTGGACTACTACGGGACGCTATACAGGCGGACGGACTCCCAGCGGAAGGAGAGCAACGAGTACTTCCTCAAGATGCTCGGGCTCTGGGAGAAGAGGGACACCATGGCGGGGACGTTCTCGAAGGGGATGAAGCAGAAGCTCGCCATCGCGCGCGCCCTGGTCCACGACCCCGAGGTGATCTTCATGGACGAGCCTACGGCCAACCTCGACCCCGAGGCCTCGAAGGGCGTGAGGGAGTTCATCCTCGAGCTGAAGAGGGAGAAGAAGACCATCTTCCTGAACACGCACAACCTCGACGAGGCCGAGAGGGTCTGCGACAGGATAGGCATCATGAACACAAAGCTGATGGCGGTGGGCACCCCCGAGGAGCTCGAGCGGTCGGTCCGCGGCAGGAGGACGGAGATTCAGTTGAGGCAGGTGACCGACGCAATCCTGGATTCGCTGAAGAAGCTCAAGCTGAGAAACCTCGTCAGGGAGGGGAACAAGCTGACGGTGGACGTCGTGAATCCCGAGGAGGAGAACCCCGACATGGTGAGCGCGATCGTGGGGGCCGGGGGACGCGTCGAGAGCGTCACCGTGGCCGGGTCGACCCTTGAGGACGCGTACCTGAAGCTTGTGAGGGACGCGCCATGAGCACCTGGATGCCGTGGAAGATTGCGCAGAAGGAAATGAAGGTGCTCCGAAGGAAGAAGAGCGTCATCTCCTACATCATCGCGCTCCCCCTCATCCTCTCCGTTCTCTTCTCGCTCGTCGTCCAGAACGACATCGTTTCGTCGTCCGGGCTTTCACCCGACTATCAGCTCGGCCTCGACTCGCTCACATACTTCTTTGTCGTATTCGCCGCCATCCTGCCCGCCTCGATCGCGGCCTACAGCATAGTGGGCGAGAAAATCGAGAAGAGCCTGGAGCCTCTGCTCTCCACCCCGACGACCGACGGTGAGATCCTCCTCGGGAAGAGCATCGCGGCGTTCTTGCCGCCCATGCTGGCGATCTGGGCGGGGGCGTCGATCTACATGGCGGCGACGGACTACCTGACCTACGGACTCCTGTCCCACCTCTACTTTCCCAACTTGACCTCCGGCGTCATGCTGTTTCTCCTCGCCCCCCTCGCGGGAATCTTCAGCGTCGAGCTAGCGGTCATCGTGTCGTCGCGTGTGAGCGACGTCCGCGGCGCGAACCAGGCCGGAGGCCTCTTGTTCATCCCGTTCATGGCCGTCTTCCTTTCCGCGGTGGAGGGGACCATCCCGTTTGACGCCGAGACGCTCCTGATCTTCTCAGGCATCGTGCTGGTCGCGGATGTAGCTCTCTTCTTCGTGAGCACATCCACCTTCCGTCGAGAAGAGATACTCACGAAGTGGAAGTGAAGGGTCAGATGTCCTTCGAATGGAAGTATGCCGAAGACAGCGCCAGAGAAGCGACGGAAATCGCGAGGAAGCCGCCGGCGGTCTCCCACTCGACCCCGTCCCACGCCCCCTTGATGACGCCCGGAAGGTCGCCTAGCATGCTGCCCGGGGAGACGAAGCCGAGGCCGATGACGGGGAAGAGGATTGTCATCGAGTACCAAAGGACGAGCAGCGCCACGATGGCGACGACGGTGCTCGGCAGCGCGATGCTGAGCGCCACACCCAGGGCCGTCAGCGTGACCATAGCGAGGGCGACGAGGAGGACCCCGGACGCCAGCCCGAGGGCGCTGTAGTCGCCTACTTCGAGCCTCAGGGCGAGCCCCACGAGCACGGCCGTTACCATCGAGAAGCAGATGAGGGTGTAGGCCATCCGCGAGGCGAACTTCGCCAGGACGTAGTCGATGCGCGTCACCGACTTGCTCAGGATCGAGTCGGCAAGTTCCCCCGCCTCGGAGGAGACCGAGCTCGCGGCCAGCGCCGTTATCACGAGGCTCCAGACGTAGACGAAGTCCGCGAGTCCCGAGGAGACCACGCTCGAGGTCGTCCCCGAGGAGGCCGAGCCGAGCGTCCTTATCACCTGGATGAAGACCGCCGCCAGCAGCCACCCGTAGGTTATCCTGCTCCTGAAGAGGCCCCTGAGGTCGGCCTGCGCGATCGCCCAGAAGGGCGACGCCATCCTCGCGCTAGGCCGCTGCGAGGAACCTGCGCGACTCTTCATCACGAAGCAGCCCCATGAATGCGTCCTCGATGCTCGACGTCGAGGAGCTGATCGATATCAGGTCCAACCCCAGTCGCGAGACTAGCTCCGTGACCCCTTTGACCGCCTCGGCCACCGGCATCTCGGGGTCGAAGACGACGTCCACCGCGAAATCCCCCCGGGTCTCGAAGCTCACGACCCACTTCTCCGCCTTGAGCGCGCCGCATAGCTTCTCCACGCCTCCCTCGAGCTCGAGGCGAACCACGTGGCTGCGGGTGCTCTTCTTCATGTCCTTTATCGAGCCGGAGAAGATCGCCTTCCCTTGGCTTATCACGCCGACGTCCGTGCATATCCTGTCGATGTCGCTCAGGATGTGGGAAGACACGATGATCGTCTTCTCCTTGCCGAGCTCCGCGATCAGCTCCAGCGTCTCCCTCCTTCCTGAGGGGTCGAGCCCGGAGGTCGGCTCGTCGAGTATGAGCAGCTCCGGGTCGTTCATCAGGGCGGCGGCCAGCCCCAGGCGCGTGACCATCCCCGTGGAGAACCCTGCGATCTCCCTGGACGAGTCCCCCAGCAGCCCCACCGAGCGAATCAGGGCGGAGAGCCTGCCCATCCTCTCCTCGACCCCGAGACCGAAGAGCTTGCCCACGAAATCCAAGTAGGTGATGGGGGTCATCTTCGGGGGGAAGCGGGGGTTCGTGGGAAGGTAGCCCATCCGCCTGCGAAGGTCAGATGACCCCGGCGTCATCCTCTCGCCAAAGACCCTGACCTCTCCCGCTGTCGGCCGTATAAGGCCCAGGAGCAGCCTTATGGTCGTGGTCTTCCCTGCCCCGTTGGGGCCAAGGAAGCCGAAGATGGCGCCCCGCTCCACCGCGAAGCTGACGTTGTTCACGGCGATGAGCTTCTCGCCAAAAATCTTCGTAAGATCTTTCATCTCTACAACTCTTTGGCCCATCGGACGACTGGAATCGGAGCCGCCTGACTCCTATTAAGATGTGCTTCGGCCAAGCGGCGATCGTCCGGCCGCTACCCTAGAATAGAGTCCTCGCGGAGAGCACCCGGCCCGTCAGAGAGACTAGGGCGATGACGACGAAGGCGAACAGGAGCGGATAGATGTCTGAGACGTATAGGATAGCGAGGACTCCGGTCAGCGCCCCGGCGAACATCGCGAGGACCGAGACGAGGCGGCGGCCGGCCTTCGACCCGGCTCCTCCGGCCGCGCGGCTGTCCGCGACCATCCCTGTAAGTGTCAACGTGAGCACCGTGGTTGTCAGGTCGGGGACAGCCAGCTTTCGAGCGGTCGCGTTCTGGATCCCCATCGAGATCCCGAGGGCGACAATCAGCGCGTAGCCGTATCCCGCGGGCACCGGGCTACCAGATAGGATCGAGAGGCCGGCAGCGAGACCCAGGAGCAGCGCCTGAGCTTCAGTGGCGGTCCACAAGAGGCGGCCCCTGTTCGCGCCGAGGCGCGACCCGAGCTTGCCCCCGGTCAGCGACCCCACGACGAATGCCCCCAGGGCCGTGAGCGAGGAGGCTATTGAGAACCCCCGCGCCCCGGCGAGGGCGAACGCGATGAAGAGGACGTTGCCGGTCATGTTCGCGACGAAGACGTGACCGAGGACCAGGTAGCTGAAGGCGTCGACCAGGCCGGTGACCACGGTCATGGCGACTAGCAGCGGGGGGAGTGGACCGTCCTTCCCCCCCGGGGAAGGGAAGAGGGTCTCGCGGACATCGGCGAAGAAACCGCTCACTGACGGTGTGACCTCCTCGCTAGTCCTGGACGGACGTATGGCGTGCCCGCCAGTTCCGCGCCTTCGAAGGTAAGTCTTTCGACCGGACTCAGTTGTCCAGCAGGAAGCGCAGGACGGTCTTGTTGTAGAGCGCTACATGCGTGCTATGCGGCGCGTGGGAGGAGTCCCGGATGGTGGAGACCGTCGCGTTCGGCATAGACTTGGCCAGTATCGATGTGACGGCCTGAAACATGAGAGGGCTTCTCTGGCCCCTCAGCAGCAGGGTGGGGGCGGATATCTTCCGGGCGTCCTCCGTCGTGAAGTGGTCTCTCTCTGGCGTAGGGAGCTCGGCGGCGAGGGTCTTGGAGTTCTGGAGCATCATCTCCCGCGCCTCCGCCGGGAGCCGGTCGAACGCCCCGGCACTCATGGTGAAATCGATGAATCCTTTCGCGGCCTCCGCGTCGTCGCCGTCCCGAAGGTGGGCCAGCACCATCTCGGCGAACTTGCCCTCGGAGGCGCGATAGGACTTCAGGCTCTTGGGGTCGTCTGCGAGCAGCGAGAGTATGGGCGGCTCCCCGAGGACGGCCGACCGCACGACGTCCGGGCAGTCCCTCTCGACGAGGGCCGCGATGTATGCGCCGTATGACGACCCGACGACGTGCACGGGAGCCTTGAGGCCGAGGGCGCCCACCAAGCCGACAAGGTCGTCCCTCTCGTCCGCGACCGAGAAGCCCGGCGGGTACTCGCTCCAGGCGTTGGGATAGTGGTTTCGTCGGCTGTAGGCCACCACGTGGAACCGCTCCGCGAAGGGCTCGAGCTGGAGCGCCCACGCGCGGTAGTCGTTGAGGCTGCCGTGGACCAGGACCAGTGGCGTGCCGGTCCCCTTCTCGACGTAGCTGAGCTCGACGCCGCTGACCTTTGCTGCCTTCATCGCCCTGATCGGAGGGCTTCAGCGGTTTGACGGTAGAAATTGCTTTCGAAGAAGAGGCGCGTCAAGAGGGGACTACTCGTCGAACTGCGTAGCGACGTCGACCTCGAGGAACTCCCCGAACCTGCCCGCCGCCTCCCTCGCTCCCTTCCTGCGCCCGTCGTCGAGCTTCCCGAATGGCCGTATCGCGACCACAACTCTGTTCTTCTCGTTCTTCCTCTTCCACGTCCCCACCACCTCGCCATCCGCGACCATCACGGGGAGAAATATCCCGTTGCTGTGCGTGAAGACGATCTTCCCGCTTTTCAGCATCCTCTGCGTGTCGGCGTCGCCGAGCATGGCCGACCTGTCGGCATACCCCACGAGGTACTCGTCGAACGCAGGGAGGAGGTGGACATCTCGCTCGCTTCCGTCCATCCTCGACGACTTCGTGAAGTAGGTCTTCCCGTCCACCGTCTCCGAGGCAAGCCCTGACGAAGCCTCGATGCCCGCCTTGGCGTCCGAGACCTTGAGCCCGGACCACCACACATAGTCCTTGATGGTGGCTGGGCCGTGACTGGTGAAGTACCTCGTGGCGAGCTCCGCCAGCGCTTCGCTGTTGGAGAGGTCCCTTCTGCTGTCTATCCTGTCATCGAGCAGCTCGAAGGTCTGCTGCTTGCCTTGGTGAGCCCCGAAGCAGATGATCCCGTCCCAGGCTGCCCTGTAGAGCATGTGGTACCCGAGTAGGCCCGAGACTTCCATCCCTTCCCTCTCGAGGACGTCGTACATCTGGTCCCTCGTGAGCTGCCCCTCGCGCTTCAGGGCCTTCGCGAAGAGGGCCTCGGCCTTTGCGATGGCGTCGTCGCCCAGACCCAAATGCCTGTCCCTCGAGATGGCGGTCTTGAGCAGGCCGGGGGCGAAGAGCCTGAGCATCCAGTGAATGTCGCGCGACGAGCCGAAGTGAAGCGTCCCGCGCATCAGCCACGTGCGGGATATCCTCCTCTCGGCTATCGCTTCCTCGACGTCGGCCTTGGTGGCGGACTCCCCGCATCGAAGGCCGATGGCCCACAAGGCGGCAGGGTAGTCCTGCGCCTGAACGGCCCCAAGCGAAGTCAGGACCTCCTCGGGGGACTTGGCTGTCGAGTCAGGCTGGATGCCCTGGCTCGCAAGGCGGCTTCTCGCGATGTCTTCGACCCTCAATCGGGAGGGACGAAGGGGCAGAAATCTTAAGCATTATATCGCGCCCATTCGGGTTGGGGCTATGGCGACCCCGGTACCCCAGATCATCGACAAGAAGATCGCTGCCCTAGGCGACTGGCGCGGCGAGACGATGGCGACTCTGCGCAAGGTAATCCACGAGGCCGACCCGGAGATAGTCGAGGAACTGAAATGGCTAGGTACCCCGGTGTTCACCCACGATGGGAACGTCGTACTCTTCGAGGCTTTCAAGGATAAGGTGAAGCTCACCTTCCCGGAAGGGGCGAGCCTTCCGGACCCGCACAAGCTCTTCAACGCCGGCCTTGGCGGCGGCAAGTGGAGGGCCATCGATTTCTTCGAGGGCGGCAAGGTCAATAAGCGGGCCCTGAAGGCGCTCGTCAAGGCCGCTGTGGCTCAGAGGGCTTCCAAGAAGAAGGCCTGAGAGGGGAGGGCTGTGAGCCGGCCACCCCGTTCTCGTGCGGCTGTCTGGGTCACAGGAATTCCAACAAGGCGTCCATCGTCTCTTGGGGACGCTCGCTGAGCAACCAGTGGCCGGTGTCCTTGAGGAGGAGGATGGCTGGATCTGTCGCCACCAGCGGAGCCTGTTTGGCAAGTATGTTCCCGTTTGCCTTGTCGCCCCCAATCACAAGCAGCGGCATCTTCAGCTTCGTCTTTGAGAACTCGACGAACTCCTTCCCGGTTTGCCCGAATGAGATGTAGTATTCCCAGGCGGCGCGCATGCGTCCAGGTCGCGCGTACGCTTTCGTGTAGATCACCCGGTCCGGCTCCGGAATCGAGCGCCTTCTGTCGGCGGCGAAGTCGTTCCAAAAGTGGTCGAAGTAGATCCGTTCGCGTCCCTTCACGAGGGCCTCAGGTGTCGGGCCGTTGAATCGGAAGTGCCACGCCGGGCCGTTGTATGCAGTATCAAACCCGAGCACCCCGGGCAGAGGGGCCTCCATCAGGACGAGCTTCTCGGTCTCGTCTGGAAACATCGAGGCGTAAGCGTAGCCCACCATCACGCCGAAGTCGTGTCCGACAACCCTCGCCTTCGTGATGCCCAATGATTTGACCAGCGCGTGAATGGAGACGGCGGCCTTTGTCATCCCCGCACCGCCTGACGGGATTCCAGAGTCCCCGATCGCGGGGAGGTCGGGAGCGACAACGGTGAACTTGCTGGCGAGCACAGGGATGAGCGGTCTCCACATGTGCGAGGTCTCCGCAAAGCCGTGGAGGAGGAGGACGGCAGGCCCGGAGCCCGAGCTCAGGTAGTGCAGCTTCAGTCTGTCGACGACTGCGCTCCCCGATTTGATGACTTCGCCTCTCCGTCCTGCTTTCTTAGGATGGCTCATGGACCTGACCGCTGTATTGTCAACTCGCAGGAGAAAGATATTAGCGTTTTTTCCCTTCGAAGACTCTGCTATCGAACGGCAAGGCCACGGCGGCCCTGGAGTGTTTCCGTGACCCCGGTCACACTCATCTCACGACTATGACCGTGACATCCGAGTGCGCCACGACGCCGGCCGAGACGCTCCCCTGGAGCAGCCTCCCGGTCGCCCCGAGGCCTCGCGTGCCTATCACTATGACGTCGGCGCCCTCCCTCTTCGCCGTCTCGGTGATTGCGTTGGCAGGAGGCCCGTTCGCCCGGATGACCGTTCCCCCCGCGACTGAGACACCCGCGCTCTTCGCCTCGCCGACCACTGTGTTGACATAGTCCTCGGCTTCCTTCTCGGCGTACTCATAGCGCTCCTTCAGGATCCCCGAACTCGACCCTCCTGCCCTTAGGCTCGAAGGATTGACGGAGGAGGGGGATGGGACTACCCTCAGGACGTCAAGCTCCGCGTGGTAGTCCCTGGCAAAGCCGATCGCCGTCTTGGCCGCGCGCTCCCCGTTCTCGGAGCCGTCCACCGCCACGAGTATCTTGTTCATGGCGAGCGACCTCTTCCCCTCCGCGATGGGAGGTGAGAGCGGGGTCGTGGCTTGCAAGGTCGTCTCCCTGGCCATCACGACCATCTTCGGGCTTCTCATCAGAGACGCGAAGACTATCCCCACGCCGGACAGGACCGAGGCCCCGAGGAAGGCGTAGCGGAAGCCATCGACGGTCGCTGCCGCGGCCGTCACAGAAGCGCCCGCGCTCGCCGCGACCACGCCGACTATCGTAACCGCAATCGCGAGGCCGATGGGGCCGCCCACCTGCGTCGACGTGTTGATGAGCCCGGAGGCGAGGCCCTCCTCTCCCTTCCTGGCTCCGCTCAGCGCGGCTATGTTGAAGGCGGTGAAGCTCAGGGCGGCGCCGAGGGAGACGACGAGCATGTCTGGGAGGACGCCAGTCAGGAAGGGCGTCCCCAGGTGGAGCTGGGCGAGGAGGAGGAAGCCCGCGGCCTGGACCGTCATGCCCACCAGGAGGACGGGCTTGGGGCCGAAGCGGGTGACGAGCTTCGCGGAGAGGTACCCCCCCACGCTAAGGAACACCAAGGCGGTCGGGAGGAAGGCGAGCCCGGCCGAGAGGGCGGAGTACCCCTGAATCTGCTGGAGGTAGATGGTCAGGAGGAAGATCATCGAGCTCACCGCGGCGATGGTGAGTATCGCGAGCGCGTTTGCGCTGAAGACGGCCCCGCGACGCAAGAACGAGAGCGGCATCAGCGGGGCGCCGGACCGGTTCTCGATGGCAAGGAAGAGCGCTAGGACGACGCCTGAGAGGCCGAGGGGCACGAGTGTGTCTACCGAGAGGAGACCCCTGTTCGCCGCGTTGGTCAGGGCGTAGACCAAGATCGAGAGCCCCGCGGTCACCGAGAGCGCGCCCGGAAGGTCGAGGCGCCTCTGGTTCGGGTCTCCGCGACTCTCGACGAGGAGCCGCGACGCCAGAATGGCGGTCACTATCCCTATGGGGACGTTGACGAAAAAGATAGACCGCCAACCTAGGGTCGCCGTTAGGACGCCCCCTAGGATTACGCCCGCCGCGAAAGCCGCGGACGAGACAGCCGCGAAGACGCTGAGGGCACGATTCCTCTCACGCCCTTCAGGGAAGGTGACGACGAGCAAGGAAAGGCCGGTCGCCGAGGCTATCGCGGCCCCTATCCCTTGGACAGCCCTGGCGCCGATGAGGACGCTCTCCGAGGGGGCCAGACCGCCCGCGAGCGACGATAGCGCGAATACGACCAGACCTATGCCGAAGAGCCTGCGGCGCCCGTAGAGATCGGAGGCGCGGCCGCTGAGGAGGAGGAAGCCCGCGAAGGTAAGGCCGTAGGCGCTCACTATCCACTGGCTGTCTGCGAGCGATATCCCAAGTTCGGTGCGCATGGTGGGCAGCGCTATCTGGACTATGGAGAAGTCCAGGACGATTACGAACTGCGCCAACACAAGCAGCGTCAGAATCAGGGAGAGGCGTGGCGGTGGAGTGGGTTTCGTCATTAAAATCGGACAATTAGCGGCCCAAATTTGTCGCCTTTTAAATCAGGTAGTATTCTCCAACTAAGTAGGTATCACAAACCCACTTGAATTTCCTCATTCGGAGGGAAATGCGCGTCTCGCCGTCGGTAAAATAGAGGGGGTCGTATGACGAAGCCGCTCGCCGTTGCCTTCCCGCCAAGAGCCGGGCGACAAGGACCCGGAAGAAATCCCAGACAAGTGCCCGAACTGCGGAAAGAAGGGCACATTCGTGAGGGACGAGGAGAGCGGGGAGATGGTCTGCAGCAACTGCGGCTTTGTCCTAAGAGAGAAGGAGGAGGAGACGGGGCCATCTTTCTCCTCCTCGGAGGCCGGCACCCTGGAGGTGACGTCAGGTCCTCCGACCTCAATCGCCCAGCCGGACATGGGACTCGCGACCGTGATTGGGAGGGAGGGCACGGACGCGTCAGGGACAGGGCTCTCATCCAGGACAAAGTCCAGCGTCGAGAGGATGCGCGTCTGGGACAGGAGAAGCCAGCCCGACCAGTCGGCCTACAGGAGCATGAGCAAGGCCTTCGACGAGATAAAGACCGTCGCGGCGAAGCTCTCAGTCGGGCAGGGGGCGATCGAGCGCGCCGCCTACATCTACAGGAAGGCGCTCGAGAAGCGTCTCACGAGGGGAAGGTCGTTGACGCAGCTCTCAGCTGCCGCGCTTTACGCGGCTTGCAGGGACCTGCAGATCCCGAGGAGCCTGAAGGATGTCGCCGCAGCGGGAAACGTCAGCAAGAAAGACCTCTCTCGATCTTACAGGACCCTCGTTACCGAGCTCGACATCAGGATACCTGTAGAGGACCCGATACGTTCGGTCCCGAAGATAGGCTCCGCGATAGGGGCATCCCCTCGGACGATGAGGAGGGCGCAGGAGATCTTGAGGATGGCCGCTGCGAAGGGGGTCTCCGCGGGCAAGGACCCGATGGGGCTCGCAGGCGCGGCCCTCTATATCGCGAGCCACCTCGAGGGTGAGGGAAAGTCTCAGCCGATAGTGGCGAAGGCGTCCGAGGTGACCGAGGTCACGGTTAGAAACAGGTACAGGGCGCTCAAGTCAAGCCTGAAGCTTTGACCCGGCGCGTGCTCCATGGCGAGATTTAGCCCTCCGTGCTCTAGCTAGAGACTTCGGGCATTACATTTTCGTGCAGAAAATACGTCCTCCTTAGATGAAGGCGCCGCCTCTCTTTTCGTGAGAATCTTGGCCAACAAGGAGAAGGAATTGAGAAGCGCCGCTGAGCGGTCGCTCAGAGAGACCCGAAGGGATTTTGACAAGAGGATCGACGAGATCAGGGCCGAGCTCCAAGAGATAGGACCCGAGGCGGTAGAGAAGGTCGAAAGATCCCTGAATGATTTGAAGAACGACCTGAAGGCCGAGCTGAAGACCGGCTTCGACGACGTCAACGGCATGTTTGAGGACGAGGTCGAATCAGGCAGAGAGCAGGTCCGCGCGCACCCACTTCTCGCGGTCGGGGTCGCGGTCATGGCGGGCGTCATCGTCGGGATGCTGCTAGGAAAAAACAAAGACTAGTTTCCGATGCTTCAGAAAATCATTCGGCACCTCATGGAGGACGCCACCGACGGGCTCAAGCACGACGTCGAGGCGTACGCCAACAAGGTCCTCAAGCAGATGATGAGAACGCTGGTTCTCGCCGGCGTGGGCGTCACATTCTTGGCAGTCGGATCCGTCTTTCTCCTGGTCGGCGTCGTGGCTTCTCTCAGCAAGTTCATGTTCAGCGGGTTGGCCTGGGGACTTGTAGGCCTCATCGTTGCGCTGGTCGGTGGGGTGCTTGTCCTGCTGATCAGACGGTAACGG
The DNA here is from genome assembly GCA_027886905.1 of Nitrososphaerota archaeon. Lineage (GTDB taxonomy): Archaea > Thermoproteota > Nitrososphaeria > Nitrososphaerales > Gagatemarchaeaceae > Gagatemarchaeum. The sequence continues at coordinate 24,323 of JAPCJO010000003.1, forward strand.
GTCGAGGCTAGGCCGTTGAACCCGACCGAGAAGCCGATGGACGGCTCTCCGCTGCCAAAGTCGGTCCTCAAATGGGCGGCGGCGGGGCTGGTGTTGAGCTCCGCGGTCGTCATCGCGATCACGATCTTCTCGGGCGTGACCCTGTCTGACCTAGCGAAGCTCGGCTACCTGACGTTCGGTCTGGCGGCCGCTGTGTCTGCATGCAGACTCCTTGTCCAGATTGCGAGGTTTAGGGTCGTAACGACCGGACTGAGCAGCGACACAAAAATGGACCTTACAGGCCTGCCCATCACCAGGGTGGCTAGCGAGTTCGTCTCGGAGTCGACGCCTGCGACCAGCATGGGGGTGTTCCTGCGCACCTCGTGGTTGGCTGGGAAGGGGGTGGACGGGGGAAGGGCGCTCTGGATAGGCTACTTCGAAGTGCTCATCGAGATATACGTAGGCGGCGGCCTCGCGCTCATCGCGGCGGCGTATGCGCTGTCCAGGGGGTCGGTGGCCCTAGGCTCATCGATTGCCGTAATCGCGACGGTCCTGATTGTCGGGTACACGTTGGTGTTTGTAATCCCGGCGGTAAAGACCATCAAGGTCCCTCACCGAGTATTTGGCATCATGTCGCGACTGATAGGCGGGCCTAGGGCGACGGCCCTCTATCTCCGCGCTGTCGTGGGCTCTCTGAACTTTTCGCTCGCGGCGCGCGCAATCGTAAGCAGGCGCACGCTGCCAGTGGTGGTGAAGGCGGTCCTTCTCACGCTCCTCGAGGACTTCTTGGAAGGGGCGGCCCTTTGGCTCGTGCTGAACGCCGCAGGCCTCAAGATTGACCTCGTCTCCGCCACCCTTGCGGCGTACGGCGTCGCGGCGGTCGCCCAACTCCCGATAACCATCGGCGGCGCGGGTGTGACGGAGCTCACAATGCAAGCATACCTCGTTTCGGTCTACGGGTTCTCATCTTGGGCAGCCGTCGTGCTGTGGAGGATCGCCACGTATCAGGTGATGTTGGCGGTCACGGGGATAGTGTTCATGGTGTACCTGCGCAAGAATGCTCATCGACCGTCCAAAGTCGAGGAGAAGGTGCCTCTGGAGGTCGTCCCGGTCGTAAGCCCGAACGCCCGCTCACTCGGCAATGGTCAAGCGCTTCCCTCCGGATTGGACTGTGCGGAGGCGCCAGCTGGAGGTTTATCGGACGACTCGCGCAACCGTCTTTCTCGGCAGACCTAGAGATCGGGCATCGCTTGCGGCAGTGCCTTTGCGCCCCTGCGGACTGAGCTGACTGTGGCGTTGAAGTCCAGGACGCCATCTATCTCCAAGACCTCGAGCGACCTTCCTGTCGTAAGATGTTTCACTATCGCTTTTTCCAGCGACAGCGTTCCTGCAGGGCCGAAAAGCGCAAGCAACTTTACGTGGAATTCCATCGGGTCGGGGAAACCGTCAGCCATCTTCATGTGGACCAAGACCGCCTCCGTCCCACTATGACCAAGGACCTTGTCGAGCCCGGCGTGCACCGAGTCGTTAAAGGTGGTCGCGAACAATTCCTCCACTTTACTCACCTGATCACACGAGTTGAGTCAGCGACGGGAGGATGGGGTCATCGAGGTGCTGCAGCGCGTAAATCCCTGTGTAGGGCTTCACGCCGAACATCACGACCGCGCCATCCCTCACGGACAGCCTGGCGTGACTGGAGCTCATCGAGAGGATTCGCGACCTGATGGGTGAGTTTGCTGGCAGGAAGAGGATGTGCGCATCGCGCGATTGCTGTAGGGTGATTATCTCCTGGGACGTCACCTCCAGAAGCGAGTCGAGGTCCGAAGCGAAGAGGTTCTCGAGAGCCGCTATGGAATTCACGTGTAACATGGCCTGGTCGACCGATTTCTTCCTAAGCCTTGTCGTCTCGTTCGTGACCACTTCGTGGATCTCGTTGGGCGTGGCGTGTTTCGTCATGCTGGTTGTCTCGAGGTCGCTCGACCTTAGGACGTCGAGGATGTGGAGCCTGTCGCTCGGCGTCCCCTCACCGACGGCCCTGGTCAGGACGGAACTGGTCAGGCCCGTGTTTGCTCCGGGCAACGGCAGGAGGATCGCGCTCCTCCCCATCGCCAGGAAGTTGATGATTGGTGGAAGCTCGATCGCTCTGAGGGCGAAGTAGGGGACGTCCTCGTCGTATTCGACGGTCAGCGTGCTCCCTGGGACCATCCCCCCGAGCAGCCGGTCCAATGCCGGGCTCCCGAGGGAATATGCCCCGTCGATGTCCGGCACGGGTGCGAATTTTCGTATCTCCGAGTAGTTGGGCGTGGCATACGGCTCGAAGAAGGTGAATCTTCCGTCCATGAGCGTGAAGAGGTACTTGCGCTGAGGTATCTTCGTCCCGCGCAGCTTGTGAATGGTGAATTCCCGCACCGATCGGTCCTGCTCTTCGACGGTGGACATCTCGAGGATCCCGTCGACGAGGTAGTCGATGGTCGTCGCGCCCGGCTCTTCGCTTACGAAGACGAGCTGCGCGCCCGAGTTGTTCGAGACGGCGATGAGGGTCTTCTCCGCCCGCAATCTCTCCTTCGAGTCGAATTCCTTGGCAAGGGCGTCCCAGCTGTCGAACACTACGGTCTTGACCTTCTTGGGGTCCGTCAGTCGCATCACGAACTCCAGGGCCGAGGTCGCGTCTTCGAGCCTGACGTCCAGAAATTCTTGGTTCTCCAGGGTCTCCTTCATGGCGGGTATGTGCGTCTCGAGGAGCTCCTGCGGAACTCTGGAGGAGATGTACGCGCCGTTCCCCTTCCCCGCCGCCTTTAGGATCTCCAGCGCGACTGTCGTCTTTCCGGTGCCCGCTAGACCCTTGATGAGCATCGTCCTTATCGGACCGTTCATGAGTTGCTTCAGGCCTAGCAGCGTGGGGATCCTTGCTTCTGCCAGCTCAGACGATTCTGCCCGTGAGGTCTCAGTCCGGCGATTCGTCTGAACCGGAGCAGGGGCGTCGATTTCTTGTGTTGTCAAGCTCTAGCACTCTTCTCTATTGCGGCGATGGTGGCGTCGAAGTCGAAGGCGCCTTCTATCTTCATTAGGTCCAGCGACCACTTGAACCTCAGTGCGAGGTCCTTGACTATCACTCTCTCCAGCGACTGCGCCCCACTTACGCCGAAGATCGCCAGTAGCTTCTTGTTGAATTCACGGGGGTCAGGGAAGTCATCGACCATCCTCATGTAAAGCAGGACGGATGCGGTTCCACTCTCCCCTAGGACCTTGTTCAAACCGCCTTGCACTGCGTCAAGGTATGAAGGTGCGAACTCTTGCCTTGCTGGGCTCTCCGAGGATGCTTCCATCGCTGATCAAAGCGGGCACCAGAGTATAACAAGAGAATGTATTTTCTGCAAGGAAACGTACTCGTCGGTTCGGCCGTGGGCCAGGGCGGAAATCCAAAAGATTTAGAGCTAGGCCAGGGAATTCTGGGACCTGCCACTGGGTCGCCTACGCGTGAAACTTGAGGAGGGCGGTATTTTCCCAAGTTGCATTTTCTTACAAAAAATACCTGCTTCTTAAATCACAAGTCCACGGTCAAGACTCGAAGATGGCGGTAGAGTGAAGCGCGACATGACAGCTACCAGCGTCGAAAGGGAGGTCGGTGAGCTTGAAATGCGGTATGGCGTCGTCAAGACGCTCAGGTTCGCGATTGCAGGGGCGGTGGGCTTTGGGGTCACAGAGGTCGTCTTGACCATCGGCCTTCTGATCTTGTTCGGAAAGCTGAGTCTTCCCCATTCTAGTTTTGCATCGCCAGCGCTCCTCGGCTTGGATGCTCTCTCGCTCGTGATTGGCGTCTCGGCTTCCTTCTTCGTAAACGAACGGATTACGGTTCACGTGCCGAAGACTGTCAAGGGTGAGGAGGCCAACAGGTTCAAGAGGTTTCTGAAGTTTCAGGCAGTGAGCGGGATCGGGAATACAGGCATCGTGGTGGTCCAGCTCGTCCTCTTGGCGACTCTCGAGCTCTCGCCTCTCTTGGGCACAATCATAGGGGCGGTGGCCACCTATCCAATCGTGTACTTCATCTCGATCAAGTATGTCTGGAAAGCACACCGGACTAGATGACCGGCCAGCCAGGCCAGAAGTGACATCATTTTCCAGGTGTGCCGATTGCCTTCTTGAAGGTCAGGCCGTTGCGCCCTCTTCCAAATGGGCACAAGTCACGAGCAGCCGTGAGCTTCCGGGTTACAGAAGATTCCTGAGGGGACAGATTGCGTTCGTTGACGAAAGGGACGGCAAAAAGAAAACGCGAAAGCGCTTCCGCCTGGAAGCAGAAGGCTGATGGAAGATCCGCCGAGCCTCGAGAAGGGGGGCCCAGGCGACCTCCTCGCATCCAGTCTTCTACTTGCCGGTAACCGGATTTTTGCCCTGGTACAGTCTGTAGCCCACCACTACTATGGCAGCGACTACTAGAATGTTGATTAGTTCTCCCCCGATGCCGCCTATTAGCCCGAAGAACCACAGGGCTAGAAGGACCACTGCTACGGTCCAGAAAAGATCCATTTGTGCTCGACTCCTAGATGTGGAAGTTCAGTGTGATGAATCCGAAGAAGGCGAGGACCGCGACCACTATGATCGCAAAGACTATCATGTCTCCGCCATCTCCACTTCTTTTCGTCCTCAGGAATTTTGAGTTTATTGACATGACGTAACAAGAAGCATCATCGCACTTAAGACGCGTGTATCTTCTGCAAGGAATTGTAACAGGCATCTAAGGACTAGAGCCTGGTTGCCTCAGGCTGAATTGACACATCAAGAGAATAGAAGCGTTGCAAGCGGTTGGATTCGATTTGACCTAGGAAATTAAAAAATTGAAACCCGGTTGCGGCAATCCTTTCCGTCACCGCAACCGGTCTCCGGACTTGAGTCCACAGTCCAGAATAGGTCTAGGTCTGATCAACCCACACCTATCTGGATCTGCGGCGTTCTACCAGTTGGCGTCGAACGCGTACGAGTGGTCGTTCGTGTTGAGGGTCAACGTTCCGGCCTGCGCGGTGCCAGTCACGTTGCCGGGGATCGCGTTCCAGGACACTTTTGCCGAATACGACTCGCGGTTCGGGAGTTGGATCGCGTACTCGCCGTTGGCGACCACGGCCAAGTACATCTGGCCCGTGGAGGTGTTCGTGAACTCGACGCTCGCAGGGTAGGTATCTACCTTGTTAAGAGGAGAGAACCTGCCTGAGACCGTCACGGTCGGATACCCTTCCTTGATTGGCATGGCTGCAATCGACCCGAACTTGTCCACCGATATCGACCTGTCCCCATCCTTCACTTCTACCATCGACTCGTTGTCCACGTTTACGGCCTCTGGGATGCGGAAGTTGAGCAACCCGTCTCGAGGCAGTGGGAGCTCGTACCTTGCCACTCCGGCCGGGTCGAGCGCGCTGAGTTGATTGCCGTCGTAGGAGACCCTGCACTTCTCAACGTATCTGTTGCCCCTTACGATGATGGCCCAGTTACTGGGGAAGGGCGAGGAGACTCTCTCCTTCAAAGTCTGGAGATAGACCTCTGATTGCAGCTTGTCCACGACGATGACCATGACTTGGTCGCCGACATCGACATCTGCATCCTCTCGCACCGGAGAAACGATGAACTTCCCTGCTCCGGTCAGCCTCTCGATTTTTCCCTCAACCACAAGGACGCCACGCTTCGACTCTGACACGATCATTCTTTCCGCTCCTGACTTATCGGTCTCAGTAATGATAGACATAGGACAAAGTGGGTGACCACGCTATAACAAGCCGACGTATTTTTTGCGCCAAACCGTATTTTTTGCACTTGATTGTAATCCGGACGGAGAGGCGTTCGACGGCCAAATTACGAATAGCGTTAGGTTTAAGAAAATCCGAACGCAAGCATACACGTTCGCATGAAACCGAAGACGGCGACAGCCTCCTTCAGACTGGACGAGTCCGCGCTCGCTGCCATCCAGGAAGACGCCAAGAAGCAGAATGTCAGCGTGAACACGTTGCTCAATCAGCTCGTCCTGACCTACGCCAACTTCGACCGGCCGATGAAGCGGTTTCGCATGATAAAATTGCCGGCGTCGACCTTCAAACACCTGCTGCTGGCAGCTACAAATGAGACGGTGACGGAGGCCGGGCACTCAACCGGGGAGGACGTCCCGAAGACGTACATGAGAGCCAAGTGGGGGGAGGTCACCGTGGAGAACGCCCTGAATTATCTCAAGATCACTGCCGACCACACCAACCTCTTCGAATACAGCGAGGTGACGCGAGGCGGGAAGGTGAACGTGACTCTATCGCACGACTTCGGCGCCAAGGGGAGTCTCTTCCTGCAGAGGTATGTCCAGGCAATATTCGAGCCGCTTGGAAAGCCGCCCAGGTTCCTACCCGACGAGAATGCCGTCGCCTTTGAGATTCAGTGAGAGCCGCCCCGCCCGTCAAGCGCTCCGAATTTTCCGTTACAATCTCTTGCAGAAAATACGCCCGGTTCAATAGGCGCGCGGCTGCAATTCTCGCAGGACATCTATGACAAACGGGAAACGGCAGGCAACTGCCATCCTGAAGATACAAGGCATGAGCAAATCCGGACGAGCCGAGAGCTTGAGGCGGTCGGCCGCCGGGCTGGACGGAGTCTTCCTTGTGGACGTCAACTATATCTTGGACAACGTGACAATTGGCTACGACCCGGACAAACTGACGCTCGCCCAAATCAGGAGGAAGGTAGTCCCGAGCACCCCGACAACGCTTCGCGCGAAGCTTGATTCACGACGACGGGTCTGAGCCCATCGCTCAAGTTGCCGCTGGTCGAGACTTTCTCAGCCAAGCCAATGTGTCTCGGATTCCATCTTCGTAGCTCCTTGCAGGATACTTCATTCCGAAGAAGTCCTCGAATTTGCTTCCGTCCAGGATGAGAGGCTCCTCTGTCAGGTATTGCATTTCCGCGAACGCGCGTGCGGTAGAGTTGAAGAGACCCGCTATCTGGACGAAAAAGCGGCTTGTCCCTGTCATCTTCGCCTCGAAGCCCATCTGCGCGTAGACGCGCGCTATGAAGTCGCGGACGCGAATTGGCTCTGGTCCCGGCACGTTGAAGTCCTGGCTGGACGCATCGGGCCTTTCAGAGGCCGCGACCATCGCCTTCGCGGCGTCAGAGATGAAGATGAACTCGTGGATTGCATCGAGCTTCCCATACCAGCGTGCCCGCTTGTTCTTGAGCGCCGACCGGAATATCCCGTCGGCGACGGAGGCCGCATTGGGACCGTAGTAATCCGGAAAACGCATGATCGCGCAGGGCACCGAGCCCTCACGCGACAGTCGCATGAAGTCGCCTTCCAGTCCGAGCCTGATTCGGCCTTTCTCGGAGCAGGGATTTCTTGGGTGATTCTCGCCGACCTTCTCTGTCCCGCAGTGGCCGTAGATGTAGACGTTGCCTGGGAAGACCATTCGCGCCTTCGCCTTGCCCGCCGCGTTGGTTATCCCGCGATGCATCTCGGGCAGGGTGGACCATCGCGAGTAGGGCGCGTTGACGCAGTTGTGGAAGACCTCTACCCCGTCGAACGCCTTCTCGAGCGTCCCAGCGTCTTCGACCGAGCCCTCGACCATGTCCACCTTGTCGGGGCTGGCGAAGACCGTACTCGCCTTGGCGGGACTCCGCACTAGCGCCCTGACCGGCCTACCGGAGGAGGTCAGCTCGTTGACTACTGCGCTGCCGAGCGACCCCGTGGAGCCCAGCACGAGTTGCAACGCAAAGCGCCCCGACGTGAGAGACTCAGGCGGTGGCTACGAGCGGCTCTGACGGCCTGCTCTTCCTCTCGACCTCGATGGTGCACTTGGTCGCCAAGGCCGCGATCGCTCCCGCAGCCGCTAGCCAAGGCGCGAGGAGGACTCCGACGACTCCCGCCGTGACGGGTATCTCGAGGAGGGACTTGCCGCTTTCGTCCCTCACAGTGATCTTTGACACGTTCCCCTCGTGGACAAGCTCCTTGACCTTCTTCGTGACTTCGTCCGCCGAGACCGAGAACTGCTGGGTCCACGTCTTCTTTCCCACTTCGGTTCCGCACGCGTGACAGAACTTCGCGTTATCGACAAGGTTGGCGCCGCAGCTTTGACAGGTATCCATGAGAGTCTCCAGCTCAAAGAGCCCGACGATTCTACTTAAGGGGCACGTATTTTCTGCACGAGATTGTATGGCAGAGAAAGATGGGAAGAGACCCGCGCGAGCCTCCGTCCGGCGGCGTTCAGAGATTCGAATCCGTCGTCCGGTCTCTCGAGCTAGCCCTGCTTCCTCTGCGCGTCCCACGCCTTCCAGCGCGAGCTGTCCGCGAACGGGGCCATCACGTGAGTGGGCTCGATCTTGATGAGGACGCGCCTCACTCCGGGCTGGCGCATCTGGTACTTGTCCTGCCCGAGGTACTTCTTCGCCAGCTTGTCTATGTGAGCCTCCGCCCCGTCGAATGTCACTTCCTTGACGCGCCCTCGGATGACAGCCATGTTGTAGGGGTTGGTCGGGTCGCAGACGTCGAGCGCTATCATCGGGTTCCTGACGGCGTTCTTGTGCTTCTGGCTCCCCTCGTTGGTGTTGATCAGGACGGTGTCCCCGTCGTGGTCCACCCACACCTGCGTGACGTGGGGGGAGCCGTCTTTCATCAGCGTGGCGACGTTGGCGTAGACCTTCGCCTCGATTAGATTCTTGACCGAATCAGGAAGGGACTTCATTCTGTCTGACGACCAACCGTCCCTCGTTATATTGATGACGAGGAGAGCGTCTCAGACCGCCCGAGACCGCGAGTCAGTCGTTGAATATGAAGGCGACCGCGAGCGCGCCCATGCCGACGATCAGGCCGACCATGGCGCCCAAGGCGTGGCCCTGGACGACGCCGAGCACCAGCCCGACCACCATCAACGCCAAGCCGAGTATGGCTACGAGCAAGCTAACGAATCCCAGGCCTGCGACTCTCAGACTGTTTCCCCTACGCCCGCATCTATCCGACCCTTATTAATTATCGCCTAGCCGCCCGGCGGGACGCGCTCCCCGTCGCGGGCGGGGAGAGCACACCCAGGAGCTTCGCGCCGTCGGGGCTCCCCCACCCCGTGCAGGCGTCCCAGCCCGGGCCTGCGTCGTACGCCCCGTTCGTGCCGGAGACGACGTCGTAGAATGCTGAGGCGGACGCCTTCTGGTAGAGGAGCGGATTGATGTAGCCGACTGGTTTACCGATACTCTGGTTGATGAGAGTCAGGAGGCCGGTCCAGAGGGGAGCGACCGCGCTCGTGCCGCCCACGGTTATCTGCTGTCCGTCCACGACGACTGTGTACCCCGTCTGAGGGTCGGCGTCTCCCGAGACGTCCGGGACACCGCGCCCTACCCTCCCTCCCGGGTTTGCCGACGAGGGCACGCCGGCCCCCGCCTGCCAGGACGGCAGGGCGAAGACGTCGCTCACTCCCCCTCCCGTCGCCCCGCCGCTCGGAAGGTCGTCCCACACAATCTGGCTGGTTATCTTGCCCGCCGCCTCGTTCAGGTTCGTCCCGCCGCAGCCGAGGACGTACTGGGACGACGCGGGGTAGTCTACGTGCGCCAGGCCGTCGGTCACCCCGTCTGAGGAGCCCCCGTCGCCCGACGCGGCGCACACGGTGACACCCAGCGCCGCCGCGTCCTGGAAGGACTGGTCGAGGGCCTGGATGCCCTGGGAGGTCCACTCCGACTCTGCGCTCCCCCAGCTGATGGAGATTATCGAGGGAGTCCCTTGGGTGCCGTGGAGGGCGGCTTCGACCGCGTCCACGAAGCCCGCGTCCGTGTTGGGGGCGAAGTATACCAGGACCTTTGCCTTGGGCGCGTTCGCCCCGGCGACCTCTATGTCGAGGAGGACCTCGGCGTCAGGGCCGTTTGTGTCTCCGGTGGGAGAGTTTGAGGCGCCGTCGACGGAGACCGAGGTCACGCTCGGGGGCGCGATGCCGAGGTCGGAGAAGTATGTCTGGATGTCGCTCGGCGAGTATCCGCCGCCCAGCTCGATGATGCCGAGCGTCTCCCCGGAGCCGTCCTCCCCTGAGGGGAAGTCGTAGAGGCTGCCGACCTGGGTGGGGGTGTATGAGACGCCGGCCGCCGCGGCGGGCCTGATGCGGAAGTGCGCGCGGGCCTGCGGGCGGTTGTCCAACCCGAGCACCGCGCTGACCAGCGGCAAGAGCTCTGGGGAGAGGTATACGGGCCCTGTGCGGCCGCGATAGGGCCCCCTCTCGGGGTGCACGTAGCGCGAGAGGCTCACATTGAAGGCCGCGGAGAACTGCCCGACCGTCCCCGTCAGCACGACGGAGCGCTTCGCCGGGCTCGCTTCCAGGACCTTCAGGGAGTTGTCCCTGGCGAAGTCACGCACCTTGGCCAGCTCGTCGCGGGTCGAGCCGAACGACTTTGAGAACTCGGACCTCGTCGGGTAGGACCGCGAGCGGGGCAGCTGGGAACCGAGCCGCTTCACCAGGGAGAGCTCCAGGCTAGGAGCCCTCGGGCGCAGCACGACGATCACGCGGATGCCCTCCTCTGGGTCGAGCTTTCCCGAGACTCGGGACCCCTCCAGGGGCTTGCGTTCGCTGCCCGTAAGCGGTGCGCGCGCGCTACGTGACGGCATGGATGACAGTCACCGGCCCGGTGCTATGAAAAGGTCACTCAACTTGGAGCACGCGGGCCTCAGCTCTCTTCCCCCATCAGCTTCGAGACGTAGTCCTGGAACTCCTTGTCGAACGTCCCGCGAGTCCCCCTGTGGATGCGCCTGAAGGCGGGCTGCTTGGTCATCCGCTCGAGGAAGGTCGCCCACTGGGTCCACGTCTCGTCGTCCATCCACTTCTTCTTGTGGAGCGAGAATATCTCCTCGAATAGCCCATAGCCCAGCAGCAGGTACGCGGTGAGCGTCCGCTCCTCCTCGGAGAGCGTCGGGGGAGGTCCTTCCTCCTCGGGCGGCCTCATCGCCGAGTCGAAGTCGAGGAGCTTGGCCAACTCGGGCCTCTCTACGAGCATCCCGATATAGTCGGTGTAGCGTCCCATCACGTTCGCCACGGCCGACTCCTTGGTGGCCCTCTCCTGGCTCCGGAACTGGAAGATGAAGACCAGGAGCGTCAGCGAAATCACGACGGTCTGGACCACAGAGGCGATTATGACGAGGTCGGTGCTGTCGACCAAGGCGGCGCGTCCTACTCGGGCGCGGCCGCTAATTAACAGGTAGGTTCGAACCCCGCGGCGTCACGGACGGGGAGGGCGCTTCAGACGAGAGGCCCGCTCATCAGGGCGACGATCAGGATCGCGACGATTGCCACCGTGCCGCTTGCCAATGCAAGGAACAGTGTCGTTACTCCGCTCAATTTCACAACCTACCCTTTGGCGACCGCTCTGCCCTTATAATCGGGGGAGACGTTTTTCACTTTTGAAAACAGGGCGGGCGACCTGTGGCGGGGCGCTCAAATTGCGCCCGTTCTGTTAATAACCGGCGAAAGATTCAAAGGCTCAGGCGGAAAACGCCTTTGCAGTGAGGTTCCTGTTGGACGTGGACTACATCGCGTTCGCGGTTCTTATGGGGGTCTTCGGGATAGTCGGGATTACCGCGACCGCCAACGTAACCCCCAACATCTTCGCCGCGTCGACTTGCAACTGCATACCCAGTCCGGTCGTGAGGCTCCAGGGGCTATCGGTGATACTCCTCGCCTTCAGCCTGGTCCTCGCCCCGGTCGGGTTGTTGAAGAGGCCGACGGGCGGCCTGAGCGTCCAGAGCACAGCCACCCCGGGAGCGGGCTACTCAGCTCTCTCGATGCGGAGCGGAGGCATCTTCTTCCTGGGCGTCTCCTTGGTGGTCTTCGGGATAGCGCTGGTGGCCGTCCCGTCGTTCCTGGTTCTCGGCAACCGGCTCCTCATAGGCGAGGGGGCGGCCATGGTAGCGTTCGGCGTCTTTCTGGCCTACCGTGGAGGGAGGTCGAGCTAGACGCCCGATGCTCTCCGCCGCGCTCATCTGAGAAATTCGTGCTTTTTCGACAAACCTTTATGGGCATTTCAGCCCGGACGGACCATTCGGAGCTGAAGGGCCATCCCGGATGAGAACGAGGAAGGGCCTGACGAAGGCCGCAGGGATTTCATCAAGTACTCCGCCGTAGCGTCCGCTGCGCTTGCGGTCGTGGGGGTAGCCGCGATAACAAAGTCGATCACGGTCGCCGCCGAGGCGCCGGCGACAGCCGCGGCCTCCGGATTCCCGAAGGTCATGATAGCGACCGTCAGCAGCCTGCAGGTGAACGTGCCGGTCACCTTCAACTATCCGCTGGACAACGAGGCGAGCCTCCTGGTCAAGGTGGGGCAGAAGGCCCAAGGAGGAGTCGGTCCCGACGGGGACATAGTCGCCTTTAGCAATATCTGTCAGCATCTAGGGTGCATCTACGGCTTCCAGGCGCCGGGCACGTCGCCGCCCTGCGAACCTTCCTTCGTCGCGAAGATACCCCAAGGATACTGCTGCTGCCACGGCAGTCAGTACGACCTCCTCACCGGCGCCACGGTGATAGGAGGGCCCGCGCCCCGGCCGGTCCCGCAAGTGATACTCGAGGTGGACTCGTCCGGGAACATCTATGCCACCGGGATGAACCCACCTACCATATTCGGACACGGGACGGCGGGGTCTAGCGACGTCAGCCAAGACCTCACTGGCGGGGCGCTAGTCTCGGCGACGACCTCAGGGAGTTCTGGCTAGGATGGGGCAAGAGGAAGGGCAGCAGGAGCACAGGAAGGTAGAGGAGGCGGAGGAGGCAGTCAAGACCAGGATGGAGCGTCTGGCGAACTTCATCTCCTCTCGGACAGGGGCGACCTACCCGCTTTTCCGCCCGGTCCCTGAGTTCTCTCTCAACCCGTTCTACTGGCTCGGCGCTCTTTCGGTGGTCGCCTTCATCATCCAAGGGGTCACCGGCCTGATAATGGCGCTATACTACATACCCACTGAGGCCTCTGCCTACACGACGACCCAGTACATCTTCAAGAGCGTCTACTTCGGCCAGTTCTTGGAGACAATCCACCTCTACACCGCGTACGCGATGATCATGCTGGCATTCATGCACATGATGAGGGGCTACTTCGTCTCGGTCCACAAGAAGCCGCGCGAGATAATGTGGATGGTGGGGATGATAATGGGCTTCGTGACTCTCGGCTTTGGGTTCACAGGATACCTGCTCCCCTACACCGTGATCTCCACGTCCGCCTCTGACGTGGGGATCGGGATGATGGCGGCGCTCCCCACGCCCATCGCCAACCTGGCGAACTTCCTGGTGGTGGGAACCGGCGGGACCGCTTCCGAGCTCCTGCGCTTCTACGACCTCCACGTCATAGTGCTACCGGCGGTGCTTCTGGGCCTCCTCGCGGTCAAGATGATGATGCTCGAGACCCACGGGGTCGCCGAGCCCGTCACCGGGTCTCTCACGGCGCGGCTCAAGAAGACGCTGCCGATCTTCCCCGACGTCACCGTCTACCTCCTCGAGCTCGCCATGATCTTCGGGGTCGGAATGCTGCTGATTTCGGCGCTCTTCCCCATCCAGCTCGGGCCTGAGTACACGCCTCAAGCCGCTGCGGCGATCGCGGCCCAGCCTGACTGGTACTTCCTCTGGCTCTACCAGATACTCAAGATACAGATATTCGAGACGGCGGGCCTTCCCATAGCTCTCACGTTTGCCTCAGCGGTCTTTATCGTGTTGGTACTGCTTCCGTTCATCGACAAGGGGCAAGACCGGAGGATACTCGACCGCCCGAAGTTCGTCACGCTGGGGGCGGTGTTCATCGCGGAGCTGGTGGTGCTCGCAGCCTGGGGTCTCGTGACTCCGGGCCAGATAATCCCGAACCTCACCGCGGTCGAGGTGCTCGGAGGGACCGCCCTGGTCGTCGTCCTGGCTATCGCCGGGGTTTACGCCGCGGTCAGGCCCACAGGCCCGATGGCCGGGCCTGCTTCCCCTCCCTCGCCGTCCGGCCCCGCGAGCGGTCCCGTCCACCGCTTCTACGAGGGGAAGTGGATGGGCCTTGGGATGTCGGCGCTGATGGGGTTCGGAGCGCTGGGCATAGGGATCTCGGTCGACTCCGTCGTGCAGATGGTCGAGTTCGGGATAACGACCCCGATGCTCGTCCGATTCAGCGCCGCGGCGTGCCTGATGATCGGCGTCGTCACCTTTGCGTTCTTGGGGCTTCGCTGGATGGGCAGGCGGGTGGCCGGTCAGGACGGCATCCAGTCAAACGAGGTGCGGGGCAAGCTTGGACTCGACTGAGAGGGTCGCTGTCCCGCTGCTCATGGTGCAGACCGCCTCGGTCATCCTCCTCTGGAGCCTCGACACGCTGTCGGTGGTAGACCAGAAGATATTCGCCCTATTCCTCGGGGCCGACTTCCTCTCCTTCGGCCTGATGGCGCACCTCTACCTTAACATGAAGACCGACTCGAAGACCAGCGGCACCACACTCATGGCGTGGGGGCTCGTGATCCTCATCTTGTTCGTGGCCGGCTTCATCGTCACCTGAGGGTCGCCTTCGCGAGGTCAGAAGGGGCCTCTCGGTCCGCACGTGCGGTCTTCCATCGCTCAGGATGCCCAGGGAGGTTTCGGCAAGGCGGCTTGCCACTCTGCGAGCTCTTTGAACATCTTGCCCATCTCCTTGTCGCCGCTCTGGAGGAGGAAGACGTAGGACGCCAAGACCTCGTCGCTCAGCTTCTCCGTGAGCTTCGGTCGCCCAAAGTCGTACCTCTCGACGATCTCGATTCCCTTGTCGAAAGTGGGGCTGGAGATGTATCGCTTGAACGCGGCGGCTTCTTTCGGCCACTGGGACGACATCTCCTCCCTGATCCCTGAGAAGAGGTTTCCTATCTCCGCCCGGACTGCTGGCGTGATCTCGTTCTTGAGCTCCTTTTCGACGCCTCCGTCCCCCGACTTCGCCCCCCGAGCGAGCACGTCCGCCAGCGCGCCGGCGCCCTCGGAGAGCGCCTCAGTCATGTGCTCTGCGATGGCGGAGAAGGCCTCCTCGAACATCCCCATGAATATCATCGAGTGGTTCATGATGAGGTTCTCTAGCTTCTCATCCCTGGCGCGGGTGGGCATTCGCTTGGCCATGGCGGAGGCGCACCCTCAAGGCCGTAAATGCGTTTGGTGGGGAGGCCGGCCCGCGCTCACGCTGGCGGCTTGGTCGGGGGCTGGGCCGGGGGCTTAGCCATGTCCCTGAAGGTGTAGTTCTTGGCCGCCGCGCTCAGAATCACGACCACGATCGTCAGGACAAGGCCGACGCCGAAGACGATGTCGAAGGCGGTCGCGTTGGGAAGATAGTGGCCCGTCTCGACCGTGCGGCCGCCGACCACCGCGGTCACTTGAGAGGTGTAGCTCGCCATTATCGCGGTCGCGACCACCGGGCCGATCGCCCCGCCGAGGTTCCTCAGCATGGTGTTGAACCCCAGGCCCACGCCGATGGTCTCCCGCGGCAGCGAGAGGGATATCATGTTGACGATGGGGATTATGATGCAGACTATCCCCACCAGCGAGAAGACCAGGTCGAGCGAGAGGTCTAGGGACGTCGCCCTGTTGAGTATGAAGAGTGTGAGTCCAAGTCCCATCGAGATGCACGCGACGAAGAGCATCGGCCGCGGCCCGAAGCGCGCCACCGCCCTTCCTGCGAGGGGCCCCGCCACCAGCATGGCCAGCGTCGCTGGGGCTAGGGTGAGGCCGGTGGCGACCACCCCGAGGGTGAGCCCGAAGGGCGTGGGCAGCTCCGCGTAGTAGATTATCGCGAAGAAGAGCAGGAACATCACGATGCCCGACACCAGGCCCACCAGGTTGGCGACCAGGACGTTCCTTATCCGGAGAAGGTCCAACCTGATGAGCGGCTCAGCAACCTTGGTCTCGAAGTAGAAGAAGAACAGGGAGAGGAATATCCCAGGCAGGAGGAAGGCGATCTCCTCTGAGTTGAGCCAGCCGAGGGACGGGCCCTCGGTGGCGTAGATTAGGAGCAGCGTCACTCCCGACATGAGGATGCCGGCGCCGAGGAAATCTACCTTGTGCTTGGCGCGGGGGACGTCCTTCCTGATGACCTTCAGGACTATCACGAAGAGGACGATGCTCAGCACGAATGCGCTGTGGAAGGCATACTGCCATCCCAGATCCTGGACTACCTCGGAGCCTATTATCAGTCCCGCCGCCGCCCCTATCGCGAAGGTCCCGCTGATGATGCCCTGCGCCCCGGCTATCTTGTCCCTGGGGAAGGTGTCGGTGATTATCGCGAGGCCCAGGGGCACGATGGCGAAGCCGACCCCCTGGACGGCGCGCGCGAATAGGAGGAAGTAGATGGAAGGCGAGAAGCCAGCTATGCCGACGCCGAAGGTGTAGAATACCAAAGAGACCAGGACCATCCTCTTCTTTCCGTAGTTGTCCCCGAGCCGCCCGAAGAGGGGCGCGACCGCGCTACCGACAATCAGGAAGGCCGAGGTGATCCACGAGGCGATGGTGGCGGTGGTCGCGAAGTCCTTCTGGATGACCGGGACGCCGGGGATGACCATGGTCTCAACGTAATTCACCAAGAGCGCCACCGCCGTGACGACCAGTAGAACCCTGGTCGGGTACTTCGAGTCCTTCACCGCGTTCGGCCCGGGAGCGGCGCCCACGTTGCCGCCCGGCGGGGGGGAAGGGCCAGGTCCGCTTTCCATGTCCAAGCCACCGGCAAAAGGGCCCCCATTTAACCTGAGCCCATCGAGTCAGCCCGGGCGGCCGCTGCCGCAGAGCTTAATACGAATCGCTGGCCTTCGACCCTCGTGCAAGTAGGTGTCCTCGGAACTGGAGACGTCGGGGGGAGGCTCGCCTCGAAGCTTGTCTCGCTGGGCCACGAAGTGAAGATGGGGTCGCGGACCGCCCAGAACGCGAAGGCCGCGGAGTGGACGAAGGCCAACGGGCCGAAGGCCTCAGCCGGGACCTTCGCCGACGCGGCGAAGTTCGGTGAGGTCGTCTTCAACTGCACGGCGGGCTCGGTGTCCCTCGAGGCGCTGAAGCTGGCCGGCGCCAAGAACCTCGCGGGGAAGGTGCTCGTGGACGTGGCGAACCCGCTCGACTTCTCCAAGGGCATGCCGCCCACACTCACGGTCTGCAACACGGACTCCCTCGGCGAGCAGATCCAGCGCGCGTTCCCCGACGCGAGGGTCGTGAAGGCCCTGAACACCATGGGGAACGAGCTGATGGTCAACCCTGGCCTCGTCCCGGGCGAGCACGACACCTTCGTGTGCGGGAACGACCCCCAGGCCAAGGCGAAGGTGGTCGAGATGCTCCGCGCGTTCGGGTGGAAGAGCCCCATAGACCTGGGAGACATAACCGCGGCGAGGGGGCTGGAGATGGTGCTCCCCGTCTGGGTCCGTCTCATGGTGACTCTCAAGACTCGCAACTTCAACTTCAAAATAGCAAGATGAGCAAGGGCAAGACGGCCACGAACCCGTTCAAGAGGCTGGTCTACGTCTACGTGGGGACCTCCGACTTCGACGGGGACCTCGACTACTACGGGAACAAACTGGGGGCAAAGATGCTCTGGAACCTGAAGGCTTTCGGGGCCAGGGTCGCAGCCTTCGACCTCTGCGGCGAGCCGTACCTGCTGCTCGCCGACCACGTAAAGGCCCCGAGCAAGCGCCTCATCTATGAGGTGGAGGACCTCGAGAGGGCGGCCGACGAGCTGAAGGGCCGCGGGTGGAAGCCCGACGGCGGGAGCTTTGAGATCCCCGACGGCCCGTGCATCAACTTCAGGGACGAGAGCGGGAACGAATACGCGATACTCCAGATGAGCAGGCCCCACGTCCTCGAGGAGGAGTCCCGGAAAGGCGGCGGAAGGAAGTGAGCCGGGCTCAGCCCAGGCCTGAGTAGGCCGCCCCCACGAACCCGGCCATGTCGCCCTCCGCGGACGGAAGCGAGGAGGACGCCGCGAGGTGGACCTGGATGTAGACGTTACCCTTCGTGCAGACACCGTTTGCGACGTATATCGCTCCCTCTGGGTCGCTCTCGGCGTATCCGTAGCAGACGCCGTACCGTTGGTAGCCCGCGAGCGTTGAGGTGGCGTCCGAGTAGCCTGAGAGGGCCTTCGCGTTGGATATGACGCTGGTGATGTACGTCTGGGCGGAGGCCGGGGAGCCGAACACGATTATGGTCATGTTCGCAAGGGCTCCCCCCGGGTTCGAGTAGAGCGCTTCCGCTGCGCTGACGAGGCCCGACTCGTTGGCGTTGAGCTCCCTTGACGACCCCTGCGCGTACCCGGCCGGCAGGTAGTTCGCGGCGGAGGAGATGACCGAGGAGGCGAGCGCGCCGTAGGACGTCGAGGCCGTCGTCTCGACCGTGCTCGAGGCGGGCGGCGAGTTGAAGGTCCCCAGCCCGTAGAGGAGCAGGGCGAGGAAGAGGATGGACGCGATGCCTAGCGCGGCGAGATTTCGCCTGGCGCGCGGCGAGAGCTTCCCGACGCCGTCGGCGCTCGGGACTGGGTTCGGGGCGGTTCGGACAGAAGAGAGATACGGGACCGGAAGCATTCAGGAGCCTCCAAGTTGAGGGAGAGGTTGACGCTCTATAATGCTATCGGCCTGGAGACGGAGAAAAAAAGAGGAAGGCCGGCGAGTTCGAACTCGCCGGGTTCTGGTTCCGCGTGCTAGTTGTATGGGTTCTCGCTGACGACGTTGAAGTAGAGGAAGAGGTTGGAGTTGGCCGGGGAGGTCTCGGCTATTGCCGTCACGCCGGGGACAAGGACTTGCGTCTGCACTCCGCCGAAGGTGTCGTAGATGGGGTCGTTCTGGGTCGCGTTCGCGTTGGCCGTCGCGTCAGTCTTGGTTCCGAGAGCCGCCTGGATTGCCGATAGGCTGTTCAGGCAGTTGCCCGTGGGGTTGGAAAGGTCCGACTTGACGACCTGCGTGCACTGGCCGGTCACCGCGTTGGGCATGACGTTGGGGTCGAAGACGAGCACCGTCACCATGTACCAGGGAATCGATTGTGTCCCGTTGAAGCCGACCACGTGGTCGTGGGACGGCGTCGGTAGGACTCCCTCTGGGAGCCCGAAGACTCCGTTGGTTACGCCGATGTGCTGCTCCACCAGCGTGAAGTCTGGCGAGTAGATGTAGGTCGGGTGGTCAGGGCAGGCCGCTCCGGTTCCTCCGGCTCCGCACTGCGTGACCACGGTCTGGTTGTCGAAGACCGGGTACCCCTGCGCCGAGGCGCCGAGCTGGCCGACTCCGAAGATGGAGAGCCCCGCGTAGGCTGGGACGAGCACGAAGACCGGAGCTGCGTTCGCTACCGCGGTTGAGTTGCCGGCACCGACCTCACAGCCGGTATCCTTTGCCGCGTTCGTCGTCTCCGTGGCGTTGAACCCGAAGGACGCTAGGGAAGGGGTGCACTGGAAGTCTTGGCTGTATCCGAAGCTGACGGTGCCCGCGTTGAGGAACCCGCCGCTCTTCAGCGTCTGCATGACTGAGGCCGTCGACGAGGCGGCCATGGTCTCGGTGGTTGTTGAAATGGACGTCTCGGTCATGTTGGTCGACGACTTCGTGGCGTAGAGGCCGAATCCTGCCGCCGCCACTATTATCAGAACGACCGTCACTGCTGCGAAAGTTGTTGTTGAAACTGCTAGTTTCCTGTTGTTGGTTTTCATCGACAAATTTTCTCGCCGAAGCTTATTTAGAGAAATCCCCACATTAGACCCAAATCTCGCCCAGTTCTGGCGAGTCGTCTCCGCGCGCGAGCCGGTCGAGACGGGGGCTCAGGTCTCGACTTCGATGACTTGAGAGCAGACGACCTGCGGGGTGACCGCGCTTATGGTCAGCGCAACGCTCGGTCCGGAGGAGCTGCCGCTCGGGCGCTCCACCGTCATCGTCGACGAGTAGGAGCCGTTCCCCGAGGAGGGTGAGAAGGAGACCAAGAGGTCGGGGCCAGTTCCCTTGGAGTAGGTGAGAGTGCTTGGCGAGGTCCCCAGGACCCGGATTGAGACCGAGGAGTTTCCTCCGCTGGGCTCGTCCAGAGTAGTGCCGTTTGAGGGCGACCCCACGACCACCTGGATGCCCAGCGCTGCGCCAGGGTCCACCGTCCCCACCTTTCCCGCGTAGAACTCCGTGAACCATGGGTGCCCGGAGGGGTCGAGGCCTATCGTGAGCGCGCCGCTGATGTTCGCGAGGGAGGCGACCCTCGTCGGTATCTCGTACTCCACCAGCGTCTGGTTGGAGGGAGTGAATCTCGCGATGGCGTTGCCGTAGTGCTCGTCAAACCAAACGTCGCCGTGGGGGTCGACCGCCACAAAGTAAGGCAGGGTCGAGGAGAGGCCGCTCGGGACGCTGGTTGAGATTATGCGCGTGGAGTTTGTGGATGGATCAAGCTCGGCGATGTCGCTGCCGCCGTGCAGCGTCACCCACGCGTCGCCTTGGGAGTCCAGTGCTATCCCGGTCGGCGAGACAGCGCCTGTCAGGGGGTACTCGTGGAACGTCCCGTTGGCGAGCGAGCCGACGCTGTCTTCGTAGACCTCGGTGAACCAGATCGTGCCGTCCTTTCCGATGGCTATCCCCGCAGGCCCGGTGAGGCTCGTGGCCTGACCGGCGGGGGCGCCCGTGGGGACGGCGTACTCCCTGACGGCGCCAGAGGTCGTTATCTCCCCGATCTTCCCTCCGTCGATCTCGGTGAACCAGACGTTTCCGGCGCCGTCGACGGCGACCTGGTAGGGGGAAGCGAGAGGGGTGGGGACGTGGTATCGAGTGAAGCTTCCCGACGTGACGTTGAAGCTCCAGACGGAGTCGGCGAGCTGGTCGGTAAACCAGACCAGGTTTCTCGAGCTGTCCACCGCCAGCCCCCACGACACTAGAGAGCCGTTCTCGCCAGGGATGCGGAACTCGTGGGTGGTCCCGTTGGCCGGGTCGAGCTCGCCTATCGCGTAGTCAGCGGCCAGCGTGAACCAGATGTTCCCCCTCGAATCGGAAGCGATGGCGTTAGGGTCGGAGTCTGCGCCCGCGACCTGGTACTCGGTGATGTATCTAGACGCTTCGGGGCTCGAAGCAGCGACCGTCGTGAGGGCCGGGATAGGCCTGCCCGACCCGCCCGTCTGTCCCGACGAGGAGAGCCTCAGATAGGCTCCGGAGGCGAAAGCCAGCAGGGCGACCACGGCGACGGCCAGGACCACCCGGTTCCTCCGGACCTTGTCCATTGGGCCGAAGAGGCCCTAAAGCGTATTATAATTTGCCCCAAATCGTTCCCACATGGGCGGCTGGCACCCGGTCGTTGCCGCGCCTACTTCCACGTGGTCACCGTCAGGCTCCCCAGGCCGATGGTCTCTGTGGCGTTGACCAGTGTCAGGTAGGGGGCCGCGGCCTCCACCAGCGGCTGGGCGGAAGAGACGAGCGTGTAGAGGTAGTACCAGAAGACGACGATGACCACATTCTGGAGGAGAAAGAAGACCGCGAAGACCACCAGGCTGGTCGTGAAGCTCGAGCGGAACCTCCTCCAGCTCTGGACGTAGGCGTAGATGAGAACCGCCACGAACGCCACGTTCGCGAGGGCGAAGACCGCCGCTACGTTCATCCAGAAAACGTCAAACATCTTTGGTCAAAAACCCCCTTTCAAGTTATATCTACCTTTTCCCGAATCTAGCCCATATTTCGTCCACGAGGCTGATGTTCTTCTCCACGAAGGGGGCGAGGAAGTACATCGCGCCGTAAGTCCCCGAGGGCGAGCTCGTGACGACGATGCTGTTTTCGCGGAGGATCTTGAGGTGGTGCTGGACGGTCTTGTAGTCGAGGTTGAGCTTCTCCCCTATCTTGTTTGGGTTGAGCGGCTCGTCCTGGATTAGCTTCATGATCTGCAGCCTATTGAACCCGCCCTTGGTGCCGACGAGGAGGTACATCAGGAGCCGCTTGAACGCCGGGTCGACCGGCGGGGAGTCGGAGCCGACCCTGCCTGTCGAGGCCCCCCTCATGGAGACGCGCGGCGGTCGAGGGGACCATCTCTTGAGAAATGCGAGGGGGCTCTGCACTACGCCCGCGAAGCTAGGCTGCAAACTGAGTTGCTCCACATCAAGGGTTGCTGCGTTAATAAACACGCATCGCTCCATGCGCATCTTGCCGTGACCAGGTTCTTTCAGACGCCGTATGCCCTGGGGCTCTACCCTCCACCCGCCTCGCCGCCGAGCTCGTGCGGCCAGATCTCCTCCATCTGCTTCTGGTTGTAGTACTTGTGCCCGCTGTGGGCATCCATCTCGTTCTCGAAGAAGTTGACCCTGCAGGTCATGCAGTAGTAGTCCGTGGGCGGCGCCTCGAGCCGCTCCTCCAGGTTGTGGACTCTCTCGGAGAACGAAGAGACGGGGAATATCTCCACGCTCCCGATCAGGTAGAGGGGCTCGAGGTAGTCGCGGAGGGCCTCGAAGCTGTCAGTCTGGAGGACGATGAATCGTGCGTGCTCGATTGGGGCCGTGTACAAGGCCACCAGCTTGATCCCGAGCCGCCTCGCGACGTCGACCTGCAGGCTTCGATAGTGCTTGTCCGCCGCCTCCTTCCCCTCGTTCCCAGGGCACTTCTCCACGGTGTGCCTGTGGGATATCAGGAAGAGCAACGTGGACCGATTCTCGGGCTGCAATTAATGCGTTTCTAGGTGCTCGTCTCGAGCCTTGAAACCCGGGCGGCGAGGGACAAGGGCTTAATTGGGCTGGCGCCGGACTTACCGTCGGCGATGGTCAAATGGCCGGGATAATGTCCGAGGAGCAGCTCCTGCGCGAGCTGCGCATACTCTACGCGAACAGGCCGATGCAGTTCACGAAGCTGATAACGAAGTACTACAAGGGAGAGAGAGCCAGGCAGATCCTGGAGACGCTGAAGACCTGGCCCTCGAGCTAGCGGCCGTCCGTATTGTGACCATGTTCGGAATGGGCAGCTAAATAGCGAAACGAAATTTATCGACGAGTTGCAAGCGGTGAAAGCGGTTAGCTTTCAATACAGCGCCTCCCATGACCTGTCATCACTCTTCGAGGATTTCCGCCTCATGTGCAACGACGCAATCAGAATTGCATTTCAATTTGAGAAGGAAAATAACGGCAAGAAGCTGAGGAATAGATTCAGCTTAATCGAGCTAGCCTATCCGCGCCTCAAGGAGTATGGTCTTCACAGCCACTATATCTTGTCAGCCTGCGAAGTCGCTTTTTCGGTCTATCGAAACGACAAGAGAAAGTCAATCCCCTACATCAACCGCGCATTCTTGCGGCTAGACAACCAAAGCTACCGCTTGAATCATCTTATTCTCAGAATTCCTGTGCGGCCGCGGCATTTCATCTATCTGACGCTCCATGCATCAGACTATCAACTAGCATTCGTTGATGATCCTGCTCTCAAGAGAGGCTCAATCACGCTCACCAGTCACACTGTGAGCATCGCTTTCACGAAACAGACCTCACAAATGGATCTTCGCGGGCAAATCGGAATCGACGTCAACGAGAGGAATGTAACATGGTCTGATTCAGCGGGACGGATTGAAAGGGATGATACATCCGAGGTTGCCGAGCTTAAGGAATGCTATCGAGGAATCAGGGCAAAGATAGCCGAGAGGACGCAGAAGGACAGGCGAGTCCAACGGGATCTGCTCTCAAAGTATGGTAAGCGAGAGAAAGTTAGGACACTCCAGCAACTCCATCGGGTCACAAAGGGAATCGTCAAGCACGCCCAAGTCAACCGATTTGGCATCGGGATGGAGAAGCTGAAAGGTATTAGGAAGCTATATCGTAAGGGGAATGGTCAACGAGCATCTTACAGAGGCAGGATGAACTCGTGGACATTCCGTGAGTTCCAAAGGCAAATAGAATACAAGGCGTTATGGGCCGGAATACCTGTAACTTACGTGAACGCAAGAGGTACGTCCCGAAAATGCCCGAACTGTGGCTCCTCTCTGACAAGACTCGAAGGGCGCAAGCTGACTTGCCCTTCATGTAGAAGGACCGAGGATAGGGATGTGATAGCCTCCAAGAACATAATGGCCTGCGCGGTTCTGCAGGCTCGGCCTAGCACGTGAAGCTGTGATGGGGAACGAGACGACGACTCTAATCCTCGAAGCAGATGCTAGGAAAATCGTCTCCAGGAGACGCACCAGAACCTGTGACCCTATAGCTTCTATTGTGTCCAATAGATTATTTCGGAAAGCGCTATACTCCCGACATCGCCAAAGAACGCTGGCCTTGAAGACAAGGGTGGGCTGAAAGATGAGCGAGACGACACACGCCCAATCGAAGCGCGAGACCTTCTGCCAATACTGCGGAGGGAAGCTCCACCTGGGGTACAACTTCACGTGCCACGTCTGCGGCGATGCCTATTGCTACATTCACATGGCGAAACACGCTAGGGCGCACGCGCCACAGCGCGTGTCCGAGAGGGTCTACGCCAGGTAGAAAGAGCAGGGCTAGCCGCATCGAGCCGGGATCGCGAAAACGCCCGGTTTCCCGCCCGCGGTCAAGCAGTCATTGTAAGCGAAGCGTAAGCCCCGAGTTACTACCATAAGCGCAATTAATATAAGTGGACTTATCATTAGTGACGGCGCGAGCAAAGATGTGGGAATTCGAGCACAGCGAAGAAGGCAAGTCGAGCAAGAGAGCCCTCTGGGCACTCTACAGCGACGTGAAGACCTGGCCGGAATGGGACGAGGGGATAGAATGGGTGAGGCTTGATGGCGAGTTCAGGGAGGGCACCTCCGGGACGATCAAGCCCGCCGGGCAAGACCAGCTGCCCTTCCGCCTGACGAGTGTCACGGTCGACGGGGGCTTCTCGGACGAGACCGAGATTCCGGGAGCTGGCGTGACGATAGGGTTCAAGCACACCATCGAATCGGCGGGCGAAGGGCAGTGCAGGATCACGCACCACGTCTCCATATTCGGGCCCGGAGCGGAGTCCCTTGCGCCGGAGATCGGCCCGGGAATGGCCGAGGGCATCCCCGAGACAATGCGGTCGCTGTTGAAGATGGCGCAAGCGAGACGTGGGTAGTCAGGTCGCGCGAGCGAGCTTTTCGCGGGGATCTGGATGACCGGCTCGGACGGCTTTCCGTCAAGGTTCGAGAGACCCGAGGACAGCCCGGGGTTTCTTCTCTGGCAGGTCACGAATAGCTGGCAGCGAGAGATCCGCAAGGCGCTGAAAGGGATAGGGTTGACCCACGTCCAGTTCGTGCTGCTGACCGCGACCGACTGGCTCAGCGAGGCGAAGTTCCCCACGACCCAGACCAACGTGGCCAAGTTCGCCCACACCGACGTGATGATGACGTCGGAGGTCGTCAGGACGCTCAAGCGCAAGGGGCTGGTGGTCGTGGAGGCGAGCCCCTCGGACACGAGGGCGCACACGCTCAGGGTGACCCCGAAGGGGAAGCAGCTCGTGACGAGGGCGCTGGAGCTGGTGGAGGACGCCGACGGGGCTTTCTTCGGCCCGCTCGCTGGGGACTCGACCCGCTTCGTGGACATGCTCAACCTGCTGAGCAAGTCGGACGCGCAGCGCCGAGAGCAGGGCTCCCGACCGGAGCGAGGCGGATGACCGATGGCGCGTCTTTCGCCGGTCTAGGGCGACGAGTCCAAGACGAGCGGCGCCTGGAGGCTCACGAGGGAGTCTATGGGCGGGAAACTGCCCCCGGCCCACCCGTGCAGGAACGAGCCGCCGCTGATGCATATCCTACCGCCGGAGTCCTCGATGTGGCCTAGCAGCCCCGCTGCGTTGAGCTCCTGGGAGGTGTCTCCGCCCAGGAATATCAGGCCGTCTCCGCTGATGCGCTTGGTGAGTTCTAGCCCGTTCTGGAAGCCCTTCTCGTAGACCCCCAGCGGCCCTGCCCTTATCCTGAGAGGCTTCTCCTGCAGCGCCGCGGCGTAGGTCTCGAGCGTCTCGGGACCGATGTCCCTGATCTCGCCCTTGGACTTGGGAAGGTCCTCGAGCCTGACGCTCTTCCTGACCCCGCCGTCGTCGACGATGAAGTCTATCGGGTGCCGCAACCCGTGGCCGCCGTGCTCCTCGAGGAGCGAGTCGAGCTTCTTCGCCTCGCCAAAGTCCTCGGCGCTGAACTTCTTCGCGAGGAACTTGTTGTTGGCCTCGCCGAGGTCGTAGCCCCTCGACTTGGCGATCACCTGCCCGGGGAGCCCGCCCGTGAAGATGTCCACGCCCGTCTTCGCTATCTTGATGAGGTCTGCGACCTTCTGGATCTTGGCCCCTCCCATTATGAGGGCCTTCGGTTCCTTGCTGTTGATGACCTCTTGGAGGATCCTGAGCTCGTAGGACGAGCGCAGCCCGATCCATGTAGGCGCGATGTAGGGGAGGCACATCAGGGACGAGTCCTCCCTGTGCCAGGTGGGGATGGAGTCGTTCACGCAGCTCTGTATGACCCCCTTGAAGAACGGGACGTAGGTGTTGTTCTCCGCGTTCCACTTCTTCTCCTCCTCAAAGTACCTCATGTTGTCGAGGAGGAGTATCTGCCTGCGCTTGAGGCCCTTGATCTTCTTCTTGGTCCCTTCGGTGAAGATCTTCTCGTAGGGGACGAACTCGACCATCATGTCGTCGGGGAGGAGCTTCCTCAGCGTCTCGCAGTGGGGTGCGAACGAGGTGAAGTCGTCGCCGCCCTTCCTTCCCTGGTGGCTCATGACGACGAGGCCCGCGTAATCGGAATACATCTCCAGGACGTGGCCGTAGACGCGCATCCTCAGCGCGTCCTCCTCGATTTCGCCGTGCGATGCGGGGAGGTTGATGTCCACGCGGACGAGCACCGGAGTCTTCAGCTGCCGCCCTAGGTTTACCAGCTTGTAGGGTTGAAGCTTGCTCAAGTTCACAAGCCAAGTTTCCTTTGAATGATATTTATGAATTCCGGAACCGGGGTTCGTGCCGCCCCCTCGGGCTAGCGAGAGGGACGGCCTCCTTCGTTGAAATTGGCCGGGCTCGGAGGCCCGGCGCTAAGGAAGGTCGCCGGCCTTACGTCTTTGCGGCCGGCTTCATCTCAGCCATAGGCTCCTCGTCCTGGGGCTCTATCTCCTCGCCGTGGATGGCGATGTCGCCTTCCAGGAGCTCCTTGTCGCTCATCTTCAGGGGCATGAAGATCCCTATGAGCTTCCATATTCCGAAGGTCACGACGAAGCTGTAGACTATGACGACCAGCGCCGCCACAATCTGAATCCCGAGCAGGCTCCACCCTCCGAACGCAGCCCCGGTGAGCCCGGGGTAGACGTACTGGGTCACCGCGGGGTCCGCGAGTATCCCGGTCAGTATGCCGCCCGTCAGCCCGGCGACTCCGTGCGCAGGGAAGACTCCCAGCGCGTCGTCTATCTTCATTCTCGGGAGGAGCTTGTATGTGGCCAGCCATGGGACCGTGCCGCCCGCGATGCCGAGGACTATGGCTCCCCAACCGCTGACGTAGCCGGCCGCCGGGGTGATGGCCACAAGCCCGGTGATTGCGCCGCTCATGGCGCCGACCAGAGTGGGCTTCTTGAGGAACTGCATGTCCATGAGCATCCACACGATGCAGCTCACCGCCGTCGCCAGGTCGGTGTTGATGACAGCTATTGAGGCGTCTATGCTAGAGCCGTACGGGTCGCCTCCGTTGAACCCGTTCCAGCCGAGCCACACAAGGCCGCAGCCCACAAAGACCCAGTAGAGGTTGTTGGGCTTTATTCCTCTGGCCTTGAGCGCCCTAGGACCTATCGCTATGGCCGAGGCGAGCGCCGCGATCCCCGCGTTGAGGTGGATGACGTAGCCGCCTGAGAAGTCCACAGCTCCCAACTGTGCGAGCCAGCCGCCGGCGAAGAGGGCATAGGCCATCGGGCTGTAGACGAGGAGCGACCACAGAGGGACGAAGATTAGCCACGCCTTGAAGTTAGTCCTCTCGATGATTGCGCCGACGAAGAGGAGCGGCGTGATTGCGGCGAAGACGAACTGGAACCAGATGACCGTCGAAGTCGGGATGTTGAGGGCGAGCCCCGCCGGGCCGACCACCGCTTGCGAGCCCTCGGTCAGGCCGTTTGCGACAGAGCTGAGCGGCCCGACGATGCCGTACTTGCCGATGGTCACGCTCGCGGGATACCCGAAGCCAAAGTTGTATCCGAGCAGAACCCAGATTACGAGCACCGCAGAGAATCCGTAGAGGCACATCAGCGCGGTGTTTATCGAGAACTTCTTCCGCGTCAGTCCGCCGTAATAGAGCGTCAGCCCGGGGATGCTCTGCAGCCCCACGAATGTGGCCGCTGTCATCATCCAAGCGTTGCTTCCGGTGTCCAGCCAGCTAGGAACGGCGGCGGCGGGGAAGCTGTTTAGATTGGCGGGAGGCGTGTACGTCGACTGCGCGAACGCGGGGTGCGCTCCCATCAGGTACATCAGGATCGCCAGCGCCATCGCGGCGATGGTGTACTTGCTCGCAAGGAACTTCGTCAATCTCATTGGCGTGCTGTCGGAAAGTGAGGTGGATTCGTTCACTTCGCACAGGCTTACCTTGCACATTATATAAGTTTATGCGGATTTACTGCTACATATGATTACCACGTTCATTGAAAATCAGCCATATGTTTAGCACCGAACGCGACTTTTTGCACTTCCCTGTTAAAAACGGATTCCTGACCACGGGCGCCTTGCGGAGAGACATGGCCGAACGTAAAGCGGATGCCCACATTCTTGAACAACCGTTTGCTCCCTCACACCGACATAGACGCTCCGAGCCTGAAGCACGCGGGGACCATCCTCTTCGTCGGAGTGGCCCAGTTCGCGTTCTTCCTCGTCCTGGCCGAGATACACTACCCGGGCTACGACGTCTCCGTCCAGACCATAAGCGACCTGGGCGCCACGTGCGTTAGGGGCGTCTGCAGGTTCGTCCAGCCCTCGTCCGACATATTCAACGTCTCTATAGTCATCCTCGGCATAGCGCTCCTCTTCACCGCCTATTTCCTGTGGAAGGGCTGCGGGTCTAAGGCCCTCTCGTTCTTCGGGGGGCTGGCGGGGATCGGCAGCATGGGGGTCGGGATTTTCAACGAAAGCTACGGCGGCGCGCACGTCTTCTTCTCGGCGCTCACGTTCTTCTCGATCGGCATCCAAGCCCTTCTCGAGTTCAAGGTGGTGAGGGCCCCGTTCTCCTACTTCTCGGCCGCCGCCGGCGTCATCACCCTGGTGGCCGTCGTCCTCTACGGGACCGGCACGTACCTCGGCCTCGGCCAGGGAGGGATGGAGAGGATGGTGGTCTACCCGGTGCTCATCGGCGGGCTCGCGTTCGCGGGCTATCTGATTGCCATGGGCGAAGCCCACACGCTGTAAGCGCGTCGGAGGCTCACAAGCGCTATAAGGCCCGTGGAGGGGAACGGCGAAGACATGACAGAGTCCGGCCTCCCCACGCGCACCGGCTCTCTTTTTCCCCGCAACAAGTACCTCGCGTTGGTCGCGGTCGCTGCCCTCTGCCTGAGCGTGGTGGGGCTTGTTGACGTCTTGGGACTGCCTTTCGGGTCCCACGTCGGCGGTGCGGCCGCGTCAGGCTCCCTGTTTTCGATGGGCTTCCTCACCTCCTTCCTCGACATCGGGTACGCGGGCTTGTTCGTCCTTATGGCGCTGGAGAGCTCCGCGTTCCCCATCCCGAGCGAGATAGTCTTGCCGTTCGCGGGCTACCTGGCCTTCCTAGGCAAGATGAACCTGGGGCTCGCTATCGTCGATGCCACGGCCGCAGGCCTCGCCGGGTCGCTGGTCGCTTACTTCGTGGCCCTCAAGCTCGGGCGGCCGGTGGTCTACGGGCTGCTGGGGAGAATCGGCGTCTCTTCGAGGCAGCTGGACGAAGGAGAGCGCTGGGTCGATTCCAGGGGCGCTTGGAGTGTCTTCATCGGGAGGTTCATCCCGGGCGTCAGGTCGGTGATATCGATCCCCGCGGGGGTGCTCAGGATGGACCTGAGGCCGTTCGTCGTCCTGACGACCGTGGGCTCGCTGGTCTGGTCGGCCGCCCTGATCTACGTGGGATACAGGGCCGGCCCGCTCTGGCAGAGCACCCTGGGCTCGGTCTCGGCGTTCGCGGACCAGGCAGCGCTTGTCGTGATAGCGGCGCTCTCGGTCCTGTATGTGGCATACTATCTGCGGATCATCGGTAGCAGGTGACAAGCGACTTGCAGTCAGGCAGAAACCCCTCCCTCTTCTCGCTCGCCTTCCACCATCACTTCACCAAGTTCGCGATAGTCGGCGCGATTGGAATCGTCGTCAACGAAGGGCTCCTGATCCTCATAAAATCCACGGGGGTCTACTTCCTGACTGCGGGGGCGGTGGCCATAGAGGTCTCCATCCTCTCCAACTTCGTCCTGAACGACCTCTGGACGTTCAGGGACAGGCGGACCGGGAGCGCCGCGGTCAGACTCGTGAAGTTCAACGCCCTGATGATCGCGGGGCTCGTGCTCAACCTGGCCGTCCTCTACGCCGGGGTCGACTACTTCGGGATGACCCCCGAGGTCGCCAACCTCGTGGGGATAGCGGCGGCATTCTTCCTGAGGTATGTGCTCAGCGTGAGGTATGCTTGGATGAGGTTAGAGACCATCGAGGAGGGGAAGGCGCCCATCCCCCAACCGCTGACAGACCCTCAGACTGCAGGTAATTGAGAAGCAACCGGGCAGAGAGGCCTCACGGCGGCCTCGGCCCTCAAGACGCCTTGAGCGCGGCCACGAGGTCCGAGAGCACCTTCTTCGCGTCCCCGAAGACCATCCACGTGTTGGGGAGGTAGAAGAGCTCGTTGTCCGACCCGGAGAAGCCGGGGCTCATCGAGCGCTTGATGAAGACCACCGTCTTCGCCTTGTCCACGTTCATGATGGGCATGCCGTAGAGGGGCGAATCTGGCTTGGTGCGCGCGGCCGGGTTGGTAACGTCGTTGGCGCCAACCACGATAGCGACATCGGTCTCCGGGAATATCGGGTTGATCTTCTCCATCTCCCAGAGCTGGTCGTAGGGGACGTTTGCCTCTGCGAGCAGGACGTTCATGTGCCCGGGCATCCTTCCCGCGACGGGGTGGATGCCGTACTTGACGTCGATGCCCTTCTCCTGCAGCAGGTCGGAGACCTCCTTGATCGTGTGCTGTGCCTGGGCAACCGCCATCCCGTACCCTGGGACTATGACCACCGACCTTGCGTTCTCCAGGATGGTGGCGACGTCGCCCGCCGAGAGCGACTGGACCGGGCGCGCCTGGGTGGCGGCCGCGCCTCCCTCGACCTTCACGACCTTCGCGCCGACGCCGCCGAAGAGCACGTTGGTGAACGACCGGTTCATGGCCTGGCTCATGATAAGCGCGAGGACGAAGCCCGACGAGCCGTCGAGGGAGCCCGCGACGATGAGGAGCTTGTTGTTGAGGACGAACCCGAGCGCCGCGGCGGACATGCCCGTGTAGGCGTTGAGTATGGCTATGACAGTCGGCATGTCGGCGCCACCGATTCCCATCACGAGGAGGAATCCGAAGAGGAGTGCGAAAGCCGCCATTATCGGGAGGGCGAAGGTCTGGGAGGGTTCCGCGACCAGGAACACCCCGACGGCGGCGGAGACCAAGAGTATTGCGATGCTGACGAAGTTCTTCCCTGGGTAGACGAACGGCCGTCCAGGGATGAGCTCCTGGAGCTTCGCGAACGCGATGCAGCTCCCCGCGAAGGTGAGGAACCCGAGTATCATCTCCGCCGACAGGACGGATAGAGTGAAGGTGTTGGCCGTGGTGTGGTAGTCGTAGAACTCCGCAGCCCCCACGAGGGCGACCGCGAGAGAGCCGAAGGCCTGTGACACCGCAGTCCTCTGCGGGAGGGCCGTGGTAGCGACGCGCAGCGCGATGGGCGTCCCGACGACGAACCCTATGAGGATCGCGCCAATCAGGAGGTCGATGCGCTGGATTGTGTACGCGGCAAGCGTGGCCGCGACCCCGATGGCCATCCCGAGAGCGGCCGACCTCCCTCCCCACCGGGAGGTCTTGACGTCGCTCATGAACCTGAGCGAGAGGATGAAGAGGACTACCGCCGCGACGTAGAGCGCGAGGACGTATGTGGGGTCGAGAGTCATTGCGCCGGCTTCCCCTTCGGCTTTTCCTTCGGCTTGTTGCTCTTGAAGAGCCGGACGATGCGCTCCACGAGTATGAAGCCGCTGATGATGTTGGTCGAGGCCAGGGCGACGCCAGCGGTTGCGAGGATCAGGAGAGTCTGGTCGGTGGTCTCGCTCATCACGATCAGCGCCGCGATCATGGAGACGGAGGAGATCGCGTTGGTCAGCGCCATTAGCGGGGTGTGGAGCAGCCTGGTGACGTGCCGGATGAGCTCTACGCCGAGGAAGGTCGCCATGATGAACACCAGTAGGTTGGTGACGAGGTCCTCCGAGGTGTACGAGATGGCCGCCGGCGCGCTTGATGTGACCGTCGCGTTGACCGCGAGCTCGAGGATCATGGCTTCTTGGCTCCAGCCGGAGGCGGGGAGGACGACGGCGCCGGGGACGCCGGCGCTGCGGGCGCGGCCGCAGCCGCTGCGGCCGGGTCGATGGCCTTGAGCGTCGGCATGTGAACGACCTGGCCCGCGTTGACGACCATCGAGCCCTTGATCACGTCGTCCTTCGGGTCGATGGCCAGCTTTCCTTCCTTGATCATTATCTGCAACAGCGACGAGATGTTCTTGGAGTAGAGCCTACTGGACTCGGGTGCCATAGTGGAGGGCAGGTTGAGGGGCCCGTGTATCGTCACCCCGTACTTCACCACCGTCTTGCCCGGCTCGGTGATGGCGCAGTTACCCTTCGCCTCGGCCGCGAGGTCTACGACCACGGACCCGGGGCGCATGCCCTTGACGGCGTCCTCGGTGATCAGGATGGGCGCCCTCTGGTTGGGGATGAGCGCGGTGGTGATCACGACGTCCATCAGCTTGGCGCGCCCCGCCAGGAACTCCTGCTGCTTCTTGGTGAACTCCTCGCCCATCGCCTTTGCGTAGCCGCCGGCGTCCTGGGCGTCCTTGGCCTCCACGGGCATCTCGGCGAACTTCGCGCCGAGGCTCATGACCTGCTCCTTGACCACGGGCCTGACGTCGTAGGCCTCTACGACCGCCCCCAGCCTCTTAGCGGTCGCGATCGCCTGGAGCCCGGCGACGCCCGCCCCGAGGATGAAGACCTTGGCGGGAGATATCGTACCGGCGGCGGTCATCATGAGCGGGAAGAGCTTCGGGACTGTGTCCGCCGCGAGTATCACGGCCTTGTACCCCGCGATGTTCGCCTGCGAGGAGAGCGCGTCCATTGGCTGCGCCCTGCTGATGCGCGGGACCAGCTCCATGGCAAACGCGGTGGCCTTGCGGGACGCCAGCCTCTTCACGGTCTCGAGGTTGGCCAGAGGGGAGAGAAACGAGATGGTGGTGGCGCCCTCCTTGACGAGGGAGGCCTCGTCAGGCGTCGGCGGGGTCACCTTCAGGATTATGTCGGCCTGCGCGTAGAGCGACGCTTGGTCGCTAGCTATCGTCGCACCGGCGCTCGTGTAGTCGGAGTCAGTGAAGCCCGCGCTCTCGCCAGCGCCCTTCTCGACGACGACGCTGACTCCAGGACCGAACTTGGAGACGGTCTCCGGGACGACGGAGACGCGCCTTTCGAGGGCCGCCGTCTCTTTCGGGACGCCGACTATCAATCGATTAACCCCGACGGGCCTGCGCTATGGGGAATTAAGCTTAACCTTTTCACCCTCCGTTTGTAAACGTGGCCAGAGGCGCCGAGATTCACTTGGCAAGGTAGTTTTCCACCGTCTCTCCCAGCCAGAGCATCCCCTTCTCGAAGAAGTCGAGCCGGATGTTCTCGTTGGGCGAGTGGAGGGCGGAGTCCACGGGTGATATTCCGATGTCCAGCCCGGCGACCCCGTACCTTCGGGTGAACACGTATAGCGGGCCCGTCCCGGCGCTCGAGATCTCTATGGCCGGGTCCTTCTGGAAGACCTCCTTGGCAGCCTTTATCGCGGCCTGGGCGAGGTCGCTCTTGTAGCTGGTCCTGGCGGCGGGCTCGCTGGTCTCAAACGCGACCTCGACGTCGCCGTAGCCGTTGGCCTTCAGGTACGCGAGGAGCTTGGCGGTGAGCTCCGCGGGGTCCTGATCGGGGACGAGCCGGAAGTCCATCTTGCAGTGCGCCTCCGCTGGGAGCACCGTCTTGCTCCCTGGCCCGGTGTAGCCCGCCCAGATGCCCGCGATGTTCGCGGTGGGCCTGGCGACGAGGGACTTCTTAGCCTGGGCGAGCGGCATCCCTGCGGCGAACTCCTTGCTCCCGTATGTCTTGAGGAGCTCCTGCGCCTCCGAGGGCTGCTCCTCGAGGAGCTTCAGCTCGTCCTCCGCGAGGTCTTTGACCCTGTCGTACCAGCCCGGGATGAGGATCCTCTCGTGGGGGTCCTTGATGAGGGCGAGGAGCCTCGTGAGCCTCCAGACGGCGCTGGGGAGGGCGGCCGCGTACATGCTGTGGGCGTCCTGCGACAGCGACCTCACGGTTAGCTCGAGGTAGATCATCCCCTTGACGCCCAGGCCCACCACGGGCGTGCCGTCGCTGCCTATCTTCCCGTACTCCCAGATGACCGCGTCGGACTTGAAGAGTTCGGCGTTCTTGTTGATGTACTCCTCCAGGTGGGGGCTTCCGACCTCCTCCTCCCCCTCGAAGCAGAACTTCACGTTGCAGGGCGGCTCTCCGTTCACCTTGACGTAGGCCTCGATCAGCTTGAGCCGCGAGACGAGCTCTCCCTTGTCGTCCGAGACGCCGCGCCCGTAGAGCCTGCCGTCGCGGACCTCGGGCTTGAAGGGCGGGGACTTCCAGAGCTCGAGCGGGACCTCTGGCTGGACGTCGTAGTGGTTGTAGAACAGGACCGTCTTGGGCGACCTCGAGGACTTCAGCTCGCCATAGACGAGCGGCGCGGCGCCCGGGAGCTGGAGCACCCTCGTTGTCCCGCCTATCTCCTCTATCATCGACTTGACGATGACCGCGCACTCGGAGATGCCCTCCTTCCTGGCGGAGACGCTGGGCTGCGAGGCGAGCCGGACTATCTCCTTGACGAACCGTCCCTGGTTCTCGTGGATATAGTCAGCGACCTTCTCGTCGTGGACCATTGGGAGCTACTGGCGGCAGCCCGCTGCGCCAATTAAGCTTTAGAGCCCGGAGGCCCGGATCGGGGTCAGGATATCTTCAGCAGCCCGTCGCCGTCGACCCTCATCGTGGTCTCGAAGCTCTTCGCGTCGAGGACGGCGACCCCTCCACTCACGAGCCACTGGTGGAACGCCCCGCTCTCGCTCGGGGCCCTGACCGTGTGGTTGGAGTGGAGTGAGAGCGTCTTCGTCTTCCCCGTGTAGTTCTTGCCGTCGACGGTTATCTTCAGCCTTCCCGGGTTCGGGCTCTCGAACTTGACCTCCCTCGTGTAGCTCCTGTAGAAGTGGGCCGTGATGACGACGAAGCCGGCCATGCTCACTATGTCCACCGCGTACATGATCAACTGCTGCGTCCTGTCTATGGTTATCCCCGCGAGGCCGAAGAATAGCAGCACGATGAGCATCGCCATCCCCATCGCGGCTGCCTTGATCCTGTACCCCTCTCCGGGCAGGAACTCGAAGTACATCCCGTAAAGCGCCCCGAACAAGATCCCAGAAGCGCCCTGGAGGACGGCCAGTGTGGGGATGTTGGTGTTGATCAGAGTGGACAGGCAGTTCTGTGCCCCATTCGTCCCTGAGCAATATGAAATCGTGGAGAGCGCCTGGAGCGTCGCGCTGCTGAAGGCCTCGAGCAGTCCCCAGTTGACAAGCCCGACCGCGGCCGCGAAGAAGATGCCGCCCAGTATGCCGGCCTTGGCGCCAGCGAGGCCGGAAGCCGACTCACTCACCCCACGCGCGCAGGTCAGGAGAGGGCTGCGAGGACTTCCTGCTCGTGACCGTCGACCTTGACCTTGCGGAAGATATTCAGTATCTTGC
The DNA here is from genome assembly GCA_027886905.1 of Nitrososphaerota archaeon. GTDB lineage: Archaea > Thermoproteota > Nitrososphaeria > Nitrososphaerales > Gagatemarchaeaceae > Gagatemarchaeum. The sequence continues at coordinate 60,167 of JAPCJO010000003.1, forward strand.
CGTCCTTGCCGATGACGAAAGTGGACCTCTCGGTCCCCCAGTACTTCTTCCCGTAGTTCTCTTTCTCGACCCAGGTGTGGTAGAGCTTGTTGACCTTCAGGTCATCGTCGCTCAGGAGGGTGAAGTTGAGCCCGTACTTCTTGATGAAGTCGGCGTGCGAGTCGAGCGAGTCCTTGCTCACCCCGAGCACGACCGCGTCCACTGCCCCGAACTTGGGGAGGTTGTCCCTGAAGGCGCACGCCTCCTTGGTGCAGCCCGACGTGTCGTCCTTCGGATAGAAGTAGAGGACGACGTTCCTGCCCTTGAGGTCGCTCAGCTTTACGCTCTTGCCGCTCGAAGCCGGCAGCGTAAAGTCCGGCGCCTCGTCGCCTGTCGCCAGTTCGTGGGTGGGAGCCATATGGTTGCGAGCCGTCCGCGAGCGGCCACTAGTAAAACCTTAGTGGCTCGCTAGGGCGAGACTATCTGCGCGTTTATCTGCTTGCGGCTGGCGAAACCCTCGTTCTGGGTGTGCCAGAACTCGACGCCCGACTCGCCGTACTTCCAGCAGAGGTAGACGACGTCTCCGAACCTCTTCGCGGGGAAGTCCAGGAGGCCGGTGTCGATGTCCCTGAGCTTGACGCCCAGGTCCTCGAGCTCCTGGATCTTTGCCATCAGGTCCTTCACGATGAAGTCCAGCTGATCGGTCTTCTGCCTCGCCTCGGGGACTTCGAAGCCGACGAGGCTGAAGCGCTCAATCTCGTCGCGGACACTGTCCGCGACCTTCTTCCTTTCCATTATCGCCTTGAGTTTTATCCTGACGTCGGGGAGCATGCGCATCGCCTCTTGAGGAGTGAAGAGGTGGGCAGGCTCATCTTTCGAGGATCCTGTTGGCGTCTATATCCCTCAGGACAGATGTCTCAGAAAGATTAGCATATATCCCTTCGGTGAGAAAATTCACGAAAACCCCAAGCCTAAATATATTGATAACAGGGATGAAATCGAGAGAATAGTTGTACACAAGAGGCGGGGACAAGGGCGAGACGAGCCTCTACGGCGCCGCCCGCGTCGCGAAAGATTCCCTCAGGGTCGAGGCCTACGGCACGATCGACGAACTCAACAGCTCGATAGGAGTGGCGGTCGCCGTGTGTGTTCACAAGGAGATCTCGAAGCCGCTCAAGCGAATCCAGGCGGAGCTCTTCGCCGCGGGCGCGGACCTCGCCACGGCGCTCGCGGGGAAGGGAGGGGCGCGAGTCCCCCGGATCGGGAGGAAGGACACGGAGCGGCTGGAGAGGATGGTCGACGAGCTCCAGGAGAAGCTGCCCCGGCTCACCAGCTTCATACTGCCCGGCGGCAGTCAGCTCTCCGCTTCGCTCCACCTCTCGAGGGCCGTCTGCAGGAGGGCGGAGAGAAGGGTCGTCGCGCTGGGACGCGCCGAGAAGATAAACCCTGAGATGATCCCCTACCTCAACAGGCTCTCCACCTACCTCTTCAACGCGGCGCGCTACGCGAATGCACTCGAGGGCGTCAAGGACGAGGCGTGGAAGAGATGACGGCGCGTTCCAGCTAGACCTTGCGGTTGTCCCACGAGTCGACCTTCTCGGGGACGAACTCGATGAAGGCCCTCTTCTCCTTGTTCCTCTCCTGCACCCACTCCACGGGCATCTCGTCCGCCCTCCACTGGCGCTCGGAGTACTTGGCCTCGAAGAGAGCGGTGAGCTTCGCTATCAGCCTCTTTTCGGAGATCAGCCGGGACCTTCCCCACATCACCGCGCCCCGAAGCTCCCGGTACTTGTCGCCGTCGTCGATCACGACGCATGCCTTCCCCTTGGCGGCGAGCCCGACCTTCACCTTGTAGTCTTGGGCGCGCATGTAGACCCTCTCGCCGACGATGACGAACCAGATCGGGGTGACGTGGGGGTAGCCGTTCTCCATGGCGAAGCCCAGGTAGACCCGGCGCTGCGACTCGAGGAACCGCCAGACCTCCTGGCGAGACATGGCCACATACTGTCTGTTTGCCCGCCTGTAGAGAGCCAAGCTTGCTTGCGGGCTCGCCCGAGTTGGTGAGATAAGCCTTGCTGGGTCCGCGGGCGACCGGAGCCACGGCCTGCCCGCGGGTGCGTGAGCACTCCCAATCTCTATATATTCGCCGAAGGTCAACGGCCATCATGAAGCAGATACTCGTCGCGGTCGATGAGCATGCTCACGCTGAGCAGATCGTTGAGAGCGCGATCGAGCTGGCGCAGGGCATATCCGCAAAGATCATCCTGATGTATGTCGTGGAAGGTTCCCCTCCGGAGAACTATCGCGACACGCACGGGGACGCCCTGCCTGAGCACTACTACCAGGACGAGTTCGAACGGTCCGTCGGCCCGCTGGTGGACGTGATCGAGAAGGCAGGGATAAGGTGCGAGCCTTTGACCGGGTCGGGGGATCCCGTGAAGGAGATCCTCAGGGTTGCGAAGTCGAGGAGCGTGAACTACATAGTGATGGGCACGCGCGAGCTGCGAGGCCTGGGCCGCCTCAGGGCCATAGGCAGCGTGTCCAGGAACGTGATAGAGAAGTCGAGCATCCCCGTGGTCGCCGTGCCCTAGGCCTTCGACTCATCTGCCCACGAAGTTCGGCTTTCTCTTCTCGAGGAACGCGCTCATCCCCTCCTTCTTGTCCTCGGTGTTGAAGAGGTCGTAGAAGAGAGTTCGCCCGAGCTCCAAGCCGGAAGAGAGTCCCATCTCCTGGGACGCTGCGATGGCCTCCTTGGCGGCCCGCACCGCGACGGGCGCCTTGGACGCGATCTCCAGGGCCAGCTTGGTTGCCTCCTCTAGGTACTTGCCCGGCGGCACGACCCGGTTGACGAGGCCCAGCGCCTTCGCCTCCTCTGCAGAGATGGCCCCGCCCGTCAGGATCATCTCCATCGCCTTGTACTTGCCCACTGCCCTGGGGAGCCGCTGTGTCCCCCCTCCTCCGGGGATTATCCCGATGTTGATCTCGGGCTGGCCCAGCTTCGTCCCCTCGGAGGCGACGATGATGTCGCAGCACATGGCGAGCTCGAGCCCGCCCCCGAAAGTGTAGCCGCTGAGGGCCGCGATCAGCGGCTTTTCGAAGCTTGCTGCCCTGTCCCAGACGGGCTTGAGATGGTCGGCGCTCTCGATGTCCGCGGCGGAGAGCTTCGCCATCTCCTTGATGTCCGCGCCGGCGCAAAACGCCTTGTCGCTCCCGGTCAGGACGACGCACCTGACGGATTGGTCGGCCTCCAGAGCGTCGAGCGCAGCGACCAGCTCGCGCACCAGCACAGAGTTCAGGGCGTTGAGCGCGTCGGGCCTGTTGAGCTTGACCGTGGCCACGGGCCCCTCGACGAGGAGAGAGACAGTCTGGTAGTTCTCCATGCCGACAGCCGCAAAGCGAGAACGTAAAAAAGCCTAGCTATGCCTCGGCTCGCGCATGCCCATCGAGCACACGACGAGGCTCCGCGTCAGGTTCGCGGAGACCGATGCCATGCAGGTGGTCTACTACGCGGAGTACTTCGTCTGGTTCGAGGTCGCGAGGACGGAGCTCTTCCGCGCGATGGGGATGCCCTACAGCGTGATATCGAGGAAGCGCGGGTTCCACACCCCGGTCGTCCAAGCTCACGCCGACTACAAGTCCTCGGCGAGATACGACGATGAGGTCGCTGTGAGGGTGTGGGTGAGCAAGGTCGGGAGGTCGAGCCTGAGGCTCGACTATGAGGTCACGAAGCTACCCGGAAAGGTGCTGCTATGCATAGGGCACACCGTCCACGTCCTCATCGGGGAGGACGGGAAGCCGATGGAGATCCCCGCAGACATCAGGAAGAAGCTCTCGGACTAGGCGAGCTTTATCTCGATCACGGCCGTGGGATGGTTGCCCCTCAGCCCGTTGAACAAGTCCACGAGGGCCCCCATCGTGCCGTACTTTCTCTTGATGAGCAGGAATATCCTCCGCGCGTCCTCGCCTTCTAAGAACCGCGCGTTCGCTTCGACGTAAGACCCCAGCGTCCTCCCCCTCGCGTCAGATGGGGCGATCCGGACCCTCTGGATCCTGCGGAGGCGCTTGGCCTTCCCGCTCCTCGGGTCGGTTCGCACGTAGATCAATCCGCCGTCCTCCAAGAGCCAGACTGGGGTAGGGACGGGGACCCCGGTCTTCCGGAACGTGATGAGGCTGATGTACTTCAGGTTCGAGAAGTCTTTCGCTGAAGCCATCGACACCCGAGTGTCGGAGGCCGGCTATAGACCTTCGCTATGCCTTCCCAGACGAGCTCTTTGTCGAGGAAGGGGAGCCCCACTCGTAGAAGCCCTTCCCCGACTTGCGCTCCGAAATGACTGTTTGCGATGAATAAATAGCAATTCAAACTGCTGAATCATGAACCCGGCAAAGGAAGACTCGATTCTTGCTCCGGGCACTTTCAGGAAGAGCCGGGTGCTGAGGCGGGAAGATGTTCGAGCCGCCGTGGACAATTCAAAATCAATATATGACGCATGCATGCTGTTGGCCGCTCACAACAGTTCTGTCTACAAAGCTATGCGGAAGTTCGAGATACCCAAGCCCAAAATTTGGGAAGAAGGGCACCGGTTCAAAATTGGGAGGCTGCGAAAACTCGGCATCTCGACTATCATTGAATCGGAACCGGTGAAGGCCTACGTGGGCATCATCCTCGGCACTGAAGGGGGAATGACTCTCGGTTATCAAAGTCACCGTGCCATTACAGAGTTGCGATTGATTGTGTCTATGACAGATAGGCCGTGGGTGGCCAAGTTTTCTGAGTTGTGCGGCTTGGGACCTCCTCGGCACATACCACCTAGCAAGCCGGGATACAAGGAGGTTTGGCAAAAAACAATCAAGGGTCTGAGAGCTTTGATAGTCTTGAGGGACGTGCTACCATATTTGATGGGCGAGAAATTGAGGGAAGCTCAAGCGGCGCTTGATTTCTTCTCTCCTACGGGTTATCGAAAGGGTAGATTCAGGCCGGCGGATGTTTGGACTCCAGTTAGCTTCCCTTACAGATACAAAGAGTCTCGTTAGAAGCGAGATTGTTTGAGGGCAGTCCGAGCAAATTTGCAGGAATTCGAGCTACTTAGACTTGGGATTTCGCTCCGTCCACTCATAGAACCCTTGTCCGGATTTCCTGCCCAACAATCCTGCTCTCACCATCTGACGAAGAAGCAAGCTAGGCCTGTATTTTGGGTCTTGGAATTCTTGCATTAACACCTCCGATATAGCAAGAGCAGTGTCCAAGCCCACGTAGTCGAGCAGCTTCAGCGGTCCCATGGGCCAGTTGAGCCCCAGGGTCACAGCCTTGTCGATGTCCTCCGGGGTCGCCACACCCTCGCTCACGAGGAGGGCAGCCTCGGTCAGCGCTGGGAGTAGGATCCGGTTGACTATGAAGCCGGGCGAGTCCTTCTTGCAGAGGACGGCCTCCTTCCCCATCTGCTTCGCGGCGGCCCTTATCGCCTCGACGGTTGCGTCGGAGGTCTTCGCCCCCCGGATGACCTCGATGAGCGGCATCAGCTGTGGGGGGTTGAAGAAGTGCATGCCGGCGACGTTCTCGGGGTTCTTCGTGACGGAGCCTAGGAGCGTGATGCTGATTGATGACGTGTTGGAGGCGAGAATCGCTCCAGGACGCAGGTACTCGGAGACCTTGCGGTAGAGGTCGAGCTTGAGCTTGGGGTCCTCGGTGGCGGCCTCGATCACGAGCTCCGACCTCTCGACCGCTTCTTTCAGGTCCAGGGTAGGGTGGATCCTCGAGAGTATCTCGTCTGCCTTGCCCTTGTCCAGGCCGCCCTTTGCGACGAACTTTGCGAGGCTGTCCTTTATCATCGACATGCCCCTGTCGACAAAGTCCTGCTTGACGTCGAGCAGGGTGACGTCGTATCCGGCGGTCTGCGCACAGACCTGCGCTATCCCGTGCCCCATCAGGCCGGCGCCAAGGACTGTGACTCTCTTTACCTGCGAACCGCTCATGGGGCCGAGCCCGACGGAGGAGGTAATAATTGTTGACCAGTCTCTCGATATGGTCGCCTAAATATCATCCTCCGCTAAGCTTCTACGGAACCCAAGGACGAACCGCAATCCGATAACAAAGGTTGGAAGGCATTCTGGAAAAAATTTCATTCCGACACCGACTTCGCAAATGAAATGAGAGCTGCATGGAGAAATCAAAAGCATGAGCCAGAACAAATCGAAAGATCCGCAAGGCTTGGCGGGCTGGGTTTGTGGCGAAAATACTACGCTGACCCTGCATTCAAGCGGATGCTCGATGGTAAACTTCGAGGATCGCGGTCTAGGGGCGGCACCAAATCACTATGGAATCTCGGAGAGGCTGGGTTTAAGCGGAGGCTCGAGACCGGTCACGAGTATGTCAGGGCGAGGTTTTCTGACAGTTTGGGCCACAGACTCCGAAGCTCAGCGGAGGTTCAGGTTGCCGAACTATTGATAAAGTCAGACATAGAATTCGTCTACGAACGGAGGACCGAGGCGCTTGGACACGCATTCTATCCAGACTTCTCGTTGAATTGCAGCACGAAAGTCATCGAGGTGGTTGGATATGCCGGCGACCGATATTGGAATCACACGGCTCGCAAGCTCCGACTACTCACTGAGGCCAATAGTTCGCTCGAAGTGGCCGCAGTCACAACATACCTTAGAATCGTCGAGAGGAAGCTCAGAGGGATTCCTAGGATAGCAATCTTTAGTCCTTATCAAGAGGCCGAGTTAGTCCAGTGGTGCCGGGGAACGCCGGGGTCCACTAATGCCCGAAAGCAGAGTGGTCTAATGCGCGGGCCTTGAGTCTCACAGAGACAGCCTGTGACCCATCCGGGTCTCGTGGGTTCGAATCCTACCCCCGGCGCCTTCCGCTTCAACCTGCATTGAGAGAATCGTCTTAAGGCCGCGCTGGCCGAAGAGTGCGCGGCTCCCTTCGATTGAAGTTCGTAGTAATCGGCGGCGGGATAAGCGGCCTCTTCCTGTCATACTACCTCCTCGAGGCGGGAAACGACGTCGTCCTTGCGGACGCGGGGAGAGGCCCGGTCAGGACCTCGGCGTACAACGCGGGTCAGCTGTCGTCGCGTCCTTCCTTCACGGAGATCTTCGCCAGGTCCGACGTCGTGCGAATCTCCCCGTCGGAGAGGCGACAGAATCGAGCGTGGTTCCGCCTTGCGCACAGGCAGAGCCGCGACAGATACGAGGAGACCGCATCCGCCCTCTCGACGAGGAGTCTCGCGCTCTACGAGGAGTTCTTCGCCAGAGAGAAGGCGGGGGTGGACATGACGGGGAAGATACTCGAGCTCCACTCAAGCCTGCGCGCCGAAGGCCCCGTCGACGTCCCGAGTGCGCGTTTCCTGTCCCCGAAAGAGCTCTTCGAGATTGGCTATGGGGGGTTCGAGGGAGGCTGGCTCATGGAGGAGAAGTCCCTCCACTCGCGGAAGCTGCTCGACCTCCTCGGGTCGAGGATATCCGAGATGGGGGCCGAGGTCCTTGAAGGTGAGGTGCGCCTCAAGAGCCAGGGCTCGCGGATCACCCGCGCGGTCGTCGATGGGGACGAGGTCGACGCCGACGTCTACGTCGTCGCCGGGGGATCCTGGAGCAGGGCGGTCTGCAAGCCCCTGGGCTACGACCCCATGGTCATCCCGGCGAGGGGCCTTGTCCTCTTCTATCGCACGGGGGACAGGCGGGTGGTGGACTACCCGGCCCACTACGAGGACGAGGGCGTCACCATCACCCAGCACGACCGGGACACGGTCCGACTCACGAGCTTCTTCGAGCTCGGCGGCTTCGACCCGAGGTTCAGCGGGCCGAGGACGGACTGGCTCTTCAAGACGGTGACCTCGCACCTCTCCAGGCCGCACAGGCTCGAGCTAAGCGAGACGGGCGTGGGTTACCGACCCTGCACTCCAGACCAGCTCCCCGTGGTCGGGCGGATACCTCGCTGCGAGAACGGCTACATCCTCACCGGTTCGTGCAGGAAGGGGATGGCGCTCGCCCCCGTCCTGGGCAAGCTATTGATGGGCTGCGTCCTCGGCTCGAGCGAGGACGACGACCCGCTGCTTCTGGCGTTGGACCCGAGAAGATTCGCGTGAACCCAGGGCAAAGTCTTTCTCCGAGGGCTGCCAAAGTTTTAAGCGGCTGCGGAGGGCGGCCCTCGTCATGGCGGGCGCGGACGAGTTCATCGCTCTGGTCGAGAGCATGGGAAGGCGGGTCTTCGTGACCGACGACCTCATCGACCTCGGGAAGCTCGACCAGCCCAACGAGATATACGTCCTCCAGATGCTCAGCGTCTCGACCGCGGCCGGTGGGAGAGGCGGCGGGATGGGCGACAGGCGGGTGGTCAAGGTCTACCACTTCACCTGCGGGCATGGGGAATGTAAGAAGGTCGGAGAGGTCGAGGACGAAGGGAGGATTGAGAGCTTGGACCTTCCCTATCACGCGACGGCGTTTCCCATCCTCCTGCCGGACGGGAAGGAGAAGCTCGTCTCGGGAGTCGCCGACAAGGCCCTGACGGCGTCATACCGGGCCGCTTTGGGTGTGTAGTTTCACAACCTAAATAACGTCAGAACGACGACGGCATCTCCTTGAAAGTGCTGGTGACGGGCTCCCAAGGCTTCGTCGGGAGGCATGTGATGAGCTACCTCTCGGGGCACGGGTTCGAGGCGATAGGCACGGACGTCTCGGCAGGCGCGGACGTGGTAGGGAGCATGGTCGACGCGTCTTTCGTCAACGACAAGCTCGCGCGCCTCGACTTCGATGCCATCGTCCACCTCGCGGGGATCGCCGACCTCAAGAAGACGATGGCCGACCCATATTCGTGCTTCCAGGTGAACTGCTTCGGGACCCTCAACGCGCTGGAGCTGGCCTCGAAGAAGGGGGTCAAGCGCTTCCACTACGCCTCCTCTGCCAACGTCTACGGGGCGCCGAGGAAGAACCCGGTGACGGAGGATTTCCCGATGGACCCGAGGGTCCCGTACGACTACTCCAAGGTCGTGGGGGAGAACCTCGCCATGAGCTACTTCAAGACGAGGGGCGTGCCCGTCGCGATGACGAGGGCGTGGCTCCTCTTCGGGGAATACGACCATCCCTCCAGGGCCCTTCCGCTCTTCATCAGGAAGTGCCTGAAGAACGAGCCCATCGGGCTCTTCAACTCCGGGAGAGACGTGACCGCGCCAGCGCATTCCGCGAACTTCGCCAAGCTCATCGCCAAGATCCTTGAGAAGGACGCCGCCGTCGGACAGGCGTTCAACTTCGGCGGGGCCGAGACGGTCTCGATAAGGGACCTTGCCGAGAGGGTCAAGCGGCTGACCAACTCGAATTCCGAGCTCCAGATGTTGCCGCCAAGGTCTCCGGCGGAGGCCGAGCCGCAGGTTAGCTATCCCTCGACGGAGAAGATGAGGAAGCTTCTCGGCTACGAATACGAGCTGAGCCTCGACGACGGGGTTAGGCGCACCATCGACTGGATAAAGAAGGTCGGCTAGAGGCGTCGAGTTCTAACTCGTGAGAGTTAGCTCGATCTTTACGTCTTCGGGGATCCGGAGCTTGGTGATCTGCTTCATGGTCCTGTCGTCCGGCTCGATGTCAAGGATCCTCCGGTGTATCCTGAGCTGCCAGTGGTCGAAGGTGTGAGTCCCCTCTCCGGTGGGGGCCTTCCGCGTGGTGATCTTCAGCCTCTTTGTGGGGAGCGGCTGGGGCCCCTTGCTCTTGACCCCCGTCTTCTCGGTTATCTCCTTGATCTCACGTGCGAGGTTCTCGAGCTCGTTGAGGTTGGAGCTCGTCAGCTTGATCCTCGCGTACTGGGTCATTGCGTGTCTTTTGACGCCGGTCGGCGCTGGATATTTAGATGTTTGGACAGGGACCAGCGCAACCGAGAAATAGCGACTGAGCCTCTGAGGGCGCAGGTGAATCGGCCTGAGCAAAGATGTGAAGGCGGGCGACGAGCTAGTCGCTAGGCTGAAGCTGGACGTCAAGGCGCTTGCGCTCCTCTACGAGTCCGACGCCGACCTCCGCCCCATCCTGGAGAGGTCCCTGTTGGAGTCGCAGGAGGGCTACGTGACGAGGTTCGTGGGCCTCCTGCAATTGAGGCGGCCGTCCGAGGAAGGGGGCAACCTCCCGGTGGCCGTCGGGGAGATAGTCCTCGCCTCGTTCCTCACCATCATCGGCCTTGCCGCGTTCGTGCCCGTGATGGCTGGGCTGAGCACGCCCCAGCAGTGGGTGGGCTACTTCTCGAGCGCGGTCGGGGCTTCGTTCTCGAAAGGGCCGCTCTACAGCGGGGTCCCATTCCTCGACTTCATCTTCTCGGCCGTCCTGCTCCTGGGAGCCTTTTACAGCCTGCGGCGGGCGGCCAAGAACCTCAAGAATGCGGGCATGATTCTTGCGTCGGGTCAAAGCTAGTGCGGCTCGAGAGCAGACGCCTGGCCGCCCTCGCGGTAAAGATAGCGGCGCTCGTCGCGGGCCTCGGCGTCACCGCCTACGCGACGGGCTACCTCTACGATGAGGTGGTCTACATCTCCCAGCAGAGCGTTCCCAGCCTGGGCGAGGTGATAGTCGCAGTTGCGGCGATGAGCCTCGCCCTCACGGGGCTCGCACTGATCGCATCTCTCCCTGACTCGCTGAGGGTAAGGTTCAGGAGGCCGGGCAAGGTAGAGCGGCCGAACCCGGTCTACGGGTTCGGCACGGTCCTGGCCGTGGGCGTGGGCGCCACTCTCGGCTCCCCCCTCTTCATACTGATCCCGCAGAACGTCGTCCAGTACGAGTTCGTCTCGGTGGGCTCACTCGTCATCGCCACCGTCCTCTCCATCCTGATGGCGAAGGTCTACACCGGAATGTATTCCGAGTCGCGGAGTCGAGGCCTTGAAGCGGTCGGCGGACCGTCGTTCACCAAAGTCGCCGTCGGGGTGAGGAGTGTGCGATATTTCGTGAGCAGGGTCTCGATGTGGGTGGCGAACACGGCGCTGGCTGCGTACTCGAAGATCGTCTTCTTGATCTTCGACTTCGACTACCTTCCGGACATCCTGAAGGGGTTCGGAGTGGTGGGGCCTACTCAGACCGTCATCCTGTACGCGATAGCGATTTCGCTCATTTCTTGGACGGTCCTCGACTCTCTCTACGAAACGAAACTGCTTCGCCTGACTGGCGTCCTCCAGGTCGTTCTAACGGGCATTCTCGTCGCGATACTCCTCTACGAGAGCTCTCTGCTGGGGTCCGCGGGGTCCTGGGACCTTACAGGCTTGTTCAGGTACACGGGCGGGGGCTCCTGGCCCGTCGCCCTCGTGATCAACACGGGATACCTCTACCTGCTCTTCTTTGGCTTCCAGGAGATTCAGGCGCTGGAGCGTGACGCGCATGAGAGCTCGCCTGTTTTCCTCGTGTCGTGGGTCAAGAGGGGGTACAAGCTCAGCAAGGCGCAGTATCTCGGCGTGGCGATGACACTCACGGTGTTGATCACGGCCGCCATCAACATCCTGTATGGCCTGGCGGTCTTCGCCGCTCATCCGAATCCGGCCGCGGTCCTCCAGGCACAGATCCCGGCTTTGTACCTCGCAAGCACATATCTCGGGCGCTTTCATGAGCTCCTCATAGCGATCGCGTTTCTCATCGCGAGCGTTACGACCTTCGTCCCCGCCTTCCTCGCGGCCACGCGACACCTCAGGTCGCTCGGGGAGGACGGGTACATGCCCCGCTCCCTGGCGAGCCTGTCTTGGTTGTTCACCCTGGTCTCGATATTCCTCCTCGCTGTCGGGCCCCAGAACTTCCTGGTGGAGATAACGGACTTCATGGTCCTCGTGAGCCTCGGGATAATCACCCTCTCGGGCGTGTGGCTCAGAAGGTCGCGAGGGGCGGCCCTCGGAAGGGCTGACGCGTTGCCGATGGCAGTGAGCGCGAGCTGCTTCGTCGCCGGGGGCGCCGTTTACCTCATCAGCTCCTCGGTGGTGGTCTTCGGCACCCTCGCCATACTCTTCGCCTACCTCGCTTTCGACATACTGGAGCTGGGCCCACTGGGGGTGCAGCTATTCCTCTCGGTCCTCAGCCTCGCCTGCCTGCCCCTGCTCGAGATCTTTCCCCACTCGGTTCACCCCAAGGGCACGCTGCTCTCCCTTCTGCCGCTCACTCCGACGGGCGCGAACGGCCTCCTCTTGGAGATGCTCGCCATCGCTCCGCTGATCCTGCTGCTGAACCTATATGTCGACGCGTCGCTGAGGAGGGGACCGAGGCGCGAATCGACGACCCGACGCGGCCCGACGTGAGTCGGCTATCTGTCGCTCCGTTTGACCAGGCCGAGGGTCTCCATCATCTTGGTCCCACTTGGGCCCAAGAGCGTCAGCCTCTCGATCGCCATCTTCGGGTCGACCGCGTTCATCGCATTCATCGATTCCTTCGACTGGGCTAGGACGACCACCACCCTCTGCATGAACCCCAAGCAGTCGAGCGTCTCGAGGACGTTCTCGCCAGCGACCTCGAGCTTGTCGAGCTGAAGCTTGTCCTTCCTGAGGTCGAGGATTGCGTCGAGCAGACGACCGGTCGCGCCCTTCATCAGCTGGAGGTCGAGGTGCTTGCTCAGCGCTGCCTCCCCTGTGACGTCGACCTTGCCCTTCTCGTCGGAGTACTCGATGGTCACGAAGGATTCGTTCCCCGACCTCGAGAAGACGAGGTCGACTCCGCTCCCAGTGCCGTGGTTCACGAAGGTCGCCTCGAGGTGGCTCTTGGAGGCCCTGGCCTTGGCAAGGGCGTAGTCGTCGAGCTTCTCGAAGTCGGCCACCGGCTCCTTCCTGAGCCAGGTCTTCCCGAGCCTGACAGGGAGCCTCGCACCCTTCAAGACTCCCGCGAACGTGAACTCGCCCCTGAACTGCGGGGAGGCCGCCGTGTTGAGGAGGAACTCGTACTCTATCTCGCCGGAGCACTTGTACTCGGCCTTGGCGGAGTAGGAGCTGTCCGAGAGCTCCAGTGAGATCCCTTCGTCGGTGACGGGGAGCGGGGTCGCCGCGAGGTATGATTCGAGGCTCCTCTTCGCCTTGAGCTCTTCTGACCTCGATTCAGACTGCATGCCGTTCAGAGTGGACTCGAGCTTCGCCTTGACTCGTTCCTTCGTTTGGCCGATCGCGAGCGCCGCGAACTCGCCTATCTTTCTGGAGAGGGTCTCGGAATCCTCGACGTCGAGGTGAAGGTCGTCGAAAGCCTTGGAGATCCTCCGAGCCAGGCCCCCGAGCTCGTCCACCTGCTCCTCCGTCCTCACCCTAGCTTCGCCCTGCTCCTTGATGCTTCGCGCCCAGTTCTGGGAATACCTCACTGCGTCTGCGAGTTCCGTGAAAAGGAGGTCTGCGCCCTTGGACGTTTCGGACAATCCTAGAGACGGCATTCTCCCAGTCTGCGATTAGATAAAGTTGGCAGTCGACCGCCGGGAGGCTCACGGGCGCCTTCTTCGCGCCGCCAAGACCCCCGTCGCGGCCATGAACACGACTGCGACGGCGGCTACAGAGAAGAACGCGGCGGACGAGATGCCCGACGAGGTGGTGACGTAGCTCGTCATGACCACCGAGGTGGTGGAGGTCGTGGCGTTCGTCGCCACGGACATGGGCGTAAGGGCTATCATCACGCCGTTTGCGACCGGGAGTCCCTGGTCGTCGTTTCCGTTGCACACGGGGAAGACGAGCTCCTCCTGCCCGGCGATGTCCTGCCCGATCGCGGGCTCAGTGCAGAGCGCGGCGCCGATGTTCCTCTGCATCACGAGCTGCCCGTTTTGCTCATCCAGCGCCCTCAGGTAGCCGTCCGCGGCAGGCACCAGGACCAGCCCTCCGCTCACGTCCACTCCTCCGCGGAAGCCGATGTCCGGGATGGGGTACTGCCAGAGCGGCTTGCCCGTGTCGACGTTTATCGCCCATACCGTGGTGTTCCAAGGCAGGCTAGGCCCCGAGTAAGAGAGGTCGAGCCCGAAGCTGCCGTAAGGGACTCCGGGTCCGATGGTGGGGGCAATGCTATCCGACAGAGGGCAGTTGTAGGTCACGACCACGGCGACGTTGTTGACCGGGTCGTATGCGGGGTCAGATTCGATCCCCCCGCTGTGGCATGGGTTCTGGACGTAGGGCTTGGTTGAAGGGTAGTTTGCCCACGGTTTGGTCATGTCGGCTCTGTTGGTCGGGTCGAGAATTGCGCTCGCGGGAGCCCTAGCTATCGAAGGCGCGTCGAAGTACCAGAGCATCTTCCCGGTGGCCGCGTTCAGGGCGTAGAAGTAGCCGTTCTTGCAGCCCTTCATGACGACCTTCTGGATCTGCCCGTCGACCGTCACGTTCGCGAGCATGACGCTCCAGGAGCAGTCGTAGTCGCTAAGGTCGTGCGGGGAGGTCTGGAAGGCCCAGACGAGCTTCCCGGTCGTCTCGTCGATGGCTAGCACTGACGAGCTCCAAAGGTCGAGCCCGGGCCTGGTCGTGGCGTTCCAGTCCGGGGAGGGCTGCCCCGTGCCGACGTAGATGATCCCCGTCTGCGGGTCATAGGCATCCGACCCGCCCCACCCTCCATCCATCCCCGCGTAGCTCTGCGTGCCGTTGAAGCCGAAGCTTCCCCAGTCCCCGTAGAGCATGCCGTAGAGGGTGGAGTTGGAGAGGGCCTTCAGGTTGACCTGCGCCGTCCCGTTGAACACCCACGCGTAGCTGGCGTTCTGCACCGAATTGATGGACCAGAGAGGGTCTGACCCGTCCTGCGGCGGCATCAGGAACGTCCTCCACAGGAGCGTCGGAGAGTTTGCGGTGACGTTCCAGCCCTCGAAGAACCCGCGACCCGCGTCCGTCCCCTCTGAGTCAGAGGTGGTGACAGTCAGTATCCCCCTCCCCTGGTCGACCACCACCTGCTTGCCTCCCGGGTCGTAGTAGCCATGGTTGCCGGGGACGTCGACGGGAAGGTAGTCGAGCTTGAGCGCCTCGGCCCCGCTCGCGGCGTTGAACGCGAATACGGTGTAGTTGTCCCCCGCGACCCAGACGAGGGGCAGGCCCCTGACCAGCGTGGTGTACCAGATCGCGTGGTAATGCCCCTGGAGGTTGGCGGACTCGGGCAGGACGCCTAGCCCAGGATAGTCGTAGTCCAGGGAGAGGTTCTTGCTCCAGAGGAGGGCGCCGTCGCTGGCGTCCTGGGCGATGAGCAGGTCGGAGCTCGTGATGTAGTAGACGGCCCCCTGGACGATGATGGGGGTCACGATGACGCTCGAGCCGAGGGTGTTCGGGATTCGCGGGCCGGGAAGCGGATACAGCCACTTCAGGCCGAGGTCGTTGACGCTCGTCAGGTTGATCGCCGTCTGCGGGCTGTAGTCCCAGTTGAACGGGTAGTTGCCGTCGGGCCCGATCCAGTTCGCGGAGCTCTGAGAGGTCTGAGGGTCGGCGCTGGGCGATGCCCTGATGCTCCCCAGCGAGGAGGAAGAGGCGAGCAGGAAGACGACGGCCGCGACGCCCAAGGTGGAGGCAAGAGGCGGCAGCGAGGATCCGGGTGGCAATGGCGAGGCCGCGCTCCAAGCCCGGGAAACGAATAAAAACGCGACTACGGGTCGGCGCTCTAGATGATCGACCTGTCAAGGAAGAAGCTCTTCCTTTTCGACCTTGACGGCGTGCTGACCGCGGGGAAGGAGAAGCCGGTCAAGCTCGGGGGGACCAAGGTCATCAACAAGATACGGGCGAGCAGGGGGAAGAGGTTCTTCGTCCTCACCAACGACTCCACGGACACGGTCGAGACCGTCCTGGAGCGCCTGCTCAGGTTCGACATCCCCGTCAGGTACGAGGAGATACTCACGAGCGCCAAGCTCACCGCCCAATATGTCGCGAAAAAGCACCCGAAAGGGACGTACTTCCTCGTCGGGGAGCGCGGCCTCGAGGAGGAGCTCAACCGGGAGGGGCTGCGCAGGACGAGGGGTAGGAAGGCCGACGTCGTCGTGGTCGGCCTCGACAGGTGGCTGACATACTCCAAGCTGGACAAGGCAGGCGAGGTGGCCAGGAACGGCGCGTCCATTGTCGCGTGCCACTACGCGCGGCTCTACATGTTCAAGGACCGCGTCGCGATGGCGGTCGGCCCCATAGTGAAGGCGATCGAGTACTCGTCCGGGAAGAAGGCTGTGGCGATAGGGAAGCCTTCGCGCCTCATGTTCGAGCTCGCCCTCGAGAAGGCCGGCTGCGGGCCGGAAGACGCGGTGATGATAGGAGACCAGGAAGAGACGGACATCGTCGGGGCGAAGAGGATGGGGATCACGAGCGTGATGGTAAAGACGGGCGTCTACTCCCGCGAGGAGTCCAGGACCAAGGCGGACGCGGTCGTCGAGACGGTCGACGACATCGCGGAGAGCATGTGAGCGGCGCGTTCACGGGCGTAGACTAAAGTGGGTCGTCGCCCAGACGAGCGTGAGCGGCATGACGCGTAGGGCCATCGGACTCCTGATCTTCCTGTGGGTGCTGCTCGTCTATGGGTGCTCGCTCAACGTGATCTGGGCGGCAGACCACCCGACCAGCCTCCTTCAGCTCGCGTACGCGTTCTGGGCCAACCACTCGCCCGTCTTGGTGAGGACGGGGCCGGGGTTCCCGGGGACGGTCGACGACTTCTTCTACAACGGGAACTATTACAGCGCGCTTGCCCCCGGGGTGGCGGTCCTGGCGCAGCCCTTCGTGGCCCTCGGGTTCGTCCTCGACGGCGGGTTCAACCTCTTCGGGAACGCGATGCTCCTCTCCGAGCTCTTCGTGGCGGTGTGCAACGCCGTCGCCGCCTACCTCGTGTTCAGGTTGGCTTCGATGTACTTCGCCGAGAAGACTTCAGTTTTCATCGCGTTCGCCTACGCCTTCTCGACGATAAGCTGGCCGTTCGCCACCTACTTCTTCGAGAGCGACGTCTCCGCGATGCTCGACGTCCTCGCCGTCTACCTTGCCATACGGATCGGGCGCGGCGGGCCCTCCCGCTTCGCTGACTCGGTCTTCTGCGGCGCCGCTCTGGGGGCTGCCCTCACGGTCGACTACCTCAACGCCCTCCTGGTCCCCATCGTCTCCGTCTTCCTGCTGTACACCTTCCGGAAGAGTCTCTCCTCCTTCACCAGGGGCTTCGCGGGGTTCATCGCCGCGTCTGCCCTCGGGGTCCTGCTTATCGCGCTCTACAACAAGGCGGCCTTCGGCGACCCCTTCCTCACCACCGAGCAGGCGTACCAGCAGACTTCCTCGCTCTTCGGGGCCTTCTCGTACCCCATCCTTGACGGGCTTTACCTCGACTTGTTCTCCCCCCTCCGCGGCGTCTTCGTCTTCTGCCCGATACTGATCCTCGGGGCAATCGGCTTCTACTTCGTCCCGAAGCGCCGGGAACTTGTGAACGAAGCCGCCCTCCTAGCCGCCTGCTTCGTGGGCATCCTCATCCCGTATGCTATGTGGTACAACCCGGTGGGTGGGGAGGCCTTCGGGCAGCGCTTCCTCATCCCGGTGATCCCGTTCCTCCTGCTCCCTTCGGGCTTCCTGATAGAGTCGAAGCGAGGGGCCGCAGCCGTCGCATACCTCCTCTACGGCGTGGGTGTCGTCTTCAACGGCATAGCCGGGGTCACCACCGCCATCCCGCAGCAAGAGGCGGTGTCGCACTTCCCGTTCCTGACCCAGGTCCTCCCCCTCTTCCTAAAGGGTCGGCTGGACACCTGGTGGTGGAGGGAGGCAGGCGCGGCTTGGTGGGCTCCCTCCCTCTTGATAATCGCCACAGCGCTCGCGCTGCCATGGGCGACGTCCCACCTCTTGGGAAGCCGCGACCCAGCCGAGGCGGGTTGGACGCCGGATGGAGGAGGCTACGAGCGAAATCGTCTTAAGTAATGACCGTTTCCACAGGGCAGGTCATGCAGCACTCCACCGGCAAGACGATGAAATGCGCCATGTGCGGCAAGGAGGAGTCGACGCCCGGGACGTTCCCCATGGTCATCGGGGTGGGCAGGATCTGCCTTTCTTGCGGGATGGAGAAGGTGACGTGCGACGTCTGCGGCCTGGAGGTGAAGCGCCTCACGTCTTCGCGGTTCCAGGGCAAGAACCTCTGCCTCAAGGACCACATGAAGGAGGTGGAGAAGTACAAGCAGCACATCGTAAAGACGTTCGACGAGGACAACGAGAGCGTCAAGGAGATCCTCAGCAAGTCGCTCGTCGACGCCCCTGAGGGCTATTCGCTGGTGACGGTCAGGAGAGCGAGGAACAGCATGCACGTCTGGGAAGCGGAGTACGAGAAGACGGAGATACTGCAGTCGCGCTGCAGTTGACGGTGTGAGAGATGTCGGACAATTCGGAGGTTAGGCTGATACAGAGGCTCGTCCAGGAGATCGAGCGGCTGAAGCTGGGGCTCGACCCCGAGGTGCTCGCGGCGTGGTATCGAAAGGTGGAGATCGACGCGAAGGCGAGGGCGCGGCCCGACCTGAGGGACAGCATCCAGGTGATAAGGGACCCGGTCCTGACCATGAAATTCGAATTCAAGACGTCGCGCCGCGCCGTCGACAAGGTCATCGAGGCGATAGAGGTCAACCTCTCCGCGATGCCGCTGGCAACTAGGCTCTACTTCGAGAAGCTAGAGGAGCTAATCGAGGCGCAAGCGATGGCCTGACGGGCTAGTGCTGCGCGACAATCGCCAGCTCCTTCCCTATCTTCCCAAATGCCCCGATCGCAAAGTCGAGGTCTTCTGGGGTGAGCGCGGCGTTCATGATGGTCCTGATCCTCGCCTTGCCCTTCGCGACCATCGGGAACACGATGGGGAGCGCGAACACCCCCTCCTCGAAGAGGCGGGCGCTGAGCTTCTTCGCGACCTCGGCCTCGCCGACCATGATGGGGGTTATTGGGCTCTCGCTCTTCCCGATGTCGAACCCCAGGTCGCTCATCGACTTTTTGAAGTGTCTTGTGTGCCTCCACAGCGTCTGGACGCGCTCGGGCTCGTTCTCGAGGACGTCTATCGCCGCTATGCACGCGGCGGCCACGGCCGGCGGGTGCGAGCCGCTGAGGAGCCAAGTCCGGGACTTGTTGTAGGCGAAGTTGGTCAGGTCCCGCGAGCCGGAGACGTGCCCCCCGACCACCCCGAAGGCCTTGGAGAATGTCCCCATCTCGATTTGGACCTGCCTTCTGTCAAGGTGGAAGTGGGAGACGATGCCGCGCCCGCCTTCCCCGAGGACGCCCTCGCCGTGGGCGTCGTCCACGTACACCAGCGCCCCGTGCTCGCCAGAGACTTTGGCTATCTCGTCGAGGGGTGCGATGTCGCCGTCCATTGAGAAGACCCCGTCCGTGATGACTAGGATCCTGCGGTATTGTGGCGAGTGCTTCTCCGCCTCGTCGAGCACCCTAGCGAGGTCCGCGGTGTCAGCGTGCTTGTAGACAGCCCTCTCGGCTCGAGAGAGTCTTACGCCGTCGATGATGCTGCCGTGGTTGAGCTCGTCACTCACCACCAGGTCCTGCTCGCCCACGAGCTGGGGGATCAGGCCGCTGTTGACCGCGTAGCCCGTCTGGTAGACGAGCGAGGCCTCCGCCCGCTTGAAGTGGGCGAGGCGCTCCTCGAGCTGGATGTGGAGGTCCATGTTCCCGGCAATCGCCCTGACGGAACCCGAGCCGGCGCCGTGGGTGGTCACCGCGTCGACCGCGGCCTTCTTCAGCGCCGGGTGGTTGGTCAGCCCGAGGTAGTTGTTCGAGCAGAGCATCAGCACCTTCTTGCCGTCGATGTGGCACCACGGGGTGCTCGGCCCCTGTAGCGTCCTGATCTTCCAGTCGAGGTCGCTCTGGACAAGAGCGCTGTATTCATCCCCCAAGAAAGAAGTCGGGTCCCTGCTCATCTCAGGATTCTCCCCGGCCTCGCCTTAATTTCCTTTTCATCCTCTCAGGCCGCGAGCTTGCCCTGCTTCGCCCGGGCGCCCAGCTCCTTGATCATGTCCTCGGTCATGGTGGCCAGGTTGTACTTCGGCTTCCATCCCCAGTCCCTGCGCGCGACGCTGTCGTCGACCGACTCGGGCCACGAGTCGGCGATCTTCTGCCGGAAGTCCGGGACGAACTCGCATGTGAACCCGGGTATGTGCTTCTTGATCTCCCTGGCGAGCTCCCCCGCGGAGAAGCTCAGCCCGGCGAGGTTGTGTCCCATGTGGTAGGTGACACTCTTCGGGCTGGCGTCCATCAGCATCAGAGTAGCGCGGATGGCGTCGGGCATGTACATCATGGGTAGGACGGTGTCCTCCCTCACGAAGCACGTGTAGCGCTTCTTCAGGATGGCCTGGTAGAACATGTCCACGGCGTAGTCGGTCGTCCCCCCGTGCGGAGGCACCTTGTTGCTGATTATCCCCGGGTACCTGATGGACCTGACGTCGACGCCGTAGCGCTGATGGTAGTAATTGCAGAGGAGCTCACCCGCCGCCTTCGTTATCCCATACATCGTGGTGGGGACCAGCGGCACGTCCTGCGGCGTCTTGACCCTGGGGATGCCAGGCCCGAAGACCGCGATGGAGCTCGGCCAGTAGACGCGCTTCACCCCTAGCTCCCTCGAGAGTTCGAGTATGTTCTGGAGGCCCTTCATGTTGACGTCCCACGCCGTCTGCGGGTTCTTCTCTCCCGCCGCGGAAAGGATGGCCGCGAGGTGGTAGATGGTAGTCACGCCCCACGTCCCTATTGCCTCCTGGAGCTTCCGGATCTCGGTGACGTCGACCTGCTCGTTGGGGCCTGACGGGAGCACCCTCTCCACGGCCTTCAGGAGTATGTCCGTCGCGATGACGTTCTCCTCTCCATGCTTCTCGCGGAGGGCGACGACGAGTTCGGAGCCGATCTGGCCGGCGGCTCCCGTCACCAAGATCTTGCCCATGAATTCTCGCGCTTTTTCGGCGTTCGCTACATAAGGGTTTGCAAGCCCCCGCCGCCCGAGCGCGACCCATGGTCGAACGCCGCGGGACGCCTTGCGGGTTCGTTGAATGCTCTACATCTTGGACAGGTTCTTCGAATCTTCGTCGAAGACCGTCCCGAGGAAGGCCAGCACCGCCCCCTTCAACGCGGCATCCGGGACCCCCTTGGAGACGAACTCGCCGACTACGGTCACGCCGGTCTCGTTGCCCTTGGGCGTGTAGAATTGGAACGACTTCGAGCCCGCCAGGGGACCCTCGAGCGTCTCGAAGGCCACTCCCACCGGAGGAAAAGCGGTCGTCTTGACCTTGTGCTTCGCCGACGACCCGTCGGGCATCTGTGTCTCATAGCTCAGGATGAAGTGCTCTCCCTGCTGCTCTCCCTTCTGGTTCCTCAGGCTGGGGTGGCTGTGCTCGCCCTCGGACTGGTTGAGCTGCCAGACCTTTCCCAGCGGCGCCTTGAAGCTGCTTCCCTCGTCAAATATGAATACCATGGGAGCAAGACGTCCTCAGGCGATATTAAGTCAGATAGAGAAAAAAAGGATAGCCCCTCTTAAATAACCGGGCATATCAAAAATATCGCGGGCATGGAAGACATGACTCCCGCGGGCGCGCCAAGAGGAGAGAAGGACTCGGGCGACATGCTCACCCCCGCGGTCCCAATAGCGAATTGCCCCATCGCGACGAGCCTTGGCGTCCTCGGGCGCAAGTGGACGATCCTGATCCTCAGGGACATGACAATGATGAAGAAGGAGCGATTCAGCGAGATACTGAAGTCGACTCCGGGGCTCACCCCGAGGGTCCTCTCGAACCGGCTGCGCGAGCTGGAGAGAGAGGGAATGATCAAGCGAGTCGAGGAGAGAAAGGGGCCGAACTTCGTCCGCTGGACCGTGACGGAGAAGGGGAACGACACGATACCCATCCTGATGAGGTTCGCCGCGTTTGGGTCCAAGTGGTATGCGGGCGTCGTGTTCGAGGACAAGACGCCCAAGAGGCTGCGGGAGATCTACCCCGCGTGGGAAGCTCAGAGCGTCGAGAAGCGCTACCCATAGGAAAGACGTAATCGCTCGGGCCCCGAGCTGGGTCGACGCGCCGGCTCCTCGGGCGGGCAACCCTACGCCGCCGGATTCTTCGGCCTAGTCTCGGCGGGCATAAGCAACGTCCCCGCGACGCAGCTGGTCCTTAGCACGACCTCGGTGACGCCACACGCGGCTCCGATCCTGGCCGTCGACGCTGGGCTCGCGGGCAACATCGACCCAATCCGTCCTTCGCCAACCTTCTCGCGCCGCTGATGGTGGCCAGGAGCAGCCTCCCAATCAGGAGGGCGACAATCCTAGAGCTGGCGATAGGCCTCGTCGCGTTCCTGCCTGCGTTCCTTTGACGCCGAGCTTCCATACGAAACGCCTAGGCGTCAGCCGCCCTTTGTGGCAGGCTCCCCATCGACGCCGAAGAGCTCCTTGGGGGTGAGCTTGTTCGCCAGCCTGAGGGCCTTTCCAAAGCTCTCAGGAAGGAAGAGCTTCCGTGAGGACCCGTAGTGGACGACGTAGCCTCGCTTCACCGCGGGGAGAAACGCCGCCACAGCGATGGCTGCTGGGACGAGCGGGAGCAGAACCGTCAGTGCCTCGGTGGCCCCCGGGAACCCGAGGGGAAGGAGCCCGGAGGAGAGGACGGGCGTGAGGGGACTGAGCAGCCCAAGCCCCATCACCCCCTGCGCGACGAGGAAGCTGGTGGCCAGCGCCCCTACCGCGAGGACGGCCCACGGCGCCTGCGCGTGCCTTTCGATGCGCGCGATGTCGTCGTAGAGGATGGTGGTCACCTCCTTCCCGCCCTTGGCCGACCTGACGATGAGGCGCTTCGAGGTCGCCGCCACCTTCTTGCCCTTGTGCGCCCAGGCCTCGATTATGCGCTCGTCCCCGGGCATGTTGCGCAGGGCGGGCATGTCGTCCGTGAGCTTTCGCATCTCCTCCTGGAGGCGCGTCAAGAGCTTGTCGACCAATCGAGTGAGTGAGTAGGAAGAGGCGGTTCGGCTCGCCATGCTCCCGAGCCTGCGCCGCAGCCTGGGATGATCCGCCAGCCTCAGTATCGCGTCCGCGGCTCCTTTGGCGTCCTCGGGTCCGCTGAGGACAATTCCGTTCGAGCCGTCCCCGACGATCCAGGACTGGCCTCCGACGCCGGAGGTGATCACCGGGACGCCGGCGGACATGAACTCCAGCTGGGCGATGCCGAGGGCCTCGGACCTGCTCATGGTGATGTTTGCCAGGGAGGTCCTGATGAGCGCTGCCTTCTCCTCGTCCGATATCGAGCCCAGCACGGAGACGTTCGGGAGCTTGCTCGCGGCCTCCTTGAGGCCGTCAGCGTAGGCGCCTTCCGCCCTGCCCGCTATGACGAGGCGTACGTCCCCCCTCTTGGACAGGAGCTTCGCGACCTCTAGGAGCGCGAGAGGGTTCTTTCTCTCTTCCACAGTGCCCAGGCACGAGACGAGCTTGGCGTCCATCGGGAGCCGGTACTTGGCCCTGAACGCGTCCTCCTTGCCCAGCGAGGCTATGTCCTCGTCGTCTATTCCTCCCGGAAATAGGAAGATCTTCTCGTCCTTCGCGCCCATCTCCTTCATGAAGTTGGCCTCGAAGGGCGTAGTCACGAGGACGAGGTCGGCTTCGGCCAAGACCCGCGGGAGGATGACGTTGTTCCAGGCCTCCCTGTAGGATCTTTCTACGACGGCGTATCTCTCGTCGTTCGGCTCCTGAAAGTGGCTCATGTGACAGAAGATGAGCGGGGAGCGCGGGGCGCCATCCTGCGCCATCTTCCTTCTCCACGCCACGAACTTGACGACCTCCTCGGGACCGTTCCAGAGCGTCGAGTGGGTGATCAGGACGTTGAGCTTCTGGTCTTCGACGATGTTGGTCAGAATCCCGACGAAGTCGGCGAAGGAGATCCGCCTGGGCGGCCATGTGGTGTTATCGCTGTTGACCCTTATCACTGGGATTCCGAGGTCCCTGTCGAAGACCTGGACGTAGCCGCCCCTCCTCTTCACCTCCTCTGGGCTGACGGCCTGCTCCGAGTCGTGGTATACGCTGGTGATCAGGAACGCGTCGTGCCCTTGTCTTCGGAATTCCCTGACCATCCTCTGGGCCACCAGCTCCTGCCCTTTGGTGAGGCTGGTCTGATACATGACCACGCCGATTCTAAGCAATTCTATATCGCCTCACGCTTGTCAGGCCGGAGACAGCAGCCAGAGTCTACTTTCGGGGAATCCGCCAATTCGCATTGCGTCATGGCCGGATGGATATGATGTGCCGTCTTTCTATAAAAAGACGTGTGAAAGAAACCTACAGAAAAAAGCTCTAGGATGCAATTCTCAGTGCCAGCAGCTGCCTCTCATTTGCGTGCGAGGGTGCTGAGATTCAAGGACAGTTGGTCGTCTTCGAGCGAGCGGAAGAACCGGCCGAGCTCCTCGCGCCTCAGCGCGTAGCTGCACTCGAGACCATCGAGGCTCTGGCCGTGGTCGATGCACATCGCCAGGTCGGCCTCCCCGAAGGCGGAGTTGTCGGCGGCAGAGTCGCCGATGAACAAGACGTTGCCGTTAACGTCGAGGAGCCTCTTCATCTCGCGCACGGCTCCTCCCTTGTCGGGCCTCCTTCCAAAGACGTCGAGGTACGGCCGCGTGGGGTCGTGGGCCACGGTCAGCCCCATGTCCGACAGGTCGGCTACGGCGGCCGTGATGAACTGGGCGGGTGGAGCCGGCTTGCCTCTCCAGTCCACTGAGAACGCGAGGAGGCCCTTGCTGGTGCTGCGCTTGAGCTCCAGCGCCAAGCCGAACTCGTTGCGACGCTT
>JAPCJO010000049.1 GCA_027886905.1 Nitrososphaerota archaeon
CCCTCTCCTTGGGGGCGGGCTTGAAGATGTTGTACTCGGAGAGGTCGGCGTGGACTAGGTCCGCCTTCTTGTAGAGCTGGCGTATCATCTTCATGGTCCACTTGTAGTCGGTGGCGTCGACCTCGGCCTCAGCGAAGATCGGGGCTGGCGCCGGGGGCTTGCCGACGAACTCCATCACGATGATGTTCTCGTTGAACGCAAAGGGCTCGGGGACGCGTATCCCCGCCTCCGAGGCGAGCCTCAGGTTCTTGAACTCCTTCTGGACCCAGAGCTTGATCAGCTGCCGTATTGAGCCAACCTGAACCTGCTGGAACCTCTTGTCTCCCGCGACGTACCTCATCCTCTTCTTGAACTCGGCGGACGCGGTCAGGTAGATCTTGACGGCCCGCGGGCTCCCATCCGAGGTGACCCCCCAGTAGACTCGCGCCTCCTTCCCAGCCCTCACCACCCCGTTCAGGTAGGAGAGCTCCCCCCTCGAGATGAGCTCGTGAAGCGCGAAGTTCGTCGCCCTGTCGAAGACCTCCTCTACGGTCTTCCTTTCGTTGGAGTCGTGCCTTAGGCGCCTGTTCTCCCTCTCGCTCCTGCGGATGCGCTCCCGAAGGCTCGAGCCCTGCTCGAGGTCGCCCTCGGTCATCGACCCGCGCTCGGCTTCCTCGCTGTCCTCCCTCGCCTCCGCGCCCGCCTCGTCCTCCTGTCCTTCCACGTCTCACCGCCATAGTTCGAGGCCTTTAGGCTTCTCGCCGCGGCGTCTCTAACCTGATATGCTTCGCGACGACCTCTTAGGAAGACCCACGGAGACGTCGCTCGCACGGAGTCACCCGTACATGCCGTAGCCAATGGTGGTCACGTCGGAGCACTTACGCCGACGACACGAACGTGACGCTTATTGTCCTGAAATGAGCCGACGTAAAGTCCGGCGCTCAGGTCTAAATGCATTCGCCGAGTTTCTGGCTCATGAGCCCATCCGGTCTCGATAGAGTCCGCGGTCGAAGTCTTGTGCTGTTGGCCGTCCTGGCCTTCTCCGCCGTCGCGTCAGCCTCGGGTGTAATCCTGGGGGCGAGCGCAGTCGTAGCCGCCCGTGGCAGCCCTCACGCAGGCCGCTCGGTTCGAGCGCATTGGTCGGTTCGGCCTGCGAGGTCAAAACGCACCGGAATCTGATAGACCGCCACTCCATAACGCTCTTATCGACAGAGCGCCTTTGCAATAGCTGTCTTGGTTCTGGTTGAGCTGGCGGTCTGGAACCTTGCCACCGCATCGTTCTTTCTGGTAGCAGTCGTCTACTCGAATCGACTACGCAAGGGGTTCAAGGGTTCACAGGTCAGGGGTTCGCTGGCCTACAGCGTCTACTCTCTCACGTGCTGGGCGTTCGTCGCTTCGTTCGCCACATTCTTCCTCTCGTTCGTCTTCAACCTGGCGAACTTCTCACCGGTGGCGGTCTTCGGCGTCTCAGTGAAAGACCTGGGCGCCCTGATCTCAGCCATGCTCTTCATGGCTTCGTTCCGGTCAGCCACACAGTTCCTCCTGCAGCGCCCTGCGAGTTCCGTCGGCTCGAAGCGAGGAATCGCCCTCCCCGTCCTGACCCGAGCGTTCAGGTTGGGGGGTTCGAGGCACGCTGACCGCAATGTCCAGCGATAGTCGCGCGGAAGCAATCCATGTCCGGAGGCAAACCTTTTATTTAGGTATACAACATAACGTTGTATAGTGTTCCGAACGATGACACAAACGATTACGGCGAGGCTGCGTCACAGTTCCTCAAAGGGTTTTTGTAAAGCTCCCGGCGCGGGGTCACCAGGTTTACCGGTGGCCTAGATGGAAGTTGGTGGCGAAAACAAGGGAGAGGCGGATGATAACGATTTGAAAACTTCGAGCATGGTGGAAGAGCAGAGGACCAAGGCCATCAAGATGGACCTTGCCAAGCTAGAGACGAACCTCGAGGAGGAGCGGAAGCGCAACGAGGAGTACCTGACTAGCCTGCGCTACCTGCAGGCGGACTTTGAGAACTACCGGAAGCGGGTGGAGAGGGAGATGGGCGAGCTGGAGGAGTTTTCGACCCTCGCGCTCGTCAGGAAGCTCATATCAGTCTTGGACGACCTCGATCTTGCGGTGGCCAGCGCGACCAAGGCCGAAGACAAGGGGCTCCTCGAAGGGGTGAGGATGGTCCAGAAGAACCTCAACTCCGCCCTCGAAGCCGAGGGCCTCAAGATGATCAAGGCCGTGGGGATGCCCTTCGACCCGTCCACCCACGAGGCCGTGGACAAGGTGCAGGGGAAGGACAACACCGAAGACATCGTGATAGAGGAGCTGAGGAAGGGCTACACGTTCAAGGGGAAGGTCCTGAGGCCGAGCGCCGTCAAGGTCGAGATGGCCTCCAGACAGCCGCAGCCGAAGGAGGGGCGGGCATGAGCTCCAGTACGGACAAGGGAACCTCCTCGGCAAGGGAGAAGATAATCGGAATAGACCTGGGCACGACCAACTCGGCGGCCGCCGTGATGGAGGCGGGGCGCCCGGTCGTCGTCCCGAGCGCGGAGGGGCAGACGGTCGCGGGGAAGATGTTCCCCTCCGTCGTCGCGTTCACCAGCGACGGGCAGCTCCTCGTCGGGGAGCCCGCGAAGAGGCAGGTCGTCACCAACCCTGACGGCACCATATTCGAGATAAAGCGGAAGATGGGCACCGACTACAAGGTCCGCATCGCCGGAAAGGAGTTCACCCCGCAGCAGATCAGCGCGTTCGTCCTGCAGAAGATCAAGAAGGACACGGAGACTTTCCTCGGATACCCGGTGAAGAAGGCCGTCATCACCGTGCCGGCGCACTTCAACGACAACCAGAGGCAGGCCACCAAGGACTCGGGGGAGATCGCGGGCCTCGACGTGGTGAGGATAATCAACGAGCCCACCGCCGCGTGCCTCGCCTACGGCCTGGACAAGACGGACAAGGAGATGAAGGTCCTGGTCTTCAGCTTCGGGGGAGGGACGCACGACGTCACGGTGATGGAGTTCGGGGGAGGCGTCTTCCAGGTCCTCGCGACCAGCGGCGACACTCAGACGGGTGGCGCCGACGTGGACTATGCCATCGTCAACCTCATCGCGAGCGACTTCCGGTCGAAGACAGGGATCGACCTGAAGAACGACAAGACGGCGATGACCCGCCTCAAGGAAGCGGCCGAGAGGGCCAAGATAGAGCTCTCCAACATCATCTCCACGGACATCGACCTGCCGTTCATCGCTAGCGACTCGACCGGGACCAAGAACCTCCACTTCACCCTGACCAGGGCGAAGCTCGAGGAGCTCGCAGGCCCGCTCGTGGCGAAGGTGGAGGAGCCGATAACGCGCGTGATCAACGACGCCAAGCTCACCACGAAGGACATCGACAAGGTCATCCTCATCGGGGGGATGACCAGGATGCCCCTCGTGAGGCAGAAGGTCGAGCAGGTCATGGGCAAGCCCGCCGAGAGGGGGGTAGACCCCATGGAGGCCGTGGCGATAGGGGCGGCCATACAGGGAGCCGTCCTCGCTGGCGAGGTCAAGGACATCCTACTCCTCGACGTGACCCCCCTGTCGCTCGGGGTTGAGACCCTGGGCAACATCACAGCCAAGGTGATCGAAAGGAACACCACCATCCCGGTCAAGAAGAGCCAGACTTTCACCACCGCGGCCGACATGCAGACCGCGGTGACGATCCACGTCGTCCAGGGGGAGAGGACCATGGCCCCGGACAACATCTCGCTCGGGATGTTCAACCTCGAGGGGATACCTCCCTCGCCGAGGGGCGTCCCGCAGATCGAGGTGACCTTCGACATCGACGCGAACGGGATACTCAACGTCACCGCGCACGACAAGGGCACGGGGAAGGAAGCCCGCATAACCATCTCCGCCTCCACCAAGCTCTCCAAGGACGAGAAGGAGAAGATGGTCAAGCAGGCCGACCAGTACGCGGAGCAGGACAAGAAGAGGATGGAGGATGCCCAACTGATGAACGACGCCGACTCGCTGCTCTACACGGCCGAGAAGACGAAGAACGACCTCGCGGGCAAGATAAGCAAGGAGTCCGAGGGGAAGATCACCGCCGCCGCAGCAGAGCTGAGGAAGGCGGTCGAAGCCAAGAATCCGGACGACGTGAAGGCCAAGTCGGAGGCCCTTCGGAAGGTCCTCCAAGAGGTAGGCACCGCCGTCTACCAGCAGCAGGCCCAGGCCGCGCCGGCCGCTGGAGGCGGGGCCGGCCCGGCACCGGAAGGGGCTGGACCCACCATGGGAGGAAGCCAGGCGGGCGAGGGGCCGATGACCGATGCCGACTACAAGGTCGTCGATGAGGATAAAAAGTAACCACGAAGTGAAGGCTGCGCAGTGAGCAGCACCTCCGCGCGGGACTTCTACGACGTCCTGGGAGTCCAGAAGGACGCGAGCAAGGACGACATCAAGGCCTCCTACCGGAGGCTGGCCCTCCAGTTCCACCCCGACAGGAACAAGTCCCCCGAGGCGGAGGAGAAGTTCAAGGAGATCTCCGAGGCATACGCGGTCCTCTCGGACGACGACAAGCGCAAGCAGTACGACACCTACGGCAAGGAGGCGGTCTTCCAGAAGTACGGGGAGGAGAACATCTACCGGGGAGCCGACTTCCAGGACGTCTTCAGGGACATGGGCTTCGGCTACGGAGGGGGATTCGAAGACATACTCGGGGCCTTCTTCGGGACGGGAAGGGCAGGGGGGTCGAGGCCGCGGCGCGGCGGAGACCTGACGCTCCACATGCAGCTTGGCTTGGAGGAGGTCGTGGGCGACGTGACCAAGGAGGTCGAGATACCAAGGACGGAGTTATGCGCCATCTGCAGGGGGAGCGGGGCCTCCCCGGGGACGACGCCCAGGAGGTGCACCCAGTGCAACGGGACGGGCCAGGTCCAGAAGATGCAGAACGCCGGCTTCGCGAGGTTCATCCGGGTAGAGACCTGCAACAAGTGCAGGGGGACCGGGAACATCGTCGACTCGCCGTGCAAGGAGTGCAGGGGGACGGGGCACGTGAGGAGGCAGCGGAAGATCCGCATCCAGGTCCCGGCGGGGGTCGACGACGGGCACACCCTGAGGCTGAGGGGCGAGGGGGAGGCCGGCGAGGCCGGCACGCCGCCGGGCGACCTCTATGTCGTGGTGAACATCCCCGAGCACCCGGTCTTCAAGAGGCGGGACAGCGACCTCTTCGTCGAGGCCCGCGTGAACGCCGTCGACGCGATGCTGGGGACGGAGCTGAGGGTGCCCACCCTCTACGGCGACACGATGCTCGAGGTACCCTCAGGCACGCAGCCGGGGACGCAGTTCAAGATCAAGGGGAAGGGGCTGCCGAGGCTCAACTCGTTCGGGAAAGGGGACGAGTACGCGGTGGTGAGGGTGGACGTCCCGAAGAGCCTCAACGGGAGGCAGAAGGACCTCCTCAAGCAGCTGCAGCGCGAAGGCAAGGTCCAGTAGAGGGACGAGAATTTAACGGTGGCTCGAGGATTCGGTCTGAATCCCCCGCGCCGCATTCGTGTTGGTCCGCCCAAGGGGCCTAGTCCCTTTGGTTTATGTTGCTGAACGCCTGGTCGAGTTCGAGTTTCGAGCTGGACACCCACCTCTTCGATGCCCCTATAGCAATCTCGTACTCATCCGCTTCCATTCCCTTGACGACGCTTTCGGCCACCTCTGAGGAAGAGACGGACCAATCGGCCTTCTCGATGGGTTTGCCCTTCAGCTCCGTGTCGTGAACCGTCGGAGGGATGACCTCAAACACCTTGATCGAAGTTCCTCTGAGCTGGTGTCTCAACGACTTTGTGAAGGAATGGATGGCAGCCTTGGTCGCGGAGTAGATGGGAAACATTGTCAAGGGCACAAAGCCCAGGCCGGATGACACGTTCACTATGGCGGCCTGCTTCTGCTTCGAAAGCATCGGCACGAACATAGCTGCGAGATGGACCTGCGCCTTGAAGTTGATGTCGATCTCGTCCTCTTTTCTTGCAAGGTCCTCTCCCCCTTTTGTGAGGTCCACGCGCCTCTGTATCCCCGCGTTGTTGACCAGGACGTTGAGATCCTTGAAATTTTCCCCGACCCAGGCGTATAGAGCCTTGCGGTCGGCCTCGTCTGATACGTCGCATTGCTTCACGGTCAGGGCGGGGAGCCTTTTCTTGGCGGCATCCAGCTTGTCCGCCCTTCTACCACAGACTACCACGGTATTCCCGAGCTTTACAAAAGACTCTGCGAGGGCGAACCCTATTCCCGTGGCTCCTCCTGTAATCAGGATCGTGTTGTCTTCCATTTTCATGCTGGTCTAACCCTCTTTGGACTCGCTTGGAAGAATTCTCGGGGTTTATAGCGTATGCCTGCCCTTCTCAAGCGACGGCGAACTCGGGGCGTCGTCTGGGATGGCCTACATGTCCACGCGTCGCAGAGCGATCTAGTCTACCGTTGGGACCTGTTCAGGGCCTGACCCATCAGGGCTGCCGGTTCAGCAGAAGCGAGGAGGTTTGTTAGCATCCTTCCAAAGTCTAACGGCGTCTCTTCAGCTCCGCAACTTCTCCCTTGAGCTTCTCCATGTCTTTGACGAGGTCGACCTTCTCGGACAGTCCGCGTATTTCCTTGGTTACGGCACCAATCTCGCTGCGTACCTCGTTCCTCACAGCACCGATCTCTGTCCTCACGGCACCAATTTCTGTCCGTACCTCGTTCCTCACAGATTCAATTTGAGTCTGCACCGCATCGAACTTTATGTTCATGCGCTTGTCCATCTCGTCGATTCTAGTGTCGACCGAATCTATCCTGGTGTTGATTGACTTGAGTTCGCCATCGATGCTGTTGAGGCGGGGAAGTAGTATCCGTTCGACAGTGCCGGCCGCTTCCCGCACCCTGCTAGCCAACCCAACCGAGTCTAATCCCGGCGCCAATATTAAAAGACCAATACCTCTCATTGCCTGGCTGTCTCACGCCCGTTTCGACGACCCGGCTCCGTTGTCAGAACTTGTAGATCATCAGGAAGGGCACTCCCTCGATCTCCCTTACCGCCTGGGGCGATCCCAGCTTATGGGCGAGGGCGATGCCGACCGACCTGACCCCGGCCAGGCTTATCATCGCCGACTCCTTGATTATCTTGAGGGCCTCCTCCTCCTCGACGAAGGCCCCGCCGAAGAAGTCCTTCGAGATGTGCATCTTGAGCTTCCCGTCGACCAGCGTCCGCCCTATCAGCTCGGTGTCGCAGACGTTGACGATGCTGGCGTTCTTCCACGAAATGCTATGGACGGAGAACGGCGCGTCCAACCGCCTCAGTTCACTCTCGCGCTAGACCTGGCGCCGCAAGCCTCGCAGACCCTGAAGTGGAGGCGGCTCTCCGTCACTATGTGCGTGTCCGGGCTCCCGCATACCGGGCACGTGACGTTGTCGGCCATGTACCTGCTGAAGAGCTGGACGAAGGACGCCTTGTCCTTCCTCCCGATGAATATGGCCCTGTCTGCGTCGAGGGAGGCCGCGGTCGCTAGCTCCTTCGCCAGGTACATCAGGAGCCTGTCCGGATCCCTCCGCATAAGCTTGGGGTACTCGGAGTAGTTGCGAAGTATCGTCTTGTTCCCCACCCACAGGACCTGCGGCTCGGGAATCTCCAGCCTGTTCTGGGTGGACGTGTGGGTGGACTTGTCCAGGGTGGACCGTGCCCTAGCAAGAAGGTCGTCGTAAGACTGGGTCATGGCGTCTTTCAGAAAAATTTCCGCCCACCCGGTATTTCAACTCTCTGTAAACGGCACTCTTCCCGCGCTCACAGATGGCGATGTCGCCCTCTATCCGCTCCATGGATTTTCTCTTTTGGCAAAGTATTTCGGGATATGCTTCAGATTCGAGATTCACACTGCATATATCGCGTTCTCCATCGGTCCCTCCTGAATCTTAGATG
>JAPCJO010000084.1 GCA_027886905.1 Nitrososphaerota archaeon
GGCGCTACGACGAGCCGCAGCACGCGAGGTACAGGTGGTTCTACCAGTGGGACGTAGAGATATTCGGAGACCAGAGCGTCGAGGCCGACGCGGAGGTGATGGACCTCTGCTACAACCTCTTCAAGAAGGTCGGCCTCCAGGACTTTTCTCTAGAAGTGGGCGACCGCCGCGTGGTGGAGGAGTACATCAGGGAATCGATGGGTGTCGCCACCGAGGACGGGCTCATGGAGATGATGAGGGCTCTCGACAAGGTCCAGAAGAAGACGGAGGAGGAGCTGGTCGAGGAGTACTCGCGCAAGGGGGTCAGCGGGGAGGCGCTCTCTGAGCTCCTGAAGTTCGGGAGGACGAGGGGGCCTCCGGACAAGGTCTGCGCCCGGCTCGAGGAGCTGGGGCTCGCCTCAGCGGGAGGAGGCGGCTTGGCGACCCTGCGCGACTCCCTGAGGTCGAGGGGCGTCCAGGACGTGGAGTACAACCTCAGCATCGTGAGGGGGCTCGACTACTACACGGGGATAGTCTTCGAGGTCGTCGACAGGCAGCACCCAGACCTTGGCTCGCTCTGCGGAGGAGGGCGGTACGACGTGCTCCCGAAGCTCTTCGGGAGGCCTGACCTCCCCGCGACCGGAGCGGCTGGCGGGGTCGAGCGGATAGCCCTCTCGATGGGCCGCTCCTCGAAGGGCGAGGACGTCGAGAACTCGGTCTACGTCGCGTACACGGAGCCGGCCTTGGCCGAGAAGGCGCTCTCCATAGTCTCGTCCCTCAGGGGTCGGGGCACGCGGAGCGAGCTCGGCGCCCGGGGCAAGAGCCTCGGGAAGCAGCTCGAGGACGCCAGCGGGAGAGGGTTCGCCTGGGTCGTGATAGTCGGGAAGAGGGAGCTGGAGTCTGGGCAGCTCACGCTGAGGAACATGAGCACGCGCGCCGAAGAGAAGGTACCCCTCGACGGCCTCCTCGCCAGAATGAGCTCGGCCTGACCTCAGCTCAGTGTCTTGAGCGGCGACCGGACGCAGAGGAGCACCGCCTTCCCCTCCTCGACCGTGGTCAGGAAAGGCACCTGGAGCTCGACGGCCTTGCGCCTGACCTTGTAGAGGTCCTTCCTCACCTTGTTGAGGTTGGTGTTGAGCGAGAGGACCATCGCCACCTTCCCCTTGTTCGTCATGTCGAGCATCTCGTCGAGGGACGCCACCCTGGCCACGTCGCCCAGGAGGGGGGCGAGGGACTCTGTCGTCACGAAGTCTATCCCCGCCTTCTTGAACCCCTCGACCAGGGCCTTCGCCTCGCCCAGCTCGGACTTTTCGTCCGCAAGGAGTATCGCTGTCTCCCCCCTGGAGGGGATTTTGAGGCCGGCGGCGATAAGGGCCCTGCTCATGGCCTCGGCAAGGGTGTCGCCGAAGCACGCCACCTCCCCCGTAGAGCGCATCTCCACCCCGACGGTGGGCTCCGCGCCCTCCATCTGCATGAATGAGAACTGAGGCGCCTTGACGGCGAACTGCTTGGGCTCGGGGACG
This sequence comes from Nitrososphaerota archaeon, assembly GCA_027886905.1. GTDB lineage: Archaea > Thermoproteota > Nitrososphaeria > Nitrososphaerales > Gagatemarchaeaceae > Gagatemarchaeum. The sequence goes on from JAPCJO010000084.1 coordinate 1,503, forward strand.
TCTCCCATCCCCTCCAGCTTCCCCCCCAGGATCACCGTGGCGGCGAGCTTGATCAGGTTAGCGCCCGTGGCCTTGGAGACGAAGGGGAGCGACCTCGAGGCGCGCAGGTTGCACTCTATCACCTCGACGTCGTCCTTGACGCAGAGGTACTGGATGTTGAACGGCCCTTTCACCTCGAGCTCCTTCGCGATGGCCCGGGTGTAGTCGCGAATCTTCGACTTCGCGGTCTCGCTTATTGAGACGGTGGGTATGGTCATTATCGCGTCCCCGGAGTGGACCCCCGCCTTCTGGACGTGCTCCATTATCGCCCCTATCACGGTCGTCTCCCCGTCGGAGACGCCGTCGACCTCTATCTCCTTCGCGTCCTCGAAGA
>JAPCJO010000050.1 GCA_027886905.1 Nitrososphaerota archaeon
GGGGCGCCTTTGCGATCGCCTGCTCCACCTTGTCGACCATCCCCTCCTCCTCCGGAGCGACGACGTCGACGATGAGGGCGTAGAGGCCGAAGGCTATGGGGTCTACCTTGCTGCCCTTCAGGGTCATCTCCGCGGTCAGGACTCCCTTGACAGAGTCGAGAAGGTTCTCAGAGGGGACTTCGGGGCCTGAGGGCATGACCTTGACCCGCACGAGATATGATCCCACGGCTATGGCCCCTCGAACCCGCAGTTGACGCACTTGTATCTTCGGGAGAACTTGCGGCACTTTTCGCATCGCCAGACGGACACCTGGCTGCAGCTCGGGCAGTTGAATTTCGAGGCCTTCTCGCCGGGCATGACAGGTCGGTTGCAGGACGTGCAGACTGGGAGCGCAATCGACTTTTGCGACAAGCTGGAACTGCCCCGCCTAGGCTAGGAATTATACCTTCCGAAGCGCGCCTGCCCGAGGTCAGCTTTCCTTCGAGCCCGAGGGGCGCACGAGGGAGGAGAGGGCCTGCTTCGCCTCTGAGGAGACGAGGACCCCCGCGAGCTGCAGGAGCCCCTTGACCCCCAGGGCGGAGAGCGCTGCGCTCGCGTGGAAGTCGAAGGAGCCGGACGCGAGCTTGGCCGCGACCTTCGGGCGCTCGAGCGTGGCGACGAGCTTGTCGAGGTCGCTGTTCGACAGGTTCTCGTAGATGTGCCTCAGCCTCGTCATCAGGCGGTACTCCTTGCCGTATCTACCGGACCAGTCGGGCTGGTATCGCAAGACGAGCGAGGGGTCCTTGAGCATGACCGAGTCAGAGACCCAACGGGCGGCGATGACGCCTCCCGCGACCGAGCTCGGGATCCCTCCCGCGGTGGTGGGCTTGACCTGCCCCGCCGACTCGCCGACGTAGACCGTCCGCCCCGAGACGAACTGCTCGATGGGGCCTCCGACGTATATGGTGCAGGCGACCTTGCTCACGATCTTGGAGTCTCGTTCCGCCAGGAAGGCCTCGAGCGCCTTCGCCGCGTTTATCCCGAAGCCCGCCGCCCCGACCTTCGCTATCCCAGGGCCCCGGGGGATCACCCAGGCGAAAAAGCCAGGATACTTCTCCTGGTCGGTGTAGACCTCGACGACGCCGTCGGTGAACCAGTCTCCCTCGACCTCGTACTTCGCGGTGGGGACGAGCCCGTCCCTGTTGAACTTCATCACCCCGGTCGGGCCGGTGGCGTCGACGTAGTAGGAGCAGGAGAAGACGTCGCCACCAGCGCTGACCTTGACCCCGTCTGGCCTCTCCTCGACTCCCGTGACACGGGCCCCGAGCCTCACCTCGGCGCCCCAGGCCTCCGCGTTCCCGGCCAGCTGCTTGTCGAAGGCGCTGCGGTCGATGACCACGACGTCAAGGTGCGAAGCGTCGAGGGAAGCCTTTCGTCCCGAGGGAGAGAAGACGACCCCCTTGATGACGCGGCTCTGGATGCACGACTTCTCCGGCATGGCGTACCTCCTCAGTTCCTGCAGGCTGACGAGCCCATCGCACTTCTCTGGCTCCCCGATCTCCTTGTCCTCCTCGAGCACCAGGACGCCCAGTCCTCTCTTCGAGGCCTCAGCCGCGAATGCGAGCCCCGCTACGCTCCCTCCCCCGACGACGACGTCGTAGTTGCGAGAGGAAGGATTGTCGGTGGAGTTTTGCATCAGATCGACCGTGTCCCGAATCGGGGCAAGCCTTAACCCGGCGCGTAAATACCCTTCGAAATCGGAAGCCTGGCCGAGGTGTCGGAGATCAAACAGGTCATAGTGGTCAGGTCGGACCTGGGGATGGGGAAGGGGAAGATCGCGGCTCAGGTCGCGCATGCGGCGCTCGATGCAGCGGATACCGCGCGCCGGAAGCACCCCACGTGGTACGATTCGTGGAGAGAGCAGGGCCAAGCGAAGGTCGTGGTCAAGACGGACGGAGGCGAGGAGGCCCTCGAGGAGCTCCAGAAGCAAGCGAGGAGCCTGGGGCTGCCCGTCTCGCTGATCCAAGACAGAGGTCTAACTCAGCTCGAGCCCGGGACGACGACGTGCCTAGGCATAGGCCCAGGACCGTCGGGCGAGATCGACAAGGTCACCGGCAAGCTGAAGCTTCTTTGACGACGACGGCCGACGCGCGGCCTCCCCAGGTCGATGTCGAGTGCGGGGTGCTCGCCTATTCCACCCAGGGCGCCCGCCACGAGGGACGCCTCCGGAACAGCTTCCAGGACTTTCAGGTCCAGGAGCTGATGTCACTCAAGGACGTCGTCCAGGACAGGGCGCCGGGGCTCGTCCCCGTCTACAAGGTCACAAAGTCCGGCATGGACACGCCCCACGTGGCCCGGGAGCTTGCGGCCATGATCAAGAGCGAAGTGAACTTCGCCGGTCTCAAGGACAAGAACGCGACGGTCGTCCAATACGTCAGCGCCAGGAGCAGTAGGGCATCAGCGCCCGCCGAGCTCAGGGGGAGCAGGTGGGAGGCCCAGCTCGTCGGCTTCTCCAGGCCAGTCACCAGGGCGCTCCTCGTCGGCAATAGGTTCAGGATTCTGGTGGAGACCCCCGAGGACCTGGGGCCCGACATAGAGACCTGCTTCAGGGCGTGCGCGGAGAGGCGTGTCGCGAACTTCTACGGCTATCAAAGGTTCGGGTTGAAGGGAGGCGTAAACAGGAGGGCTGGGAGGGCGATAGTCGAGAAGGATTTCGCCGGGGCTACGGGGTTAGTCCTCTCGGAGCCGAGGGAGGGGGAGGACGAGAGCGCCGTGGAGGCGAGGAGGCTGTGCGGAGAGGGCAGGTACGCGGAGGCTGTGCGGCTCTTCTCTCCGCGACAGGACATGGAGCGGAGGGTCGCGTCGCACCTGTCCCAGAAGCCCGGCGACCACGTCGGAGCCCTCAGGAGGATCCCGATACCCATCAGGCGGCTGCTCGTGAACTCCTACCAGGCGTACCTGTTCAACCTCGCCCTGAGCCGCGCCATCGTCCGGGAGGTCGACTTCTCGAGCGCGCGGTCCGGGGACAACTGGGCGCGCCTCGAGGAAGGAGGGCTCACGGTCGGGAGGGTGCACGGCGTGAAGGAGGAGGTCCCTGCGGAGGGAGGGGCGATCCCTCTCGTCCAGATCGTCGGCTACGCGTACAGGAACTACGGCTCGAGGTTCGACTCTGTCCTCGCCGAGGTCATGGAGGAGGAGCACGTCTCCCCCGCCTCGTTCTACATCAAGGAGGCCGAGGAGATGAGCAGCGAGGGCGGTTTCAGGCCCGCGCCCCTTCTCTCCAGCGACAGGTCGTTCAAGAAAGAGGAGCGCGGGGTCGCGCTAGAGTTCTCTCTGGGGAAGGGTGAGTATGCGACCGTGGTCCTGAGGGAGGTGCTCAAGCCCGAGCAGCCCCAGCTCGCAGGGTTCTGAGGGCTAAGAGACTAGTCCGAACCGGCGCCGATAGTCGTAGTCTTTCTTGATGACAGGGTGGGACAGGTCTACCATTATGCACTCGTACCACCTGTGCTTTCCGTCGACCCAGAGCTCGTAGGAGCCGAGCATCTTGAGGTTCGTATGCTTCTCCCGGACGCGCCTCTCCGCGACCTTCTGGACCGGCTCGTCCGACTTCATCCTGAGGACGCCCAGGTGCTTCGGCCTGCGGCCTGAGGTGGGGCGCGGCCTCCGCATTCCCCCGCTAGCGACCCTTATCCTGATTACCACGACGCCTTCCTTGGCCTTGTAGCCGAACATCCTCGCCTTGTTCAGGCGCGAGGGGCGCTCGATGCGCTCCATCGTCGGGCCTCTCCTGAGCGCCACTGCCCTCTCGAGGATGTCACCCGACTTGTCCTTGAAGACCTTCTGCCAGGTCTCCCCTATCTGCCTGTACAAAGCGAACGTTGCCCCGGTTCGAAACGGGAAGATAAGTCTTCGCTATTGCCTTCCCGCGAAGAACTGGTTTATCTTCGCCCCGACGATCGTGACGGCGTTCGTCTGGGCGTCCTTGGTCTGGCCTCCGATGTGGGGCGTGGTTACGATCCCCGGCGCCCCGACGATTTCGTCCCCAGGGGGCTCGCTCTCGAACACGTCGAGCGCAGCGCCTCCTATCTCCCCCGCCCTTAGGGCGCTCGCGAGGGCGGCCTGGTCGATGACCTCGCCACGAGAGGTGTTGATCAGGGCGGCGGTACTCTTCATGAGCGAGAGCCTGCGCGAGTCGACCATGTGCCTGGTCTCGGTCGTGAGCGGGACGTGGAGAGTGATGAAGTCTGAAGAGGCGAAGAGCGTGTCAAGGTCGACCATCCTGCAGTTGAGTGAGACGAGGGTGTCCTGGGGCACCTCGATGACGTCGTAGCCCAGGAGAGACATCCCCATCGCCCTGGCCACTTCCGCCACCCGCCTCCCGATTCGGCCTAGGCCGGCGATGCCGAGGGTCTTCCCCTTCAGCTCAGTCCCCACGAAGCGCTGCTTCTCCCATAGGCCAGCCTTCATGGACGCGTCGGCCGCCGGGATGTCTCGCGCGAGCGCGAGCATGAGGCCTATCACGTGCTCCGCGACTGCCTCCACCAGTGCCTCGGGGCTGTTCACCACCTCGACACCCCTCGCGTTGGCGGCCCTGAGGTCGATGTTGTCGAGGCCAGTCCCCGGCCTCGCGACTATCTTCAGCCTGGTCGCGCGGGCTATCACCTCGGCGTCCACCTTGGTCCGGCTGCGGATGACCAGGGCGTCGTAGTTGGCCACCTTGGTGAGCAGTTCCTCCTTCGTGATTTTCGGGTCATAGTCCACCTCGAACGCGTCGGTGAGGCCGAGGTTGGCCACGTCGAGCGTGTCGCAGACAAGGACCCTGCGCTTCGCCAAAGTCAGGCTCCTTCTCGCTTACCGATTTTTCCTGCTGTTAAGGCTATTGGAGAATCCTCGTGGCTGGAGCCGGGAGAGTAGGGCGACTCGGAGTGGAGGAGCTGCTCCACGGTGAGCCCCAAGGAGACGATCAGGGCCGCGGCGCTGGAGAGGGCCGAGGCGCGCCACCCCGCGATCTGCATCCCGTAGACCTGGTGCGTCCCCGTGTCGTAGACCATGGAGACGAAGGTATCGCGCTCGCCGTCTCCCTTGAGGCGCCGGTCGGTCGCGGTGTCGGTCTCTGTCGCGGCGTCGACCCCCATGGCCGAGGCCTCCTCCTCGCTCAGCCCGGCGGAGCAGAGCTCCAGCCCGAAGCAGGTCTGCTCGACCGACCACGACGGGCTGGCGGAAGCCCTTCCTCCCGCCGCGTTGGTGCCCGCGACCTCTCCTCCCATGCGGCTGGTCGAGAAGAGGCGCGCGGGGACCGAGCCTGACTTGAACCTGATCTCAGCGGAGTCTCCCGCGGCGAATACGCCGGGCATGGTCGTCACCATCGACGAATCGACCAGCAATCCCCCGCCGCGCCCCCTTTGGCAGTCGACGACGGGGAACGAGGGGACGCTCCCCGGCAGGACCACCACCGCGTCACAGGTGCGGACCGACCCGCTCGAGACTATCGCCTCCGCCCTCGCTACCCCCAGGATAGAGTCGATGGGGGAGTCCAAGAGCATGACGCGCTCCGCGCTCTCTCCGGATGAGACGCTTCGACGGATGGCCGCTGCGACCGGGCCGGAGAACTGGCGCTCGAGGCCCTTCGTCCCGCAGTAGATCTGCACGCGCTTCCCCTTGGCCGTGAGGATCTCACCTAGCTTCAGGGCGAGCGGTATTGGACCCGAGACTCCGATGGTCTGGAAGGCGTCGAGCGCCCCGGAGAGCCTTAGGTAGTCCGCGGCCTCGCTCAGGACGAAGACGTTTGGCTTTGAGAGCCCCCTCAGCTGCGGGGCCTCGCTGGCCGCCCCCGTGCAGACCACGACAGAGTCGAACGCAGCGCTCGCCCCCTTGCGGGACGAGGACTCGACGCGTATTTTGCCTTCTCGGGGCTCGATGGAGGTGACGGTCTCGCCCGTCCTTGCATCCACCCCCGCCTTCCCGAGCGCCCTCGCTTCGGGGAGGACGAGGTTATCCTCCGCCCAGCCCTTCGATATCAGGAGGGGCATCAGGGCCTTCGACATGCCGACCCTCTTAGAGGACTCGATAAGCGTGGTCCTGGCCCCGTGCGCGGAGGCCGCGAACGCGGCGGAGAGGCCAGCCACGCCCCCGCCGATGACCGCCACCCTCCGCGTCGTCATTGGTGGCCTTCAGACCCGCAAGCATCGTTATAACATCCTCGCTGGCCCGGAGAGGCGAAGGATGATAGTCGGGATATTGGGGAAGGTGGAATGATGCCCCAATGATAGTCGGCATTCTTGGAAAACCGAACGTCGGAAAATCGACATTCTTCAGTTCGGCCACCCTAAAGAGCGTCCCAATCGCAGACTTCCCGTTCACCACGATAAAGCCGAACGTGGGGATGGCGTACCTGAGGACCAAGTGCGTCCACGAGGAGATGGGCGTCGCCGACAAGCCGAGGAACTCTGTCTGCGCCAACGGTGTCAGGCTAATCCCGGTCAAGCTGATCGACGTCGCGGGTCTTGTATCTGGGGCTTCCAGCGGAAGGGGGCTGGGGAACCAGTTCCTCGAGGACATCATGCAAGCCGACGCCGTCGTCCACGTCGTCGACGCCTCCGGGTCCACCGACCTGGAGGGGCAGAAGACAGCGCCCGGGAGCCAGGACCCGATGAAGGACGTGGAGATGGTCGAGAACGAGGTCGACCTCTGGCTGCTCAACATCATCAAGCGCGACTGGGAGAAGGTCTCCAAGCTATCGGAGCAGATGAAGACCAGCGTCGCGCCGGCGCTCGCGCAGAGGCTCACGGGCATCGGGATAAGCGAGGCCATGGTCGAGGAGACTCTCCTCAAGCTCCACCTCAAGGCGGACAAGCCGCTGAGCTGGGGGCCGGCCGCCCTGGAGTCGTTCGTGAGGGCGCTCAGGGAGAGGAACAAGCCCAGCCTGATCGCCGCCAACAAGGCAGACCTCCCCTCAGCGGCGGAGAAGCTGTCAGAGCTCCGGGCCTCGGGCAGGACGGTCGTCCCCTGCGCGGCGGAGGCGGAGCTCCTCCTGAGGAGGGCGGCCGAGGCGCGCGTGATAGAATACACGCCCGGGGACTCCTCGTTCAAGGTCACGAAGGAGGACCTCACCCCAGGGCAGACGAGGGCGCTCGAGCTCGTGAAGGAGAAAGTGTTGAGCGTCTACGGGGGGACGGGCGTGCAGCAGGCCATCGACCAGGCCTACTTCGGGCTGCTCAAGGCCGTGGTCGTGTATCCCGTCGAGGACGAGACCAAGCTCTGCAACAAGGACGGGGACGTGCTACCCGATGCCTATGTGATGAACGGTGGGTCGACCGCCATCGACCTGGCGAAGAAGATACACAGCGACCTCGCGCACACGTTCCTCTACGCGATGGACGCGAGGACCGGGATGCGCCTCTCCTCAGAGTACGTCCTCAAGGACAGGGACATCGTGAAGATAGTGTCAAGCGGCAGGCGCGGCTAGCTCTTCGACCAGCTCCGCGGCGGCGGGCCTTTCCTGCGGCCTCTCGATGAGCTTGGTCTTCCTCACGCCAACGTGCCTGAGCCTGGTGACCTTCCTCGCCTCGTTGTAGA
>JAPCJO010000051.1 GCA_027886905.1 Nitrososphaerota archaeon
CTGGGAGTGCCTCGTCTCGTTCGTCATCGCGACCAACACCAACATCCCCCGGATCAAGCTGATGGTCTCGAACCTGTGCGAGAGGTTCGGGGAGAGGGGGAGCTTCGAAGGCAACCAACACTCGCTCTTCCCGACTCCGCTGGCCCTCGCCGACGCGTCCCTCGACGACCTCAACGGCTGCGGGCTCGGATACCGCGCGCGGTTCGTGAAGTCGGTCGCGCAGCGGGTGAGCTCGGGCGGCGTCGACCTGGAAGAGCTGAGGCTCCTGGACTACGAGCGCGCCAGGGACCTGCTGACCGAGCGGGTCCTGGGCGAGAAGACCCTGCTCGGGATCGGGAGGAAGGCGGCGGACTGCGTCCTCCTCTTCTCTTGCGGGAAGGACTCCTCCTTCCCCATCGACGTCTGGATGGCACGGGTCCTATCTAGATATTACCCGAGGCTATTCGACAAGGAGACCGCCAAGAGGCTGGACTCCCACGTCTCCCGGCTTACCAGGCTCTCCGGCGGCCAATACGAGAAGATCTCGGCCTCCATGAGGGACTACTTCGGAGAGTACGCGGGGTACGCCCAGCAGTACCTCTTCCACGATGCCCGAAAGAGCAAGCTCGAGTAGGCTACTTCTTCGCCGCGCTCGGGACAGCGACCGCCTTCACGCCGCTCTTGAACCAACCCTTGAGCGCCTCCACGTTGCCCTCCACGACGCTCCTGCGCCTGATGTCCAGCGGAAGGCCTTCGCGCTTCGCCGTATTCAGCGGGACGCCAGCCGAGGCGAGCTCTCCGACGGAGAACCCTCTGCCGGGCCTCTCGCGGAGCGAGTCGATGTGCCTGGAGGCGACCGTGGCCGCAGGAGGCGGCCCCAACACAACCGGCTCCGCCTTGACGCTGACCTTCGCCGGAGCCTCCTTCCTCTCAGCTACCTTCTTCGCCCTTGGCGCAGCCTTCTTCGGCTTCTCCTCTACGGGCGCCTTTACGGCTTTCTTGGCCTTTTGGACCTTGGGGGCTGGGGCCTTGCGGGTCGGCGCTTTCCCCTTGGGCTTTGCCTTCTTGTCCTTGGCGCTCATGCCTGCTGCCTCCTGAGCTTGCTTCCGCGAATCGCCAAGACCACGCCGAGCGCCGCCAACACCACACCGCCCCCGATCACTTCGACGCTCTTAAATATCAAGTAGCCCGGCACCGCGACCGCGTCAAGGCCGAGCACGACGAGCGCGATCCCCGAGACCAGCTGCCCTCCGCTGCTCAGCCACTCTGGGCTAAACGTCCTTCCGGATCCGGCTGTCTCACCCACGGGCGGCCCCTGCCTGCGACCGGGAATCCCTCCCTTGAGCACGCCGATGGGGATGAACATGACGCCGAATATCAGCAGTATTCCCGCAGTCCCCTGCATGGCCCCGTTTTCCGGGCTGGGGATGATGCAGTAGCACGAGTCGCCCGCGGGCGTCTTCGCGCCGTTGAAGAGGACGACTCCAGAGAGGCCGATCAGAGTGAGAACGAATGCGAGGATGATGTACTGTGAATCCAAACTTTGCCCGGGTACACTTTCGCGATACGTTTCTTAAGCGTTTCGAAGCGCGGGCCAGACAAACGCTACGGGCCGGCGACAAGGCCCGCCGTCTCGAAGAGGTTATATCCCCCACGCGGGGTTTCCGCGCTCGGTCCCGCGGTAGCTCAGCCTGGCAGATCCCGAAAGGGAGCCATAAGCTTCCGGCTGTAGTGGTCGGCCTTGGCCGACTCGTCCAGCCTGTTCAGGCCACAGAAACCGGAGTGTCGTCGGCTCAAAAGCGCCCAAAGCGCTGATAGTCCGACCCGCGGGACCTCCATACTCGCGTGCCCAGCCGGGGCTGCGTCGAGGGGGCCTTCCCTCGGTGTGACCTGGCGCGTTTCCGCCGCCTTTGGGCATGGACTTAATATCCGGCGCCGAGGAAGAAGCACCTCGGAAGGCCTCCTGACGATGGAAAGAATGATCCTTGTGATCCTGATCATGGTGGTCGCAGAGACTGCCTGGGCGCTCTTCAGCGCGGAGACCGGGGTGAACCTGTTCGTCTTCTACGCGGTGCTGGTCGCAATCTCGGCCGTCTTCTGGCTCCCAGACCCGGACCAGAAGCGGCTCGCCCCACAAAGGGCTGCGGGCGGAGAGCTCGAGACCAACAGATAAAGTCAAGAAGGCTCGCGCCGGATAGAATCGCACATGCGCAGGCCCTCCTTCATGGGAACGGCCGCTCTGGGCTCGATGGCCGCTGGGGCCTCAGTCGCGGTGTTCAACATGTTCTACTGGGCCCAGTACCAGCACTACTTCGACCGCGCGGGCGCCGGCGGCTCCCCGTCGTCCATACTCTCATTCTACCTCGCGCAGGCCATCTCGATCTTTCTCCTCCTCCTCGGCTTCCGCTTCGCCTACCAATACCTCCGGATGAGGTCGTCGGACCCAGCCTTCTCCTCGTCGTTTGCGGTCATCGGCAGCGCGCTCTCCGACAAGACGCTGGCCAGGGCGGCGGTGATCGGCGCAGCCCTCTACGGGGTCCTCTACGCATTCACCTCGAGCATCATAGTCTTTCAGCCAGGGGTGGACTTCGCCACGACCTACGGGACGACGGGCCTCGCCTCCTGGGGCTCCCTCCCCTGCTGCGGTGACGTAGGCACCCTCCCCTGGGCTGCGCTTTACCTCTCCCCTCTCCACCTCGCGGTCCAGCTAGTCCCCCTCAGCGTGCTCTTGGTATTCATCGTGCCTCCGCTGGTCGGCCTGAACCTGGCCATAGCGCTCTTCTCTGTGAGGAGGACCGTCGCGAAGGTGACCGGAAGGTGGATGGTCGCCTGCGGTGCCGCGGTGGGGCTGTTCACCGCGTGCCCTACCTGCGCGGGCTTCTTTCTCGCCGAGTCCGTGGGCGGGATCGGGGCGACCACGCTGGCGGTGGCCCTCGCGCCCTACCAGGCGGTCTTCATCGCGGTGAGCATACCGCTCCTCGTCCTGATGCCGTTCTTCTTCGCCATGCGCGTGAGGAAGACCGTGCTCCCAGTCACAGGGGCGGCGATGGCCCGCGGAGTGGAAACCGGAAACGACCCTCCGCTCTCAGCCGGAAACCGTTAAATGGAGAGGGAAACGCGCGCCGAAAGGAGGCATTTTCTTTGAGCATGAGTGACTACGTGGCCCTTACCAAGCCAAAGATCCTTTGGCTCCTCCTGCTCGTGGCGCTCGCCTCTGCGGTCATAGCGGCGCGAACCCTCCCGCCCGTGGTCACCCTCGTCGGGCTCTTCTTCGCGGGCACTCTCTCTTCCATGGGGTCCCTCGCCCTGAACAGCTATCTGGAGATGGACATAGACGCCAAGATGAAGCGTACGAAGGACCGGCCGCTCCCTTCGGAGAGGATCGTCCAGCCCAAGAGGGCACTCGTATTCGGGCTCTCGCTGGTCGCGATTGGCCTTCTGGTCTCCTGGTTCACGCTCACCCCGCTGGCGACCTTGTTCATCGGCCTGGGGGCTCTGATCTACGTTCAGGTATACACGGTCTGGCTCAAGCCCAGGACGAGCTGGAACATCGTCCTCGGTGGATTCGCGGGGAGCTGCTGCGCCCTTGCCGGCTGGTACGCCGTCACCACCGCCGACCCGCTGATAGCCTGGGTGCTCGCCGCCCTCGTCTTCGTCTGGACCCCGACCCACTTTTGGAGCCTAGCAGTCATCACCGAGGAGGATTACTCCGCCGTCGGCATCCCGATGCTCCCTTCGGTCGTGGGGGAGAAGAAGGCCGCGAAGTTCATCGTCGCGAACACGCTTCTCCTGATACCGATCAGCCTCCTCTTCTTCCTGTACCTGGCGGGGACCGCCGAGGTGGTCTACTTGGTGGGGGCGCTCTTTCTCGACGTCCTCCTGCTCGCCACCAACATCAAGCTCCTGATCACGCCCAACAAGAGCAACGCCCTCCTCGCTTTCAAGGCCTCCAGTCCCTTCCTCGCCGTGGTCTTCATACTGGCCTTAGTCAGCGTCTTGCTCTGATCCCCAGAAAGTCTTAACTAAGTTACTTCGCGCGGCCCATCTGATTGAGCGCGGGTAAGTACCTGGTCTATGCGACCATAGTTTCGACGTTCGTCCTCATAGTCTGGGGCGCCTATCTCACCGCGGGGAACTGGGGCGGAGACTGCGGAGGCGGGGCTAGCACGGCGGTGAGCGCGGACTGGCCTTACTGCAACGGCTCCCTCGCCATCCCGAACCCGTACTCCCCCGGCAGTTATGGGGCCTTCGTGGAATACATCCACAGGACCCTGAGCGTCTTGGTCGGTATCATCCTCATAGCGACAGTGGTCGCGGTCTCGAGAATGAAGCCTAGGCCGTCCGGGGCCTACAGGGCCCTCCTCGTTTCAGGGGTCCTGCTCATCATCCAGATTGGCCTGGGGAACATCGTCGTCAACTCGGACTTGAACGCCGTTGTGACCGCGTTGCATTTGGCGAACGCAACCGCCTTGTGGGGTGTGATGGTTGTCGCAGGCGTCCTCATCCGGGCCGAAGAGCAGCGCAGCGGGCACTAGCGCCGCAAAAAGGCGGATGGCTAAGAGGGGCGCGCGGGCCCCGCGCTCGGAGTTCTCGGTGAAGCGGCCTCTTCTCTTCGTCGCAGACGCGATGCTGGGGAGCCTCGCGAGGAAGCTCAGGATCTTCGGGTTCGACACCATCTACTTCGGCGAGGGCGGCGACCCTGAGCTAGAGGCCCTGGCGAAAAAGGAGAAGCGGGTAATCATCACCTCAGACAGGCGCCTGTTCGAGCACTCAGAGGGGATGGGGCTCCGGGCCGTCCTGGTCGAGGGGAAGACCGACGGGGCTAGGCTGCGCTCCGTCGCGAAGCAGGCCGGACCGGGGATGACGCTGAGCCTTCGCGGGCGAACCAGCAGGTGCGCGGTGTGCAACGGGGAGCTCGAGCTCATCAGAAGGAGCGACGCGGCCGCGAGCGAGATACCTCCGAAAGTCCTCGCGAGACACCGCCTCTTCTTCGTCTGCAAGTCGTGCTCCAGGCGCTACTGGCGGGGAAGGCACTGGGACAAGCTGAGGCGGCTGTCCTACTCGCTCGATACAAAGGATTTAACCTGAACGCCACGCTCGCGACTCTCCGATCGCAGGAGCGACGCTTGAAAGTCTATCTCGCCGCGTTCGGTTCAGGGATGGGCCACGCCACGAGGATGGCCGCGCTGGCGCAGGAGCTCCTGGTGGCGGGAGACGAGGTCGAGTTCTCGAGCTCTGGAGAGGTGACGACCTGGCTCAGGGGGAAGGGTTTCCAATGTAACGACGTGCCCCTCGTCGACGTCATGTTCAACGACGCCGGCGCTTTCTCCGCGACGGAGACCCTGAAGTATTCGCCTGTGCTCATGGGCCGGCTTTGTGGGCAGGTGCAGCGCGAGGTCCGAAACATCCTGAGGTCCGCTCCGAAGGTAGTCCTGAGCGACTCGATGGTCTCGACGGTCGTCGCCTCGAGGCTCGTCGGCGTAAGGTCGGTCGCGATCCTGAACCAGCTCAGGCTGATCTCCTCCCCGAGGACGCCAAGGACGGCAGGCCGGCTCTTGGCCGGGGGTAGCATCACTCTCATGAATGCGATATGGGAGTCCTGCGACGAGATCCTGATTCCCGACCTCCCTCCTCCATACACCATAAGCGAGCGAAACCTTTGGAACGCCGGGAGCGCTTCCAAGAGGGCGCGATACATCGGCTTCCTGACGCCCAAGCGAGATTCGGGCCCGGCAAAGGATGCGCCGTTGGACGCTTGGCGAGCGGAGAAAAAGAGGCTCAAGGTCTTCTGGCAGATCTCCGGCCCGCCGCCCACGCGCGCCCCTTTCTTGGCGAAGGCCCTCGAGGCGGCGAAGGCCCTGCAGGAGGAGTACCTATTCGTCATAACGGCCGGCGACCCGGGAGGGGAGAGAGCGCCGACCGCGGTGCCCGGCGGGTACCTCTACGGGTGGTGCGACGCCTCGAGGGCCTTCGTCGATTCTTGCGACGCCGTTGTCTCAAGGGCGGGTCACGTCAGCATCTCCGATTACATCCTCCGGGCGAAGCCATGCCTGCTCGTGCCCATCCAGTCCCAGACCGAGCAGATCGGGAACGCGTCCAAGGCGGAGAGGCTTGGCTTCGCTGTGGTCGCTGAGGAGGACGGGCTCGACCCTGCGAAGGTGGGGGAGGCGCTGAGGGAGCTCTCGGAGGGGCGTAGGGGAAGGCGCGCGATGGAGATGAAGGCGCTGGCCGAGGGCTACGACGCCGTCGGCGCCATCCTGGACGTGGTCGGGACGGGCTAGGCGCCCTTCTTCAGCGTGTCGATGACCTCGTTGGAGTCCGCCTGTACTCCGCCGAACTTCCGCGCGGAGTATGGGCTGACGGCCTCGAGCGCCTTCAGGGTCAATCCCCCGTCCGCGTGACCTTCCGCGGCGCGCCCGAGCCCAAGTGAACGGTAGACCTCTTCGACCGCATCATCCTGGACGAGGGTGAGCGGCAGCGCGAGGTTAGGGAAGCGCTCGGCCATCCCTGTCAGGGCGTCAGGGCGTCGAGGCCGGAGGCCAGCGAACGCCGCCTCTTTGTGGTCGCGGAGCCAACCTCCGATTCGCCCGTAGGTATCGTCGCCGCCGCCGAGGACGACCAGTTCCAGGCACCGCGGGTCCATCCGGAAAGAGAGCTCTGAATAGAGCCTCGCGACCTGCCTCAACGAGGCCTCGTCCGCCCTAGAGTGAACGAGCCTCAGAGAGAATCCGGAGAGGGCAGCCATCCATGACAAAGCGGAGCTTCGCCTTCCACCAGACACCAGGCAGGAGACCCACTCTTTGGTCGTCGGGATCCCGCCCGGACCGGAGCGGATCTCGGCTCCGCAGGCGCCCTTCGCCCCCCGAATGCAAACGCGGAACCTCACGTGGGGCTTCCTCTCGTCCACTCTAGTCCCGGGGACCGAAGAGAGCAGTTCGGAGTTCCCCGCAAGCACCGCGTCCCCCGCCGTCCGCTTTGAGGCCGCGACCTGGGCGGATATCTTGAACGTCCTCCCCTTCAAGAGGTATCGCCCCGCGAGGGCCGTCAGGCTACTCAGGTAGGCACTGGTCCCGCTGAAGCGGTACCCGACCGCGATCCATGCCACGCCCGGGAGTAGGGCCAGCCGCCTCGCCGCCTCCACCGGGTCCTCCGCCGCGACAAGCAAGGCGTCGCCTACGCGGCCCGTCTCCCCCTCGCCCGCGGAGAGCTTTCGCGCGACCGTCCTCTCAAGGTCCTCGAAG
>JAPCJO010000052.1 GCA_027886905.1 Nitrososphaerota archaeon
GAGGCAGTTCTCGTATTGCCAGGTCAGCCTCTTCAGGCTCTTCTGAGGTTCGGGCTCCTCCTCTTTTCCGCCGCTCATGGGCGGAAAAAGGGCCTCGCGATTACTTAAGCGTGGGTCCTCTGCTCGGGGAGCTTCTCCGCACCCCCGGCGAGCCTCTCGAGGGCGTGGAGCGTCCCGCTCCTGAAGTGGCCTCCCGTCCAGCCCGAGGTGAGCTTGAAGACCCCTGTGAAGTTCACGTCCCACCTCACCTCGATGGCGTTCCCGACGACCTTGACGACCTGCGTCCCCTTGAACGGGCCTGAGGTGTAGTCGGAGGTGAGGGTCGTCGTCGCGCTGTCTGAGGTTATCGCCACGTCCCCCGAGCCGCCGAACGCGAACTTCGCCCGCGCCCTCACGGTCTCCCTTCCGGGTCCCATGGACTCCCTCCCGATGATCTGGAGCGACCTCGTCCCGTGCCAGAACTCCGGGATCCTCTCCACGCTCGACAGCCTCTCCCACACGGCCGCCGGGTCTCCCTCGAACTCGACCCTCTCCTGGATCAGCACGAGCTCTAGTGCCTGCGCACGCCGCTATAACGATTATTAGGCCCGACCCCGTCCGACGCGCTTCGATGGCACTCGCCTCCGTCCGCTACAGATTCAGCCAAAGGTTCGCCGTCCCCGTCGAGGACGCGTTCGCATGGTCCATCGACTACGACCCTGGCGACTGGAAGAGGATGGGCCTCCAGGGGAAGAGGAAGATCAGGACGCTGACCTACGACGCCGTCATCCTCGAGGACACCCGGCCCACGGAGAAGGGTCCCGTCACCAAGACGAGGCTCATCCGGATCAACCACGAGCGGCACTCCTTCTCCAACACGCACGTCGACGGCCCGACGCCCCACTCGCAGTTCTGGTACGAGTTCTTCCCAGAAGGGGACGGCGGCTCGAGGCTCGACTTCACAGGCCTGCTCCTCCTCCCCAGCAAGAAGAAGCTCTCTGACGCAGAGGTGGCCAAGATAGCCGAGGCGGAGAGGAAGGGGGACTCGCAGATCTGGAAGAACCTTGCGAAGGCGATGGAAGCCGACCTGAAGAAGAGCGGCTAGCGATTCTTCAACCTGCGCGTCCACACGTCGAGGGCCACCAGCAGCTGCCTGACGCTGTCCCTGATGGCCGGGTCTGAGAACTCGCCGGAGGCGTCGACCCTGGTCTTCGCGTTCGCGACCAGGACCTGCGGTTTGTTGAGCGCGTGCATGTCGAGGTAGACGAAGACCTGCCTGAGACTGAGCTGCGCTCTCACGCCACCCAGCGAGGCGCCAGCGCCCATGATGGCGACCGGCTTGTCCTCGAACGAGTTGTCGCCGTAGGGCCTAGAGGCCCAGTCGATGGCGTTCTTCAGGACTCCGGGAATGGAGTTGTTGTATTCGGGAGTGGCTATCAACAGCGCGTCGGCGGCCGCCACCCGGGCCTTGAGCGCCCTCACCGCCTCCGGCGGCTGCTTCTCGATGTCTTCGTTGAAGAGCGGGATGGCGCCGAGCTCCATGAACTCCTCCACGATGACGCCCGGGGGCGCAACCTGGATGGCCACGCGGACCAGGGCCTTGTTGAGGGAGCCCTTCCTAAGGCTCCCGGCGATAGCCAGGACGCGTATGGATGGAAGGTCAGCAGACAAGTCTCAAGACGATACGCTGCGACGCGGAGGTGGTATTTCTGCGTTGGAGGAAACCAGAGCCTCCGGAAATCTTAAGACCGAGACCATGGAATTCTTCCGCGTTGGTCACCGTATCTACGAGGTACGAGTTCTCCCAGCGCTTCAACGTCCCCGCGGTCCAGGCGTTCGCGTGGTGCACGGACTACGACTCCAAAGACCACAACCTGATGGGGCTCAGGGGATTCAGGAAGGTGACCAGGATCTCGGACGACACGGTAATCCTCGAGGACACCCTGTATCCGGAGGGCAAGGCCGTGACCAAGAAGAAGATAGTCAAGATTGACAAGGAGAGGATGACCTACTTCAACTTCCACACCACTGGCGCGAACAAGAACTCGCTATACTTCTACCGGATAATCCCCGATGGGGAGAGCAAGTCCAGGCTCGAGTACACGGGGTACGAGCTCACCTACCCGAAGAAGGCCCCGTCCAAGAAGCAGCTAGCGGCTACCGCCGAGGCCGACGGGGCAGCCCGGACCAAGGAGTGGGGCCTTCTGGCCGATGCCATGGAGAAGGAGCTGCGCGGCAAGCGCAGCTAGCTAGCCTCCTAACGAATGCCTACTCGCACTTGCTATAGCCGCAATTAGTGTAGAGGCTCTGTGGCGACTAAATAGTCAATACTGCTAAGCGTGAGATGGGTCCTACTTCCAGAATTTGCAATAGATGCAAGAGAAGACTCTTTGCCTCAGAATTCTATAATCCTCCATCTGGGACTCGCTACAATTGTAAGAAATGCGAGTATGAGTACTCGGTAACTTACAGAAACTCACATCCTAGATTCCAGAAGGAACAAGACAGAGAATACTTACGCCGTAACCCAAGAAGGAGATGGTCAACCGCTTGTCTCGCAGGACACAGGAGGAGAGGATACAAGATCGAGCTATCATTCGAAGAGCTCTGCGAGATTGCTTCGCGGGCAGATTTCTGTTTCATTTGTGACGCCCCGTTGGACTGGCAATTGGGAAACAAAGGTCACATGCACAATAAGAGTCCAACCTTGGACAGGTTGGACAACGAGAAGGTGATTAGGAGCGATAACGTCCTAATTCTCTGCTACCAGTGCAACGCAACCAAGCGCGACAGGACCCTGCAAGAGTTCTTGGACTATTGCAGGACTGTCACTCGGAAGTTTCACTCACACTTCGAATATCCGCACGAAGTACACTTGTAGCAACCGCTCTCAAAGATGATCGCGTTCTCGTTGCAGTCGGGGCAGGTGCCTCCGCGCATCAGCGGGGTCGACGACTCCTTGTTCACCTTCCCCGAGGTGAGGACCTCGAGCGCCTTGGCGACCGCGTCAGGGATCGAGAGCAGCTGGACCCCCTCCTCCCAGGAGACGTACTTGCCGCGGATGCCCTTCAGCATCTTCACGACGCTCTGGATGTCCCCGCCGTGCTGGAGGTAGAGGCTGATGAGCCTGCCGATGGCCTCCGCGTCCGCCTTCTCGTCGCCCCCGAGCTTGCCCAGGGTCACGAAGACCTCCTTCATGTCCCCCGCCTCGTCCGAGTTGGCCGTGACGTAGAGCCCTCCCTGGGGGAGCTTGAGCTTCAGCGTCCTCCCGGTCAGCACCTTGGGCCTCTCGAAGACCGAGGGCGCCTCCTGCTTCGCCTCGGCCCTTGCGGCCGCGGCGCCTGCCTCCTTCTTCTTGTCCACGTTCGCCGTCTCCAGGATGCCCTCCCTGCTGCCCTCCCTGTAGATCGTAATCCCCTTGCACCCGAGCTTCCAGGCGAGGAAGTAGATTTTCTCGACCTCCTCCGTGGAGATGTCCTGGGGCAGGTTGACAGTACTCGAGATCGCCGTGTCGATGTGCTTCTGGATCGCCGCCTGCATCCTCACCCTCATCTCGGGCTTGATCTGGTGCGCGGTGACGAAGTACGCCGGGAGCGAGTTCTCGTCGGTTATCCGGAAGACCCGCATGTACTCCTTCACGAGGGGGTGCCAGACCTTGAACTCGCCCTCGCTGAGCGACTTGCTCCTCCGCGTGTAGTAGAGCGCGAAGACCGGCTCGACGCCGCTGGACGAGCCCACGAAGATCGAGCCCGAACCCACCGGGGGCACCGTCGTCAGCGCGGAGTTCCTGATCCCCTGCGCCCTGATCTTGTCCCTCACCCTCGCGTCCAGCCTCTTGATGAAGGGCTGGGCGAGGTGCTTGTCCGCGTCGAACGCGGGCGCCGGGCCCTTCTCCACGGCCAGGTCGGTGGAGTAGTCGTAGATGATGTTCTTGAGCCTCTCGAAGAGGTTGTCGACGAACTCTACCGTGGCCTCGTCGTCGTACTTCATGCCCAGCTTGATCAGCATGTCGCCGAGCCCCGTCGTCCCCACACCGACCCTCCTAGACCAGAGGGAGGCGGTCTTCTGCTGCGGGAGCGGGTGCTTGTCGGCATTGTAGTCAAGGACGTTGTCCAGGAACCTCGTGGCGAACTGCGCCGCCTTTGAGAGGCCGCTCCAGTCTACGCTCGCGCGGTCGGTGAAGGCGTCTTTCACGAACGAGCTCAGGTTGATCGAGCCCAGGCAGCAGCAGCCGTAGTTCTCGAGTGTCTGCTCGCTGCACGGGTTGACCCCCTCGACGGCCATGCCGTTGTACTCGGTGGTGGAGTCCCTCTTGATCGTGTCCCAGAAGATCAGGCCCGGCTCGTCGCTCTGCCACGCCGCCTTTACCAGCGAGTTCCAGACCTCCCTCGCGCGGACCGTCTTCTCCGTCTTCACCTTCTCGTTCTGGAACCTGAGCGTGAAGTTTCCGTCCTTCTCGACGGCGCTCATGAACTCGTCCGTTATCTTGATGGAGATGTTCGCATAGTTCACCTTCTTGAGGTCCTTCTTGACGTTGATGAAATCGAATATGTCGGGGTGGTCGACGCGCAGGGTGATCATCAGGGCGCCCCTCCTCCCGGCCTGCCCTATCGTCCCCGTCGTCGTCGAGAGGAGCTCCATGAAGGAGACCGAGCCTGAGCTGACTATCGCAGAGTTGTTCACGGGAGTGCCACGCGGCCTTAGCAGCGAGATGTCCGTCCCGACGCCGCCTCCGAAGCTGTAGGTCCTCGCCGCCTCCTTGCACCAGTCGAAGATTCCCTCGATGGAGTCCTCCCTGATCCTGAAGAAGTAGCAGTTGAGGAGCGTCGACCTCCTGGACTGACCCGCGCCGAACATGATCCTGCCACCGGGGACAAATTTGAAATCGTCAAGCAGCCAGTAGAACTTCTCCGTCCACTCCGCCTTCTTCGCCTCGTTTACCTCTACGGACGCGAGCTCGCGCGCCACCCTCTCCCAGAGCTGCTTCGGGACTTTTTCCACCTGCTTCCCGGTCTCGTCCCGGAGCGCGTACTTTTCGTAGAAGACACGCGCCCTGAGCTCGTCCCCGCCGAACGCCTCCAGCGTCTCCTTGGGAAGGACGACCTCGGTCGTCTTCTGGAGCGACTGCTCCATCACCTCTCCTTCTTTTTTAGATTCAACCTCGGCTGTCAAATGTAAATCGCGCGTTCTGTCCAACCGACGACCTTTATCTGGTTCTCGGTGGACTTTTCCTTCACAAACCACATCCTTAAATCTTGTTTGCGAGATATGTGTCTCAAGAAAGCAGCCGTTACCTCGCGTCTTTCGCTTACTATTACATCGGTTACAGAAATTTCATGGCAGGCCTAGGAAAAATTCTGCGCCAAGCGATAGCGAGCACAAATCCAAACCTGACGGATCTTGAACCGGCGGAGGGATCCGGGTCGCACAAAACGGCGGTTGCTTCGTAGTCAACCAGAGTTGACAGAAAGTCAAACCCTTTCGCTAAATTATTCTGCTGTCGAATATTGCGCCGTAGCAGTCGACCTGCACTTCGTGCACCTCTCGGTCTTCGCTGGCAGCTTCGAGCCGCAGTTTCGGCAGAACAACACCGACCTCTCGATCCCGAAGAAGTCGAGCTTGGGCGCCGCGTTCATCACGAGGTTGTAAATCCCGCGGAGGTCCAGCGACGACGCGTCCAGATAGACAGACAGTCCTCCGCCGGCGCCCCTGCTGAGCTTGTCGATGTAGTTCATCATCTCGGCGTTGTTGAGGTCCTCCGCCGTGAGCCTTGAGGCCTGCGAGTATCCGCGCTTCTCCAAGCTCTGGAGGTTCGCCCTCCCATATCTCTCCGAGTCCAGGGCGGCCAGCCTCGACGCCCCCTCCTCCTCTATGAGCGCTATCCCGAGCCTCTCGGTCTTCCCAGACTTCTCCGCAGCGGACTGCGACGCTGTCCCGAGGATCTTCGACGCGAGCTCCGCCCTCGCCGTCGGCGCCGCGTCCTTGCTCAGGCCGTAGAGCGCCTCCTCGAGGCCGACCAGGTTCATCACCAGCGGCATCGCGTCGGAGCTAACGTTGTCGGAGCCGAAGCTGAGCGCCGGCAGCAGCCCCTTGTTCATCACCCTCTCGAGCAGGCGCCTTCGCGTGATGAGCGCGTCGGAGGCGACCCCCATGAGCATCGAGAGCTTCGCCCTGAAGTACGTCTCGTCCTGGTTGGACTCGTAGGAGAGCCTGGGGAGGTTGATGCCCAGGTTGTGCAGGACGCTGACGTTGTCGCCCTGGTGGTCCGGAGGCAGAACGTCGAGGTTGAGCCCCAGGGAGCTCCTCTTCTGCCCCGATGGGAAGAACGCGAGCTTCCCCCCGTGGAACGCTATCGCCGCGGCGTCCTTGAGGTAGGAGGTATCCTCCGACTTGTTGGGCTTCGCGAGGAGGAGGCGGACCTCGGGCCTGGGGACCTGCTCGACGTAGTCCCTGTAGGCGTCGAGCGTCGCGGCGAGCGTCTTCTCCATGAGGTCCCGCCCCGCGTCGTCCTTGGCGTAGACGTCGAGCTGCAGGGTTACCCACGGCCTCTGCATCGGCTGCAGCGTCGAGGAGACCTGGTCGAAGAGCTTCACGAGCGCGTCGGCGACGTCCCGCTTCGTCCGCGACCGCGTGAACTGGGCGAGGTACTGGAGGAAGTTCCTGTAGACTATCTCCTGGTTCGCCTCCTTCTTGATCAGTGGCGTGACGTTCGCGATGACGTTGATGGCCTCCTCGAGGTTCCCCGGGCTCTGGAGCATCGGGACGCCCGGCAACCTCCCCTTCGGGTTGAACCCGGACGCGCGGACCGAGAGGAGGTCGAGAAATATCGTATCCGGGAGGAGCGCCCACGTCCCAGCCTCGGAGATGTGGATGTCCCCGTTGAGGTGGGCGTCGGAGACGTCCCTGGGGAGCTGCTCGAGGAGCAGGTACTCTGAGAACACCGACTTGCCCGTCTGGTGGAGGAGGGACTCGGCGTCGCCCCCGTCGCCCCCGGCCTTCGCCAGGAGCTGTGTGACGTCGAAGACCGGGAGCCCGAGCCGCGTGAGCTTGTGCCTGTACTCCTCGAGGTTCTGCTCGACGAGGAGCGAGTTGACCATCTCCCTGATGAGGGGCGCGGTCAGGTACTGGGTCTGGAACTTGTAGAGCCTGGACTCTGTCTCGCTCGTGATCTTCTGCGCCAGCTCCACGGGCATCCCCGCCTCCTTGACCAGCGACTGGAGTATCTTGTC
>JAPCJO010000053.1 GCA_027886905.1 Nitrososphaerota archaeon
ACGCGCTCATGGTCTCCAAGGACGTGGTCGAGAAGCCGGCGATAGTCGCAGGCGGCGGCGCTCCCGAGGCAGAGGTCGCGGCCCAGGTGATGAAGTGGACCGAGAAGCTCAACGGCAGGGAGCAGCTCGCAGCCCAGAAGTTCGCCGACGCGCTCGAGACCATCCCGATATGCCTAGCCACCAACGCGGGGCTTGACCCGATAGACACCATGACCGAGATAAGGTCGAAGCACGCCGAGGGCGGCGTCTGGTTCGGAGTCGAGGCCAAGGAGGGAAGGGTCAAGGACATGTACAAGGAGAACGTGCTGGAGCCTCTCAGCGTCAAGGAGCAGATAATCAAGTCGGCCACAGAGGCGGCCTGCATGATACTGCGCATCGACGACGTCATCGCGGCTGGCAAGTCGAAGGGTCCATCCGGTCCGCCCGGCGGGGGCGGCGGAATGGGCGACATGGGCGAAGACTAAGACTAGTCTCTCCGCGGAGCGCGCCAAGAAGGCGGGTCCCATCTGGGGGCCTGCCAAGATGTTTTTCGAATGCCTACTTCGGGTTCAGCCTGCCCACGTAGGCCAGCACGTCGACCTGAGACCTGACGATGTCGTCCGGCCTGAGCCTGTTCGCGTCGACGAACTTGAGCTCGTCCCAAGCCTCGCTCGTGGGCGCGCTCTCCCTCTCTGCGGTGAAGATGAACCCGATGTCCCAGTGGTTGGGCGTCCCAGAGAAGCGGGCGGTGCTGGTGTCCGCGAAGGTCGTCGGGCCTTGGAGCTTGAGGTTCTTTATCCCGAGCTCCTCGCGCAGTATCCTCCTCGCAGCCCCCTCAGGCGTCTCGTAAAGGATAAGGTGAGAGGAGGGTAGCATCCAGCCTGAGGCGAACCGCTCCAGGCGCTTCCCGTTGAGGGCACCTATGTGGTCCCACTCCGCGTTCTTGTTGATCCTCCCCATGAGGACGCTTCCGGGGTCGCCCCTCTTCGAGATGACCAAGAACGCGGAGATGCACATCCCGCCTTCCGGCACCGAGTTCATCCTCGGGGGGATGGCGTCCTTGCTGAAGGCGGCGAACCTGCGGTCGGTCGTCACGGGGCCTTGCACTCCGTGCCTCACTTAAGTCTTGGATGCGGTCGAGGCGCTGGCCCGGTTCAGGTACGCCAGTATCCCCAGGACGCTGGCCCTGATCATCACCAGAACGTAGCTTGGAAACGCCGCTAACGGGATGCCGGTCTCTTCCGTGATCTTCCGCCTGAGCTCTTCCACGATCTGCTCAGGAGTCAGGTGCGTGCCGTTCAGCCTGGTCACTTCCTTCACCCACTCCTCGGTCTTCTCCCTTGTCCTGTCGAGGACAAGGTTGACGTCCTTCCTGACGCCATAGTGCGGGACGAGCAGCATCTTAGGGTCGGTCTGGCGGAGCATCTCCAGGGTCTGCGCGAGCTTCGCCGGGTCCAGGCTCGGGGGAGGGGTCGTCGGCACCAGGGTCGGGAAGGCGGGGAAGACCATGCCCACGGCGTCGGCCGAGAAGAGGAGGCGCTCCTCCTCGAAGAGGACCGCTATCTGGTGAGGCGCGTGCCCAGGCGCGTGGAGGGTCGTGAGCGTCGCGCCTCCCAAGTCGATGTGGGACTCCTCCCCCACCGCCGTGATCTTGTTCTTGTCGATGGGGAGGGGCTTCCCGTACATCTGGACAAGCTTCTCTCCGAAGATGCTCGCGGCGCTCTCCACCAGCTTCGTCGGGTCGACGAGGTGGGGTACGGCGCGCTCATGGGCGATGACGCGGGCGCGCGGCATGTACCTGAGAAGGTGGCCTGTCGCCCCCGCGTGGTCCAGGTGGAGGTGGGTGGGTATCAGGTAGTCGACCCGCGAGGGCTCGACTCCCAGCTGCCGGAGGCCCTGCATGACGTTCCCGTAGGTCGACGCGTACCCGCAGTCTATCACGGCCGTCCTCCTCGCCCCCTTCACGACGTAGACCGCTATAGTGCTGGCGTTGCCCATCCCAACGGTGTCTATGATGTATGCCCTGCTGGTTATCCTTGCGGAGACCATCTGCCTTCATTCGCCTCCGCCACATCCCTTTCTAAAGGTGGGGCCTGGCGCGACCAACCGTAAATAGAGAGGCCGCGTCCGCGGGGGCGGTAGGCGGGATGGAGGAGCGCGAGGTCGTCGTCGTCGGGGGAGGCTCCACCGGCTGCAGCGTCCTCTACCACTTGGCCAAGGCGGGCGTGAAGGCGCCGCTGCTCGTCGACATGGCCTCGCAGCTCGCCGCCGGGCAGACCAGCAGGTCGACGGCCCTGGTCCGTACCCACTACAGCACCGAGGCGCTGACCAGGATGGCGCTCCTCAGCTACCGGTTCTTCAGGGACTTTGGACGCGAGCTCCCTGGGCGCAGCGCCGGGTACGTGGAGACCGGGCTCTTGGTGGGGGCGGACGAAGCCTCGGTCCAGGCCCTCCGCCAGAACTCGGCGATGCACAAGAGGCTCGGGATCGACTCCAGGGTGATGGCCCCCGACGAGCTGGTGGCGTCACGCGTCGAGCCGATGCTGGACGCCGGGGCTTTCTCGCTCTTCGCGTACGAGCCCAACGCCGGCTACGCGGAGCCCGCTGCCACCGCCAGCGCCTTCGCGTCGGCCGCGGTAGAGCTCGGGGCGGAGGTGCTCACCGGGGCCAGGGTGACGAAGATAGAGCGCGCTCCAGGCTCCGGAGGGGGCTATTCGGTCTCGACGACCGGAGGGCCTTTGAGGTGCCGCAGCGTCGTGCTCGCCACCGGGGTCTGGTCGAAGCCCCTCTTCTCAGGACTCGGCGTGGAACTCCCTGTGAAGGTGTCCAGGCATCCGGTCGCTATATTCGGACGGCCCTCCGGTTACCTGGGCAAGAGGCCGGTGGTCTTCGACTTTCCCCGTTCGGCCTACTACAAGCCCGAGGGCAACGAGCTCTTCTTCGTGGGGACCCTTTCGCACGAGCTGGACGTCTCGGGAAGCGAGGCCGACCCCGACGCCTACGACGAGAGCATAAGCTACGATGAGGCCTCCGACTTCTCGAGGTCGTCCGCCGCCGCCTTTCCCGTCATGGCAACGGGAGGGACATACAGGCGGGGATACGCGGGGCTCTACGACAACACCCCCGACCAGCACCCCATCATAGACGAGCTCTCGGAGATGGGCCTCCCGGGCGTCTACTGCGTGGTGGGCCTAAGCGGCCACGGGTTCAAGCTGGCGCCCGAGTTCGGGCGCATAGTCGCATCGCTAGTCACCGACGGGACCTTCCGCGACTACGACGTCTCCGTCTTCAAGCTCCGGAGGTTCGAAGAGGGCCGCCTCCTCGGCGGCAGGTACGGCGTCTCGACCATCCTGTAGCCTCCACCCTCGCGTCCAATAGTCTTAACAGCGGGAAAAATCCGCGGCCGAAAGCGCCTGATCTTGGAGAAGCGTAGAGTCCTGGTCTGCGACGCGATGGACGTGGCGACCCTGGGCCTTTCGAAGGACTTCGAGGTCGACTACTCTCCCAATATGACTAGGGACGAGCTGGCAGCCAAGGTCGGGGGCTACGACGTCCTCGTCGTCCGGAGCCGGACCAAGGTCAACGCCAGGGTGATAGCCAATGCGACCAATCTCAAGCTCATCGTGAGGGCTGGGAGCGGAGTCGACAACATCGACACCGACGCCGCGGGCGCGGGAGGGATAGAGGTCGATAGCAGCCCGGAGTCTCTCGTGGAGTCCGTCGCGGAGTACGTGGTGGGCGTGATGATCGCCCTCGCTAGGGGCACCGTCTCGGCGGACGCCTCGATGAAGGCGGGCCGGTGGGAGAAAGGGCGCTTCGTCGGCGTCGAGCTCCGGGGAAAGACACTGGGCATAGTGGGGATGGGCAGGATAGGCACGAGGGTGGGCGAGATAGCGAAGGTGCTCGGGATGAAGCTCCTGGGATACGATGTGGCCGATGTCCCTAGTGACACGCTCGAGTCCCTGGGTTGCAAGATGGTCGACCTCGACTCCCTTTTCGCGTCGTCCGACTTCATCACGCTCCACGTCCCCCTCACGGCCGAGACGAGGCACCTGATCGACGGGCGCAGGCTCTCCCTCATGAAGAGGACCGCTTTCATCGTCAACACCGCCCGCGGAGCGGTGATAGACGAGGCCGCGCTGATCAAGTCCCTCGAAGCGAAGGAGATCGCGGGAGCGGGGCTCGACGTCCTCGAGGCAGAGCCGAGGATAACCGAGGTCGTCACGGCCCCTAACACCATAACGACCCCTCACATAGGTGGCCAGACCGAGGATGCCCAGGCCGGCGCCGTAGGCGTGGCCGGCGCCAAAATACGCGAGTTCTTCGGCTGAGCTCAGGTCGCCGCGGCCGGGGGCGTGGACGCAACCGCGACCTTGGGGGAGGGGCGGTTGGCGAACCAGTAGACCGCGGCGACGTAGACCAGGAATAGCGGGATCAGGAGAAGGTCGTCGAGCGGCGCGAAGACCTCGCCGAACCAGAATGTCGCGAAGGAGAGCAGGAGCGCCGAGACCGCTATCTTCATGTCCGCCTGCTTCACCTTCCTCACCTGGTCCCTAAGGACGTACGTGGCGACGACCACCACGCCTATCCCTCCTGCCATCCCGAAGACCGTGGACTGGAACCCATTGGGCAGGAGCCCTACGAGGACGATGGCCGCCTCGAAGGCCTCGACGGCGCCTACGGAGAACGCCGTCGCGAGCTCTCCCTTCTCGAAGCTCTCCTTGTGGGCGGTCCCCCTCCTGGCGCTGACGACCGCCCTCCGCGCGCTCTTGACGAGCCTCTGCCCGAAGTAGAGGAGCAGGATGCCCGCCGTCAGCTTGACTATGTAGTCGGGGAGGAGGGTGATGAGGGCTCCAAGCACGAACATCGGCGCGAAGACGACGACCATCCCCGCCGCCGCGTAGAGGAACACGGCAGTCCTACGAGACTGGGCATAGAGAGCGAGCGCGACCGCAGCCGCCTCGACGAGCTCAAGGGTGGTAATCCCCAGGGCGGCGAGGAATATGGCGGGCTCGAAGAGCAAGCGTCAACCGTTGCGCCGCTCGGGCGTTAAAAGCATAGGCCGCTGTCTAGTCTTTCTTGCGCTGAGAGTATCTCTCGAAGGCTATCTTGAACCACGGCGTGTACTTGTCGGGATTCTTCGACATGTCCGCGGCCAGCTCGTCCATCGTCACGTACTTCGTCTCCATGATCTCGTCCGGGTTCGGCTTGGGTGCGCCCTCCAGGTTCCCCGTCAGAAGCACGCAGAACTCATTCTCGCAGTAGTCGCCGAACTTTGCAAAGTAGGTGTAGTCCAGCTTCCGGTCTAGCTTCTTGACGACCACGTTCAGCTCCTGCATCGACCTCCTGATCCCGGCCCCTTCGTAGGTCTCCCCCTTGTAGACGTGGCTCGTGACCGAGACGTCCCAGTAGGCTGGCCAGAGCTTCTTCTTCATGCTCCTCCTCTGAAGCAGCATCTTCCCTTGCTTGTCGAACAGGAAGACGACGAAGGCCCGGTGCCTCCTCCCCATCCCCTTGTGGCAGTTCTCCCTGGTGTCGACTCCTAGCTCCTTGTCGTTGTCGTCGACCAGGACCAGCCACTCGACCTGCTGCTGCTGCACGCTCACTGCCGCCGCTCAGCCCGTCCGGCATAATAAACCGTTTTCCGGCCAGCGCGAGTCTCTTCCGTGTCAGAATCTGTTAATACTTGTCCTTGGCCCGGGCACGATACGCAAGTAGTCTGCTCGGTCGATGGCTTGGAGGCGGGATACGAGTTCCTTCCTCAGACCGGCACGAACAAGAGATGTCTGATTTCCCTTAGGAGTGCAACGCACAAACTCAAACTAAAGCAAGCGCTCGCTGGCGAAGGGTATGCTCAGTATTTCTTCAAGAACACGCCGGTCCCAGGGCGGACGAATCGTTGGGAAGCGCGGACGACCCTAGTCAAGGAGACTCGTGTGCAGTCGTCATCGACCGAATTCGGCTCCGGAGGAGAGTCCATACAGATCGCTCTAGGGGAGCAGTCACAGCTCTTTCCTTGCTCGGGATTTGTTCGCGGAAACCTTGAAGGGACCATCAGGGCTCCGGCCCTTCGTCTAAGAATGATGGACAGGGACGTTTGGGCTTTTTTCCTCTACTTCGGCGACGATTTTGCGGGCAGATACGACGGCTACAGGATTCGATGCGAAAAGGATTCCCTTGTGGTGGCCAAAGGTTCCACATCCGTGACCGCCACGATCAACGCTGTGGACGAGAAACCACCGGAGGTCCGCGTAAGTTTGAGGTCGAACGGGATCGACTTCAAGACCGTCAGGTTGATCTTGGACCGCGCGATAGGAAAGGGCTCTCTGCAGGATTCAATCCAGCAAGAACTCACGCTCCCTGCCGACGGGGATGATGGGTACAAGGAGGTCAGCTGGGCGCCAGTCGATCGAAGCGGTTCTGAGGTGCTCTGGATTTTCTCCGCGGAGTCTCTTTCTCAGAGAGGCCCGCTGAAAGACCTGCTTCAGGCGCTTGGGACGACGGTGAACCAATCGATACTTTCAGGTTTTCGCGACTATGCTGGCGGAAGAGAGATGGACGATTTCATAATCGCAGACGACCCATCGATGTTGTATCAAATCGGACTCATGTTCGATGATGGCTCTGATTTGGAAATCAACGACTGGGCCGGTCTAGACTTCGTGAAAAATTTGCTTTGATAGGCATCAGGGACGACTTTACGGTCTCTTTCTGAGGACGACCCAGGAAACAGCGCCCAAAATAACCAGAACTGAAGCGGCTAGCAAGATCTCCACTCCTAGGTATCCGGAACCGCCAGAATGGGTCGACGTCGTGGTCGAGGTAGAGGAAGAAGATGAGGAAGACCTCGTCGTTGAACTACCTGCAGTCTGAACCGGAGGGGAGCTTGCCGTTGCGTTGTTCTGTTGTGATGTAGTTGTGCTGGAGGACACGCTTGTCGAGCTGAACACAGGAGTGAGAGTGAAGGCCTGTGAGTAATTGTACTCGATCGAGCAGTTCGATATAGCTCCGTTTGAAGCCGTGTCCCAGGTCCAGTATTGACTTTGATACTCCCCTGAGATGCTCGTCTGGGTTACCGTCAGGGTGAAATTGTCCACGTACCAAATCTGATCCTG
>JAPCJO010000054.1 GCA_027886905.1 Nitrososphaerota archaeon
ACGACCATGGACGCCTACGGGGGAGGCGCGACGATGGTCGACGAGGTCGTCTTCCAGCCGCTCGACGTCGCGGCGTTCACCTCGCGGCTCTTCGGCACCGCCGAGACGGTCCTGCTGATGTCGGCGACCGTCTTCTCCGAGGAGCTCCTATGCAGGACGTTGGGAATCCCGGAGGAGGAAGCGTCCTTCATCAGGGTCTCCGAGTCCTCCTTCCCCGTCGAGAACAGGAGGATCCACGCGATGGACGTCGCCCCCCTGAGCTGGGCGACGATGAACGCTTCGATGGACGGAATCGCGAAGGCCGTGGACGCAGTCATGACCAGGCACGAGAACGAGAGGGGCGTCGTTCACACCACCTCCTACCAGCAGGCTAACTACATCATCGAGCACGTCTCGGAGCGCAACAAGGCCCGGCTCGTGACCACGGAGGGAAGCATGGCCAGGTCGGAGCTGTTGCACACCCACGGGGCGACCGGGGCCTCGGTGCTCATCTCCCCGAGCCTCTACCAGGGGGTTGACCTGAAGGACGACCTCGCGAGGTTCCAGGTAATAGTGAAGGTCCCATTCTCCGACCTCTCTGACAGGAGGACGCAGGTCAAGATGAACAAGGACAGGGGCTGGTATGACTGGCAAACCGCTTTGCGCCTGGTCCAGACCTATGGGAGGAGCGTGAGGAGCGAGACCGACCACGCGGTCACATACATACTCGACTCGAACTTCACGAGCTTCGTGAAGGCGCACAAAGAGATGTTCCCGCAGTACTTCCTAGAAGCGCTGTCAGAGGCCTAGTTCAAGACGAGAAGCCCGTCGCGCGGATGAAACGCCTCGGCGGGCTGCGAGGTTTCTGCTGCTGGTTGCTGGATCGGCGCCCTCACGTCCTTCAGGACGACCGAGATGGCGGTGGCCTTGATACCCTTGATGCTCCTGATTTTGTCCCTCATGACCTCCCTGAACTCCGCGCTGTCGGCGGCCGAGACCAGCGCCACCACGTCGAACTCCCCGGTGACCTCGAAGAGCGCTTCCAGGTTGTCTAGCTTGCTGAGCGCGCGCTCTACTGCGTCGAGGCTCTTCGACTCCGCGAATATCTGCACCAGTGCTGTGAACCGAGCCAACTTGATTTCCCTGGCCTTTGATCCCGTGATATCGTGTTTTACACTCGGCTATCGAGAATTCTTCTCCAGTGGGTCAACCCGTGCTACGTCCAAGCCGAAACCACGAGACGGATAGTGCGGAAACCACGAGACGGATAGTGCGGAAACCAAGAGACGGACTTTCTCCGGAATGCTGTTATAGCGTGGGCCGTGCCTGTAAATCCTGACGATCTTGGGTAACAAAGAGGTTCTGGGCATAATCGTTCCAATCTACTCGGACGAAGTCATGCACGACATATTCCACGGGAAGAGCGTCCACGCGAGCCTCGCAGATGGCGAGCGCACGGCCCTGGAGAAAGGGGACAGGATATTCTTCTACGATTCGGGACGCACTCGCTCCATCATGGGCGAGGCGGTGATTGCGAGCATGGCTTTTGACGAGGCCAAGAATGTCCTCGACGGCTTGGGGCCCAAGCTCTACATCGGGCGGGACGATTTCGCAAAGTATGTCTCCTCGCTGCCTGGAGGCAACAAGTCTGTGCTGCGCCTGGTCCATTTCAGGGACGCCGTCCTGTATGCGAACCCGGTGAAGTGCAACCTAGCGATCGGCGAGAACGGCACCTACATGACAGCGGAAGTCTCCGCGAAGATCGCGAAAGACAACGTGTGAGTTCCGGAAAAGGTTGGCTAGCTCCGTCCGTCGAGCACGGGAATCGCCTTTTCAAAGTTCTTGAATCTATAGACGATTATTGCGGCAGCCCAGGAGACCAGGAAGATGCACACCACGCCGAGTCCCATCGTCTCGAAGTCTATGCCTGCCAGCCACTGCCAGGCCCCGCCCGTCAGCCTGAGCTCGTTCGAGAAGACTTGGAGGAGCTCGACCCCTCCTATGAGGAACGCCACGAGGACTGAGATGAAGGTGATGGTCAGGTTGTAGTAGACCTTCCTTATCGGCTTGAGGAACGCCCAAGAATACGCCATGGTCATCAGCAAGGCGTCCGAGGTGTCGACGAGCACCATGCCGCACGTGAACATCAGGGGCAGCACCAGGACCATCCAGATTGGGACCGCTGATGTCACGCCCACGCCGACGCTTATCGCTATGAGGGCGACCTCGCTCGCCGTGTCGAAGCCCAGGCCGAAGAGCACCCCGATGGGGTAGATTTGCCAGGGCCTCTCGACGATTCTGAACATCCTTCCAAAGTAGCGGTTCATGAACCCCCGGTTGCTGAGCGCCGCCTCGAGCCTGGCCTCATCCATCTCGCCCGTGCGGAGGGCGCGAAAGATGCGGTAGATCTCCAAGACGATGACGACGTTGATCGCGCCCATGATCCAGAGGAAGACCCCCGATATGGCGGTCCCCGCAACGTCTCCCATCGCCTGCAGGGCGGGAATCGCCCCGACGGCCGCGCGCGTAGAGTACACCAGCGCGACGATGAGGGCCACCACGACGGTCGAGTGACCGAGGGAGAACCAGAACCCGACCGTCGTAGGGCGCTGGCCGTCCCGCATGAGCTTCCTGGTGGTGTTGTCGATGGCGGCGATGTGGTCCGCGTCGAGGCCGTGGCGGAGGCCGAACACATACGCGACCAGGCCGAGGCCCGCGAGAAGGACGTACGACCTCCCGACCACGGAGGAGGCGAAGAAGCCGGCGAAGGTCACAACCCCGAGGGCGGCGTAGAGCGCGACGACCCTCAGCGCTTCTTCCCTCGAGAGCCCCAGCGGCATCAGCCTCACCCGAGGCCTACTGTCGGCTCCGCTCCGAGGTGACGCTACGCGTCCGGGCTGTTCGGGTCATGATAGTGCAGGTATCCCTGGTGGGGCAGGGCGAGGTACGGGAACGCGCTCAGGTATGGGACGTCGTTGGTGGTCCCGTCCGTGAGCAAGCCCGCAGCGGGGTCCGGTGTGTACGAGGGGTCTACGAGCGGGTACGTGACGCCAGCGATGGCCCTCAGCTCCACAGCTGTCACGTTGTCGAAGACCCTCCGGCCGTTCGGAAAGCCTGCGAGGTCGCCGCCCAGCAGCCCAAATCTTGCGGGGTCGGTCGGCGCGGGGTTGTTGTTAGAGGTCGCCGGGTTCGGGGGGATGGCCATGTTGAGCCTCAGGTGGTCTGCCTGGATTGGACCTGTGTAGTTCTGGAAGCCGGCTATGAGCCCCGACGGGATTCCGGTCAGCAGGATCGCGACCAGGTCGGCTCGCGAGGCGGAGATGCCAGCGAGGTTGGGGAAGACGCCGGGATAGAGCACCGGGAGCAGCACCTGCAGCTCGGGCTTTTGGTAGTTGGAAAGGAACTGCGAGTCCTTTGAGGGGTGCGAGAGGTTCCAAAAGTCCTTCTGGCCGACGGGAATCACTACTTCGTTGATGAGCGGCATCCCTAGGCGAGACACCTGAGTGAAGGGACCCGACTCGTGCCCCTGCTCGACGTTCCCGCTTCCGTCCAAGCCGGACGCATGCTTGTTCCTCTGCCTGCTCGCGGCGGCCCAGACCCCGATGACCGACTTCGGGCTCGACGGGTCGGTTGGATTGCTCCCGTCCTTTGTCAGCTGGGTCTTGGGCACCTGAATCGCTATGGAGTGGACGTTGTATCCCTTGGTGCCGTCTGCGCCCCCGTTCGGGCCGTTCGGAGGGGGATAGTTGTCGGAGGTCGGGATCTGTATCAGGTGCGCGCCTTGGAAGGGCCTGAGTGTCCCGAGGTCGAAGATGGAGCCGAGGTCGACGTAGAAGCCCTCTCCCCTCTGCCCCGCGAAGACCTTGATTCCGTTGCCCAGGTCGTTCACGGCGGCGGCAGCCAAGCTCCCGTACCCGGGGGAATCCGGAATAGACCTCGGGCCTACGTTCACGGGTGGGCAAGGAAGGTGCCTTCCGAGGACCGTCGCGTCGTCGGGACCTGTCCCGTTGTGGAGGTTCTGGGTGACCGAATAGAACTGCCTGACGTTCCAGTTTGGATCTGTAAGGGAAGAAATCGGCCCGGTGTTGTAGAGGAACGTCCCTGGGTTCGTGACCACTGTGTTGAACGCGAACTGGTATGTGATGTCCGCGTCGCCGTCATGGTCGTTGTCCACGTAGATCGAGTACTGGACGTCGTCTCCGAACGAGTGGAAGTTTGGACCACCTGCTGGATCCTGAAGCGGGACGAAGTTCGCGATCAGTGTGACGGTGTCCGTCGCGTCCGGGCTGACGAACGCGTAAAGGTCAGTGTTGTCGGCCACAGGGTCCTTTGATATCGAAGGGGCCTCTCTGTGGGAGGTCATGTCTAGTTGCTACCCCCCATGGAGCCGAACTTGGCGTTCAGCATGCTCGAAAGGGACGAGTCCTGCACCCGCACCTCCTTGAGCCCCCTGTAGCCTAGGATCTGATTGCCCTTTACGATCAGGACTAGGGGCTTTTCGTATGATTGCTCCGGCGCCGCAGTCAAGTTATTCGGCAATCCGGCCTTCTGGGACCCAGAAAGCTTCTGCATCGCAGAAGCCTTGCCGAGGAGCGGGGCAGCGGCCAGGGCCGCTCCAGCCACCATCATGGTCTTGATTAGAGATCTTCTAGAAACCTTAGAGGACATGATTGCACAAAAAGCCGCTTTCGATAATTATGATTTCGCCCAAAACAGACCCAAATCTTGCCCAAATTTTCCCGGGCGCAATCCCGTGGCCCGAAGGGCTGATGTGCACCCAAGTCGCAGCCCAGAAGTTTCGAGCCACGGTGCCGGTCTATGGTCCGCTCGTGCTCACGCTGGTCGACGCGCTGGCGCCGATCGTGAAGTGGACCAACACTACCGAGCCCCATTCGTCCCCGGCCGCCACGGTGTAGGTCCCTGGGGCAAGCGGGGTGGGAGAGGGGGATGCGTAGACGGCAGTAGCCGTCACGTTCGCCGACATCTGCATCGCGGTCGCGTTCGGGCCGCCCGGGAGCACCACCGCCAAGTCGCTCGCTGGCTGGAAGAGGTACCCAGTGACCAGCCTCAGTAGGAGCGGGCACGGGACTACCGGGTAGATCTGGAGGGGCGTGGCCTGGGAGACGTTCCCGGCGGTGTACGTCCCGCTGTATAGCGCCACCCCGAACGGGTAGGTCTGCGTGTCGCACGATCCAAGGGAGAGGCCCTGCAGGCCCCACTCCGAGGCCTTCGAGACGTTGTTCGCAGCGGCGAGGGTGTTGTACTCTTCCACGGCAATCGAGACCGTCACGTTGCCGTTCGCCCCTCCCGTGGAGGACGCGTTGACCGAGAGCCGCAGCTCCAAGCTCTGGGAGGCGCTGGTGTAGCTGCCGCTCGTCTGGAAGGATGTCGAAGACATGGACGTCGTGCTTGAGGTGGCGCCCGGCTGCGTCGTGAGCAGGAACGTCCCCGCAATCAGCGTCGCGACGACGACGGCCGCGGCGAACACGAGGGTAGATTTCAAAGCGCTTCGGAGAGCCTATGAATCGCCGCGTAGTTAATTCTAGAGACCAGAACGGCCCGTCTCACCGTCGAAACGACAGCCAAGCCTGAGCCCTTCGGGAAGCCGGCTAAATACCGACCGGCGCGCCGCTGTAACGGCCATGGCAGTCAAGGTAGAGACCAGCAGCTTCGAAGTCAGCAGCGGAGGCGAGGACGACGCGCTCGACATTACCAGCCGCGTCCGAGACGACGGTTCTAGAGATTGCATAAAAATTGGCCCTCGCCGCAAAGGTAGTTCTATAATCTCAGCCGACGTCAATACGCGCATTGAGCCCTCCAAACGACGCCGGCGTCGTGGATTGCACGTATTTTCTCCTAGCTCTTCGCCTTAGTCTGACGGCCGCTTAGGGACCGCAAATGGGAATCGAGTTGCAGACAAAGCTCTTCGAAGCGACTCTTTGCGAAGTGCCTCCAAACGGTCCCCAAACGGAACATCGAGACGGTGCCGTGGCCGTAGTCATACACACCTCCAGCAGAGCAATCTACGGGACGCAGAACACCGAGTTCTGGATCCGAAACGGACTCTCACAAGTGAGCTTCGCCGACCTCGTCAGGGAGTCTTCGGGGCATATGGTCCTCCCAATCGACACTGGCGATAGGGAGGACATGCTCCTCCTCGGGCACCTTTCGCAGGCCCTTACAGCGTTCGTGAGGCTCACAGAGAAGTCCGGCCAGCGCTTCACGGGCAACCGAATCAACGACGTAGGGAAGAGGTTCGAGTACATGATAGCTGACGAGCTCAGGAAGACGCCCCTCGAGGCCTCAGTGCTGGGGAGGCCCGGCTACCCCGATTGCATCTTGAAGCAGGGAGAGAGGGTGACCTACCTAGAAATCAAGACCAGCGCGAGCGTCCAGAAGGAGTCGAACAGGTTCTTCAAGAGTTTCTCGTTCTCCTCGGGGAAGAAGATCAAGTCGGACGCGAGGCACCTCCTACTGAAGGTGCAGCTTGAGGAAGAGGATAACAAGATATGGAAGGTCGTTGCATGGGAGCTGCGCGACCTGTCCACTTTGAAGACCAGGCTAAAGACGGAATTCAACGCGGGGTTCGGCGACCTTGCGGTTGTCCGGCTCCTCGGTTCCTCGGACCGTGCCGTGAACCTGTTGACTATCGGCGGGCAATCAGTCCTTGAGGACTCCTACCCTACCCTGCGGGAGAGCAGAAGGCGGCGACGCAAAGACTTCACTTCGCACATAGGTGGTTGATTGCCCGTGGGCGACGACGTCAACCGTTCTGAGTCGCCGCGCCGAAGGCTCAATCGCGAGCTCGTCCAGATGGCGCACTGCCTCGCGGAGGTAGGCCCCAACGTGAACGAGATTGCCAGACACACCGGCCAGTACAAGGAGACTGTGCGCTACAGGTACCACAGGTTCTTTCTAGACAAGGGCATCA
>JAPCJO010000055.1 GCA_027886905.1 Nitrososphaerota archaeon
GGAAGACGACCTCGTCGACCATCGTCGCGCCTCCCCCGTAGGCGTCCATGGTCGTGGTCTTCCTAACCCCGCTGACGATCCAGTTCTCCTGGTCGTCCTTGAGCGCGTCGATGAACCCCTCCAGCGACTCGAGCATGCCCCTGCAGGAGATCAGCTTGTCCTGCATCGTCAGGTCGCCGTCGTGGGCGTCGCAGAAGCCCTTCAGCGTGTCCTTAGCGTCACCTAGCGCCCCGAGCCAGTCCACGGCGTTGTTGCCCATGCCCTCCTCGTAGGGGACTGCGAAATCAGGTCCGCCGGGGACCTGATACTGGCGGATGGAGGATGGCCTGAGCGTGAAGGACGCGGACCCGACGAGCTGCCTCTCCAGGTCGTGCGCCTCGTCGCAGACCAACAGCCTCCTCTTCCTGACGTCCTCCGTGTACCTCAGCTCGCTGAAGAAGAAGGCGTAGTTGCCGACGGTAATCCTCTGCCTGAAAGAGTCCCACTTCTGCTTGTAGTAGGTGCAGAGCTTCCCCTCTCCCTCCCTCCTCAGCACCTTCTCGCACTTGGACTCCCTGTCGCACTGTCCCTTGAGGTGGAGTTCGTACTGGTCGAAGGACAGGTAGTGGGGGCAGTCGGAGAGGCTCCAGTCGGCCTCGCACCTCCCCTTGCTGCACGCGACGAGCCTTCCCGAGCTGGTGGGGACGAGGCAGGTGAAGTTCGACTTGCCCATAACCGTGGTGAACCCAAAGTCGGCGGAGTACTGCTCCTGGAGCTGCTTGGTCGAGGTCAGGACGTAGGCCGACCTCAGGTGGCGGCAGAGCGCGGCCGCGACCGCCGACTTGCCGAACCCCACGGGCGCCTCCAGGATGATGAACTTCTTCCCCGAGGCCAGCGCGGACTCCATCTTGTCGAGGACGTCTCTCTGGTAGGGCCTCATCGTGGCGTAGGGGAACGACTGCGCCAGTGACGTCTTCGAGGTCTCCACCGGGGCCTCGGGCTGCTCGACGTCGCTCACGCGGGTCCCGCAGTTGGGGCAGATCGCCTGGCCTCGAGACCTCCCGGTGAGGAGCCTGAGACGCTTGCCGCACTTGGGACAGAACTTCATTTCTCGGGAGGTGTTCCGCCGAGTGCGCAGCAGATTTAAGCTACGAGGCTTGACTCTGAGTTTCGACAAGCTCGAGGCCCTTTGGCAGTTTCAACTCAATAGCCCGGGGTGATTCCCACTCGCCTACTTGGCCAAAGAGCACCTTGGCGTCGCCTTTTCCAGAGCTCGAGGCCTCAACCGCGAGCTTTACCGCTTCTTCCCCACTGCTGGCAACGACGAGCGCTGAGTGTCTTACCCCATCAATGTAGAAGAGTCTTGGGCCGCTCAACTTCCCTCTGCATCATTTCGATTACTGATATTAAGACCAATGCGAGGTCGTTTAATGGCTATCTGGAGGAAACCTTGCTTTCGACCTGGCTCAGCCTTGCCTTGATTTCGGCGAGCTCTTGAATCGCGGGGAACCGGTCTCTAGAAGGGCAAATCAGCTGTCTGGGAACTTTTCCGACAGCCACTCCCTTGCCGCCGCAACATCCTCGCTTGCGATTCCATGCGTCGCGTCCGCCCAGCGCAGCGTCAGGTCGGCCCCTGCGCGCTTCAGCAGCCCGGCCAGGCGCTCCGTCTCCTCCTCGGGGACGATACTGTCCCGCGAGCCGGCCAGGATGAGGATGGGCTTGCCCGAGAGCTTGGGCATCACGTCCGGCACGAACGGGACCATCGGCCTGAAGAGGACCGCCCCTGCCAGAGTCTCGGGGTGCAGGATGAGCGCGCTCCCGGCTATGTTCGCGCCGTTGGAGTACCCCACGGCGACCACCTTGCCGAGGTCGAACCTGTAGGCCCTCGAGGCCTCCCCCGTGAAGACCGCCAGGTTGTGGGTCTGGTCCACGAGGTCGTTGATGTCGAATATGCCCTCGCCGAGCCTGCGAAAGAAGCGCGGCATCCCGTTCTCGAGCACCTTGCCCCTGGGGCTCAGGAGGGCAGCGCGAGGCGCGAGTTCGTGCCCCAGCTGGATGAGGTCGCTTTCGTTGCCCCCGGTGCCGTGGAGGAGCAGCAAGGTCAGCTGGGACCCGCCCGTGGGCGGGACGAACTTGTGGACGAAGCCGAGGTCACGCAAGCTGGTTCTGCCTCACATGAAGGCTCTCCGGGGGCGAGGGGACGGGCTCGTATCTCGGCGGCCAGGCTCCCGAACCTTGGAGGTCTGTCTGCCTGAGCGCCGCCTCTATCTTTCCTCGGGAGCCCTCCAGCCACTTGGGCAGGACGAGGGATGTCCCGAGCTTCTCTGGGGGCTCATCGACCCCGTAGCCGGGCTTCTTCGTGGCGACCTCGAGGAGGTTGTAGTCCGGGTCCCTGAAGTAAAGCGACTTGAACCAGAAGCGGTCGACGACCCCCGAGTTCCTTATGCCCGCGTCGTCGAGGCTCCTCTTGATCTTAAGCTGGTCCTCGTCCTCCTCGACGGCGACCGCGATGTGGTGGATGTTACCCTTCCCGACCATGCCTGTCCTCGCGCCTGGGGACGTCAGGTACTTCAGGAATCCCGGGTTGTCCGGGCTCCCAACCTCGGCGAGCGACGTCCCCTCCTGGTCGGGGTTGGCGCGCTCGGAGAAGCTCTCCAGGCCCACGAGCTTCTCTAGGAACTTGTGCGTGACGTGGGAGTCGCTCGAGAGAGGGGAGGCGTGGTCGAACTTGACGAGCCTCATGTCCTCGGTCACCCCCTTCACCTCGGAGCCCTCGAGCCCCTTGAGATAGTCCGCCGTCACGCCCTCCGGGTTCTTCGCGGTGATCTCCACGAGCACGCCGTCTGGGTCCCTCAGGTATAGCGAGAGCTTGTCGTCCCGCGGGAAGGGCCCTGAGACGCTCACGCCGTTCGCCCTGAGCCACGAGGCCCACTTTGGGAGGGAGTCGACCCCCTTCACCGAGTAGGAGAGGTGGTGGGGCGAGCCCAGTCCGACGTATCCCCGAGGGAGCTCGGGCCACTCGAAGAAGGTTATCGCTGTGCCCGTAGTTCCCTTCTCGTCCGCGTAGAAGAGGTGGCGGTGGAACGGGTCGTCCTGGTTCACCGTGAGCTTCACCCGTCTCAGCCCAAGGACTTCGGTGTAGAAGCGCCGGTTCAGCTCCTGGTCGGAGGTTACCAAACTAATGTGATGCAGGCCCTTTACCAAGCCTGAGATGTTTGTCATGTCTTCTTTAGCGGCTCCGGGCCTAATAAAGGCGGTAGTAAAGCACTACTAAGTAGCTATCAAAGAGTCGCCTAAGGAGGCTGCCGTTGACCGTCCTGAAGAATCGTATCCGGGATTCGATTTGCTCCAGCTTTTCATCACTGGCTCTGACTTTCCATCACGCAAGTTCTTCGTGGCGCATGAAATAAATAAGCCGCGGAGCGAACGCCGAGCGTCAATTGCCCAGCAAGAAGTCCAAGCCGAAGCCGGCCGCGAAAACTCAGGCGAAGGCAGCCAAGCCAGCGAAGGCCTCGGGGTCCGGACAGGACGCCAACCTAGTGTGCGCGGAGTGCTCCGGCAACTTCACGACCAAGATAGCTCTCAACTCCTTCGAAAAGGAGGTGGGCAAGAAGTTCCCGTGCCCGAAGTGCGGCGCGGTCTACGAGCTCATCAGCCTCCTGGAGGGAAGGATCACGGTCACCATCCTGGCGAAGGGGGAGACGAGGACCTACGGGAAGACCTACGACATCACGGCCAAGGGCTACGCGAAACCGCTGTAGGCCATAGACGAGACTGAAGGTCTCGCCATCTGCTAATTAGGAACCCTGCCCCGAGGGTGGGCCGGGAAGACCTTGGCGTCGACGGTGAGTCCGACTCTGCCCGTCCTCTCGAGGGACAGGCTGACCATAGGCGTCGCCGCGGTGCTCGTCTCGGTCTCCATCGCATCCTGGGGTGTGGTCTTCTACGAGATGCCGATGATGCCGATGATGACGATGGCCTCGGGAGGGATGATGGGCGTGGCCGCCCTGGTCTCGTCCACCTCGCCTTCAGCCATCGGCCTCTTCGAGCTCATCTGGGTGGTGGGCATGGCGGCCATGATGTTCCCCGCCATGATTCCCATCGTGACCTTCTACAACAGGTTCTCCACCAAGGTGGAGTCGAACCCGCGCCTCGCCAAGGCGGTCGGAACACCTCTCTTCCTGGCCGGATACCTCGCCGTCTACGCGGGACTGGGTATAGCCGTGTATCTCGCGGTCCTGCTCGCGGTCGACGCCTCCTCGGCGGTCCCTAGCCTTGCGAGCGTCGGCTACGTGGCGCCCGGGGCCGTTCTCATCCTTGCCGGGGCTTACCAGCTCTCTCCCCGCAAGTCGACCTTCCTGATGCAGTGCGTCTCTCCCATGGGGTTCTTCACCCAGCACTCGCACCGGGGCCTTGTGGGGAGCTTCACCATGGGGCTCGCCCACGGCGAGTACTGCGTGGGCTGCTGCTGGGCCTACATGCTCGTGATGTTCGCGGTCGCGCTGATGAGCCTTCCTTTCATGGTCGTCCTTTCCGTGGTGATAGCCCTCGAGAAGATGGTCCTCCGCGGGGCGGTCTGGTTGACGCGGGGGATAGCCGCAGGCCTAGTCATACTGGGCGTCGCGTCCCTGATTTTTCCCGGCGTATTGGGGCTCTTGTCGGCCGGCCTCTGAGCCGCTCAGGGCCCCTTGAACGTCAGCGTCTGGCAGAAGAACGCGTTCTGTCCCGAGTCGTCGAAGGTGATGTTCGGGCTGACTACCCTCATGACCTTGGTCTTGCAGGCCTTGGCTGTCTGCCAGATGAACCCGTTCGGGATATGAATCTCGGTCTGGGACTCCGCTCCCGTGACGGGGTTCTTGAAGGGCTCGACCTTCACCTCTAGCACCCCGGGGACCGAGAAGCTGCTGTCCTTGCCATCGATCTTGACCTTGATGTCAGCGACCCGAGGCTCGAGGGCGTACTTCAGCGTCCCAGCGAAGACCGCGAATGGCCCGTTGCCCTTCGCCTTCCCGCCGACGACCATTGCCGCTGCCTCCCTCTGCTTGGCGCTCGCGTGCTCCCCGATGTAGAGCTGCATCGTGCCGTCGCCCTCGTGGATTGCCTTCGGCCAGGAAGCGACGTAGACGACCGGGATGCCGTCGAGAGAGACTGAGCCGTAGTGGCCCTTCACTATGTTGAAGAGCACGATGGCCCTGCAGAAGCCGTAGGTCGGGAACCCGCTGAAGTTGCAAGGGCACCCAAAGTCGCAGTTGCAGGTCTCGACGTAGTTGACGGTGATCTGCCAGTCCGGGATGCGCTCCTTGGCTTTGGCCGCCTCCTTCGCCTTCGCCGCCTGGGCAGTGATGGACATCGGCTTGTCCATTGGCGTCCGACGATATTAGCGTTCTAGTCGACGCGCCGTAGGACCAGAAGAATAGTCTTGGGACGGCGTCCCTTAGGACTTCATGTCCGAGGTCTTCGACAGCCTCACGAACATCCGGCCGCTCTTGGGCTCGATCGTGGACTCGACGACCTTCATCTTCACCGAGAACACCGTCTCCAGTATCCCTGCGACTATCCCGCAGAGGAACCTGCTCGGCTCTGTCGTGGTCGCCAGAGTCGGGGCGTCGCGGACGGTCACCTCGTATCCGTCCTTCGTCTCCTTGAACTCGAACAGGCCCCAGCCGGTCGCCCTCAGGCCGTCGACCACGTTCCCGAGAAGCACCCCGGTCGCGACCTCCCCGAGGGCCGTCCTGTACTGGACGATGGTCTCTGCGGCGTAGCCCTCGCCCTCCCTGAACATGATCGCGCTTCCCGCCGAGCCGAGTTCCTCCACCAGCCTCCTCTCGATGTTGAGGAGAGGGCTGAGCCTCATTATGATGACCCTCTCGCGCCCCCACACAGTGACCGGGAAGAGGAACTTGTCGAAGAGGGACGACTCCGCGCTCGCGGCGTCCACGCTCCGGACGAAGGTCAGCTCCTTGATCTCCTTCTGCATCCCCTCGACGGTCTCGTCGGCCTTGGTCGTGTCGCAGTAAAACGTGCCCACGACCATGCCTTCTTCGAGCTGGGAGTGCGCGACTATGACCTTGGCCTTGTGCGTCGAGAAGACCTGGAGAACCTTCGCGAGCGAGCCGAGCTCGTGGTTCCAGACCACAAGGAACTCGTGGACGTTGTCTCCCGGCGGAGAAGCCAGACCGAGGTTTCTGGAAAAATATCTCGGTTTCGTGGAGAACAACGAGAAAATTGTGGTTCCGGCTATATTTATAGTGTCACGCTATTTATAGCGCCGAGCGGGTCTTTCCCTATTCCATAAGAAACTGACCTTCTGCTTCCCCGAACATCGCAAAAAGAGAACTATCCGGGGACGGGCTTGGCACCGAGACTCATGGGAATCAAGATAATGATGCCACCCGAGGCGGTTAACAGCGTGACGGGCGCGCTCATCGCCAAGCAGGTCCTCCGCGAGATCGTCAACAACGCCGTGAAGACTCACAACGACGAGCACTACTTCGCGGTGATGATGCACAAGGGCGGCTCGGGGGACATGAGGCCCATGAGCTTCAGCGACCTCGCCAAGATGCTCTCCCGCCCGACCTCCGCGGTCCACCACTACATCGCGGACCACATGGTGAGCGGGAGCGCCCGCGGCGGGTGCAAGGTCTGCAACGGGGCGTCCAAGGAGCTGAAGAAGCTGATTGTCGAGGAGAAGGACAAGGACCACGCAAGCGAGGAGCCCTTCTCCCTGTGGATCACCGTGGCCTCGATATCGTCCGCGAAGC
>JAPCJO010000020.1 GCA_027886905.1 Nitrososphaerota archaeon
CTCCTCCAGC
Organism: Nitrososphaerota archaeon; assembly: GCA_027886905.1. Classification (GTDB taxonomy): domain Archaea; phylum Thermoproteota; class Nitrososphaeria; order Nitrososphaerales; family Gagatemarchaeaceae; genus Gagatemarchaeum. The sequence goes on from JAPCJO010000020.1 coordinate 11, forward strand.
CCTATCCTCGCGATGGGCGAGGGGGCACCCTCGGGCTCGAGTATCGCGATCTCTATCTCCTTGCGCTGGATCTGGGAGACGATCGACTCCGAGGCCGCCACGTCAAAGTCGTCGTGGAAGATGACGCTGAGCGCCTCCTCGTAGACGGGCGTCCCCCGTAGTGCCTCCATCAGGCCTGAGATCGAGACGCTGGCGAAGTCCGCCTCCTTCGCTATCGCACCGCACTTCTTGGCCACGTGTATAAGCCGCCGCTTGAATATCCCGGACCGCTCGACGGCCGCGCGGGCGAGCTCCTTCACGTCCTTGCCCGCGAGTTCGCGGATGACCGCCTCCACCAGCCGGGGGGAGGACTCGACCTCGAGGATTATCCTGTAGGGGTCCTGGTGCACCGCGACGGACTGCCCCATCCTCTCAGAGAGGATGTGCGCCACCACGCGCGCGAGGAGCCTGTTCACCTTGTGCCCGAAGGTCCCTTGTATCACCACGTACTTGTCCCACTTCTCTATCGTGACCATCCTGTCCGATGGGATTGCCAGGCCCAGCGAGACCTGCTCCTTCACCTCGCTCAGGGACTGCGTTACCGCGCCCGCGTCCACGGGGTAGCGCTCGCGAAGCGAGTCGATGACGGACTGCTCCCCGCGCCCCCCGATGGCCAGCGCCTCCGCGTACTCCCTCCTGATTGCCCCCACCTCGAGCGCCACCGGGAGGGGCACCGGAATCTCGTCGCCCACCCAGCTCGGGACTGCCCCCGTCGGGTCCTCCTCCGGGGCGACGTAGACCTTGTTGCCGTAGAGCTCGAGTATCTTCCAGCACCTCCCCGCCTCCACGAACTTGACGCCGATCTCCCCGTACTCGGAGACGAACGCCTCGTCAAGGACCCCTATCGCCCTGTCTCCCTCTGCGATGACGACGTATTGCTTCTCGTCGGGGATCATGGAGAGGTTCTCGAAGTAGAACTCGAAGAGCGGCTTGAAGTCCTTCGCACGCTTGACTATCCCGTCGTTCTCGGTGAAGAAGAGGAGGCGGGGGTACCTGTCCCGCATGTAGGTCAGGTACTGCTTCATCGTCTCGATGCTCAGCGTGGAGTAGGGATACGTCCTCCTGAAGAGCGAGTATAGGTCCTCCAGCCTCCACGAGCTAGACTCGATCAGGAGGCCTGCTATCTGGTGGATGGCGGCGTCGCTCGCGTTGCGGAAGGGGAGCAGTGGCTCGAGCTCTCCCTGGAGCGACTTCCTGCACAGGACCATCGCCTCGAGCGTGTCGTCCGAGTCCTGGGTGATTATCAGCCCCTTGGAGATTTGCCCGATGGAGTGCCCGGCCCTGCCTATGCGCTGGATGAGCCTCGAGACCTGGCGGGGGGAGTTGTACTGGATGACGCAGTCGAGGAAGCCAATATCGATGCCGAGCTCGAGGCTGCTGGTGCAAATCACGCCGGAGAGCTTCCCCTCCCTCAGGCTTCTCTCCGTCGCCTCCCTGGTCGCCCTCGAGAGCGAGCTGTGGTGTATCCCGATGGGCAGCCTCTCGTTCCAGACCCTGAACCTGTTCGCGAGCGCCTCCGCCTCGGACCTCGTGTTCGTGAAGATCAGAGTCGACCTGTTCGCGTCGACCGTGTCCCGGATTGTCCTGAGCCTCGCCGCGACCTCCGGGAAGGTGAAGATGCTCTCCGCAAGTGCGATGTCCTCGGCCGCGGCTTGTGGCCTGACCACCGAGAGCTGGAGCATCTTCTCCACCGGCACCCTGACTATCTCGCAGTCCCTCCCCTCCCCGACGAGGAACCTGCCTATGGTCTCGGGAGAGCCTATCGTGGCCGAGAGCCCGACGAGCTGGAAGTCCCGCCCCACGGCGCGCCTCAGCCTCTCCAGCGCAATCGAGAGCTGGCTGCCCCTCTTGTCCTCCGCGAGCTCGTGGATCTCGTCCACGACCACCCACTTGAGCTTCGTCAGGGCGTCCCTTATCCTCCTCCCCGTGAGGAGGGCCTGGAGCGTCTCCGGCGTGGTGATGAGTATGTCCGGGGGGACCATACTCTGACCCGCTCTCTCCGCCTGTCCAGTGTCTCCGTGCCTGACGCCGAGCCTGACGTCGAACCTCTTGCACCACCACTGCATCCTCTCGAGCATGTCCCTGTTCAGGGCCCTCAGCGGCGTGATGTAGAGGAGCTTGATCCCGGGGGTCCGCGCGAGGCCGTTCCTGATCATGTTGTCGAGGATGGGGAGGAACGCCGCCTCGGTCTTCCCCGTCCCCGTGGGCGCCATCAGCAGGGCGTTGCGCCCCTCGGCGACGAGGGGGACGAGCTTCATCTGTGGGTCCGTAGGCGAGGTGAAGCCCCTCTCCTCGAGGGCCTTCAGGAGGGGCGGCGAGAAGAGCCTCTGGAAGACGTTTCCCTGGTCGCCACTGGGCTGGTTCTCGGAGAGACTCGCCTCAGGGGTGCCGGACATGCGCAGGTATCAACAGGCCTTTTTCCTTGCTTACCTAACTACGTTTCGAGTCAGAAGGCGGCCTTCTCGCCGGGCACCACGCAGACGGCCCCCCTCGACGAGGAGCCGACGAGCTCCGCGTACTTGGCGAAGACCCCGTGCTTGTATTTTATCGGGCGAGGCTTCCAGGCCTTCCTCCGCGCGGCGAGCTCCCTGGCGGAGACCTCCACGTTGAGCGACCTCTTCGCCACGTCGATGGAGACGACGTCGCCGTCCTTCAGGAGACCTATGGTCCCTCCCACCTGGGCCTCTGGGGCGATGTGGCCTACCATGAAGCCGTGAGTGGCTCCGGAGAACCTCCCGTCAGTGAGGAGCGCGACGGAGTCCTTCAGGCCCTGACCCACAAGGGCGGCTGTGACGACCAGCATCTCCCTCATCCCGGGCCCGCCCTTGGGCCCCTCGTAGCGGACCACCACGACGTCGCCCGGTTTGATCTTCTTCTCGATTATCGCCTGCCGCGCGTCCTCCTCCCTCTCGAAGACCCTCGCCGGACCGCGGTGCGAGTTCCTCGTCGAGCCCGCGGTCTTGAGGACCCCTCCCTCGGTGGCGAGGTTCCCCTTCAGTACCGCGAACCCGCCGGACTTCCTCACGGGGTTCGAGATGGGGTGGATGACGTCCTGACCCGAGGGGAGCTTGACGCCCTTCAGCCTCTCGGAAAGGCTCTCCCCAGTGACCGTGCGCGCGTCGCCGTGCAGGAGGCCGGCGTCGAGGAGCTGCTTCATGACGAGCTTTACCCCGCCGACCCTGTCGACGTCCGACATCACGTACTTCCCCGCCGGGCGCAGGTCTGCCAGCTCGGGCACGTTCGCCCCCAGCCTGTCGATGTCGTCGAGGGTAAGCTTCACCCCCGCCTCGTATGCGATGGCGAGGAGGTGCAGGACCGCGTTCGTCGAGCCGCCCATCCCGGCGACCACCGCGACGGCGTTCTCGAAGGCCTCCCTCGTAAGTATGTCCCTCGGCCGCGTGTTGCTCTCGAGGGCCTTCACCGCCGCCCAGCCGCTCTCGTACGCGACCTTCTTCCTCGTCTCGCTGGGCGCGACCGGGGCGGCGCTGTTGGGGACGGTCAGGCCTATCGCCTCGAGGGCAGAGGCCATCGTGTTGGCCGTGAACATCCCCCCGCAGGCCCCGTAGGTCGGGCACGCGTTGCACTCCAGGTCCTTGAGCTGCGCGACCGTCATGGTCCCCCTGGAGACCTGCCCCATCGCCTCGAAGACGTCCTGGATTGTGACCTCCTTCCCGTTCCACTCGCCGGGTGGGATGCTCCCCCCATAGAGATACACTCCGGGGAGGTTGACGCGCGCCAGCGCCATCGCGGAGGCGGGCTGGGTCTTGTCGCAGCCCCCAATCGTCACAAGCCCGTCGAACTGGTATCCTACCGCGCAGAGCTCTATGGAGTCGGCGATGACCTCGCGGCTGATGAGCGAGGCTTTCATGCCCTCGGTCCCCATCGCGATCGCGTCGTTGATCGCAATCGAGTTGAACTCGAGCGGGGTCCCACCGGCGTCCCTGACGCCCTTTTTCACCTCGCCGGCGAGCTCTCTCAGGTTGTAGTTGCAGGGCTGGGCCTCGATCCACGTGTTCGCGATCCCGATGATGGGCTTGTCAAAGTCCTCGTCCGTCAAGCCGATGGCGCGCAGCATCGCCCGCTGCGGGGTCCTTTCGATGCCCGCCGTCAGCTTCGCAGGGTGGCTCTTCGCGACTCTTTGCAAGAAAATCTGAGGGCAGGCGCCTCCGGAGTTTTATAAGCGTAGTCATCGAAGAGCCAAAATCCGCGAGGAAAGGGTCCCGGGCCAGCCGGGCCCCAGGGCGTGTTGGACCTAAAATTGAGAACGTCAAATGTCGAGGTGTTTACAGGCGTGATGAAAGCAAGCGGAGCGGGTCAACATCTGTGGTTTTATACTAAATCAGTCCTTTGAGGATATTGAGGACCTTTCACTTCCGCCTCTATCCAAACATAAAGCAGGAACAGAAGCTAATGAGGATGGTCGAGGCTTCGAGGAGGCTCTGGAACTGCGCGCTCTACCATCGCCTAGGACGGTGGCGGGAACATCGCCAATCGACATCATATAACCTCCAACAACGGATACTCACAGACGAGAGGCGTGCAGACCCTCTCCTGGGCGAACTCTATGCCCAATCTGGACAGGATATCCTTCGCAGGCTCGACAAAGCGTTTGCGGCCTTCTTTGGGCATCGCGCGGGATTCCCCAAGTTCAAGAAGTTCTCTCGGTCGGGGTCGTTCACGTATCCCCAGGCATATAACGGGTCAGTGAAGCCAGATGCGTTTCGGAGACGCCTTTTCCTCTCGAAGGTCGGCAACGTCAAGGTCGTGTTTCATCGACCTCTTCCAGTAGGCATCAGACTCAAGACGTGCACGGTCACGAGAGAGCCATCTGGAAAGTGGTTCGCCTCACTTGTGTACGAAGATATTGTCCCAACGCAGGGCATTCGGATCCCGTCCTCAGGGGGGCCGCCAGTCGGAGTCGACCTAGGTCTCAAGTCGCTAGTGACGACTTCAGAAGGAATGAAAGTCGCACATCCACATTTCCTTAGGAAAGCTGAGGAGCGTGTCAAACATCTCCAGCGCTCTCTGTCGCGCAAGGAGAAGCGGTCCCGTAACAGGGAGAAAGCTAGGATTAAGCTCGCAATCCAGCACTCGCACGTGGCCAACCAGCGCCTCGACCACAACCACAAGCTATCGACGGGGCTCGTCGTCGACCATAGGCTTGTTGCATTCGAGGACCTCCGTGTCAGGAATATGGTCAGAAACCCCAAGCTGGCCAAGTCAATCCAAGACGCGGGGTGGGGTCAGCTAGTCCGACTAGCTGAATACAAGGCGCCTGCTGCCGGCTCTGTGGTCGTACGCGTCCACGCTGGATACTCCACTCAGGAGTGTACTTTCTGCGAAGCCCTCAATCCCTTCTCGCTGGACGTCCGTGAGTTCAAGTGCCGTGGATGTCATCGTTTGTTGGACCGCGATATCAACGCGGCGCGTGTGGTGCTGAAGCGGGGACTCGCTCAGGTAGGGCAGGGCATGCCCGAACTTATGCCTGTGGAGACAGGGCCTCCACTCCTCCGGACAACCGGAGGAGCACGCCCGGTCGAGGAAGCAGGAACTACACGCGTTGTAACAGACGCTGGAATTTCGCGACTTTGGTCGCGGAAGGATGTCACACTTATATCTCGTCCTCAGGTCCGCGCCTGCGGAAATCATGGCGAAGATGTGGCACGACGACGACGTCAGCTTGGGGCCGATAAAGGACGAAACGATAGCCGTCATCGGCTACGGGATCCAAGGCGCGGCACAGGCGAGCAACCTGCGGGACTCGGGGCTCAAGGTCGTCGTCGGCCTACGCGAGGGGGGCAAGAGCTGGGCCAAGGCGAAGAGCGAGGGGCACAAGGTCATGACCGTCCCAGATGCGGTGAAGGCGGCGGACATAGTCCACGTCCTGATCCCGGACATGGAGCAGGCCCGCATCTACAAGCAGGACATCAAGCCCAACTTCCAGAAGGGGGCTGCGCTTTCCTTCTCTCACGGAGCTGCGATCCACTGGAAATGGATCGTGGCGCCGAAGCAGTCCGACGTGATAATGGTCGCGCCCAAGTCTCCCGGGCAGAGGGTGAGGGAGCTCTACCTTGAGAACTTCGGGACGCCCTCGCTCGTCGCCGTCGAGCAGGACTACACCAAGAGGGCCTGGGAGCGGATCCTCGGGATGGCGAAGGGCATCGGCTCGACCCGCCCGGGAATCCTGCAGACCACCTTCAAGGAGGAGGTCGAGAGCGACTGGTTCGGCGAGCAGGTGGACCTTTGCGGGGGCGTGGAGAGCATGGTGAAGAACGCGTTCGAGACGCTAGTGGAGGCAGGGTACCAGCCGGAGATTGCCTACTTCGAGACGCTGCACGAGCTGAAGCTAATCGTAGACCTAGTCCAGAAGTACGGGATATCAGGGATGTATCGCAGGGTCAGCGAGACGGCCCGGTATGGCGGCCTGACCCGCGGCAAGCGCGCGATAGGCCCGGAGGTGAAGAAGGCCATGAAGAAGGACCTCAAGGAGATCCAGGACGGGACCTTCGCGAAGGAGTGGGTGAGCGTCTACGAGAAGGAGGGCCAAAAGTCCTTCCAGAAGTACATGGACGCGCTGGAAGCCCACCAGGTGGAGAAGGTGGGGATGAAGCTCCGGAAGATGATGTGGCCGAACGACCAAGTAACCTGAGCAGACTCCTCGCCCGACAAAATGAGGGGAGCAGGGTGACAGCCGGGTGCCGGCCTGTCACTCGCTAGGCTATGCCGAGTACCGGGACGTCGCCGCTGCAGGTGTATTGCCGTTCCCAGCGTTGGAGCCCATGTTGGGGCAGTGGACGCTGGCACTCGAGGAGCTAGATTGCGACCCCGTGCCCGTCTGGCTGCTCGAGGACGTCGTCGACGTGGTGCTGCTCGTCTGAGCCTGCGCGAAGACGCCCCCAATCGACGAGAGCGCGGCGATGACCGAGATGGCGAGGACTGAATATGCGAGGATGCTCCGCCTGCTTGTGCTGAAACCTATCTTGTAACTCATGTTTTCGTTTCACCTCCCAAGTGACTTTTGACCTGCGACCCGTATAACGAAATTCCGAGAACGACCCAAAATCAGCAACGGATTCTCCCCCAATGATTAGTGACTCTAGGGGTCCATCGCCACCGACAACGCTTTATTACACTACGGCCCCTCAGCCTAACGGTCGATTGATTTGATATCCGCTTGCATCTTGATTAGGACCGAGCGAGGACGGATGGAGGAGCTCGCGAAGAAGCTCAGTCAGATCCCCGAGATCAAGAGGGCGTTCCCCGTCTTGGGTCGATACGACATAGTCGCCGACGTGGAGGCGGCGAACGGCAAGCAGCTGGCGCGGGCCGTCACGAAGACGATGAGGCTGGGCGGGATCGTGTTCACGGAGACGCTTCCGGAGGTCGAAGAGTGACTTGACCCTCAACACTTGCATCCTGATTAAGACCACCCCTCTCGATGCGGAGGACGTGCTGCAGAAGACGAGGAAGATCAAAGGCGTCAGGAAGGCCTTCCTCGGCTACGGGCGATACGACATCATCGCGTTCGGCGATGGTCCCGGCTACCCCGAGATTCGGAAGATCTCGGAGCTCATCAACGAGATAGGCGGGGTCCGCAGCACCGAGACCCTGGTCGAAGGCTAGCCTAAGGCCTAGAGTATCTCCGCCAGCAGGAGCTTCGGGTCCTGGATGACGCTGATTACCCTGTTCACGAACCTCGCGGCGTAGGCCCCGTCGAGGATCCTGTGGTCGAAGCTCAGGGACAGGTACATCACGTCCCTGACCTCTATCTTCCCCTCCCTCACGACCGGCCTCTTCGATATCTTGTGCGTTCCCAGGATCGCGGCCTCGGGGTAGTTGATTATCGGGGTGGCGAAGAGGCCCCCCACCGAGCCCTGGTTCGTGATCGTGAAGGTCGAGCCGTGGACGTCGTCGAGCGTGAGCTGGCCCGACCTGGCCTTCGCGGCCAGCTGCTGGATCTCCGCCGCTATCTCGAAGACGTCCTTCTTGTCCGCGTCCTTCACCACGGGGACGACGAGGCCGCTCTCTGTGTCGGTCGCGATGCCGATGTTGTAGCTCTTCTTCAGGACAATCTCGCCGGCCTCCTCGTCGAGCGAGGCGTTGACGTAAGGGAACTCCTTGAGCGCCGGGACGACCGCCTTCATCATCAGGGGGAGGAAGGTCAGCTTCACCCCGCGCTTCTCGGCGCTTCCCTTGAACGCCTCCCGGAGAAGGACCAGCTCGGTCATGTCGGCCTCGTCGACGTGGGTCACTTGGGCGGTCGTGTGGATGGACTTTGTCATCCTCTCAGCCACGATCTTCCTCAAGCCTCTGACGGGCACCCTCTCCTCATTCGGCTTTCCGGCCGGACGGGTCGGGGTCGCCGCTGCCATCGTGGTCCTGCCCTGACCCGCGGCCTTCTTGACGTCCTCGTCGGATATCCTTCCCATCGAGCCTGACCCTCTGACCTTCGTGACGTCCACCCCCATCTCTCGAGCGAGCTTACGGGTCGCGGGCGTCGCCAGGACTCCTTCCGCTGCCGCGGCCGGTTGCCCCTGCGAAGGCTGGCTTGCGACGGTCGAGGGCGTGGACGCCGAAGATGCTTGCGTTGAACCGACAGGCTGCTCGTCCGCCCCTGAATCGATCTCCAGGATCACCTGCCCGACCTTGACGGACTCGCCCTCCTTCGCGAGGATTCTCGTGACCGTTCCGGTCCTGGGCGACGGAATCTGGACGTTGACCTTGTCGGTCATCACCTCGACGAGCGGCTGCTCTTCGCTGACCTTGTCGCCCTCCTTCACCATCCACTTGAGAATCTCCCCCTCGGCGATGCCCTCACCGATGTCAGGTAACTTCAGTTGGAACAAGCCTACTGGACTACCTCTTCCTAGTAGCTTGCGGCCTTTCTAATAGCTCTAAGTATCCTTTCCGGAGACGGAAGGTAGGTGTTCTCCAGCGCGTATGGGAAGGGAGCGTCGAACCCACCGAGCCGGACGATGGGGGCCTGGAGCGAGTCTATCGCGCGCTCGGCTATCTGCGCCGCGATCTCCCCCCCAAAGCCGGAGACCTTCGTGGCCTCGTGAGCGATGACCACCCTCCCGGTCTTCCTCACTGAGGCGAGGATGGTCTCGATGTCAAAGGGCATCAGGGTCCTCATGTCGATGAGCTCCACCGAGACGTTCTCCTTCGAGGCGAGCTCCACCGCGGCCTTGCACGTGTGGACCATCGCCCCCCAGCTCACCAGCGTGACCCCCGTCCCCTCCTTCAGGACCTTCGCCTTGCCGAAGGGTATAGTGAACTCCTCGTCGGCGGGCAGCTCCTCCTTCACAGTGCGGTAGATTCGCTTCGGCTCGAGGAACATGACGGGGTCGGAGCCCCTCATCGCAGTGCGCATGAGGCCCATCGTGTCCGTGGGGGTGGACGGCGTCGCGACGAAGAGGCCGGGCGTGTGCGTAAAGTAGGCCTCCGTGCTTTGAGAGTGGTAGAGCCCACCCCTGATTCCGCCTCCGCTCGGCGCCCTTATCACGACGTGGGCTGGGAAGTGGCCGCCGGACCTGTACCTGAGCTTCGCGAGCTCGCTGACTATCTGGTTGAATCCGGGATAGATGAAGTCCAGGAACTGTATCTCCACCACCGGCTCGAGCCCGTTCATCGCCATCCCGATGGCCATCCCGATGATGCCCTCCTCGGCGATGGGCGTGTCGATGACCCTCTGTTGGCCGAACTCGTTCTGGAGGCCGGCCGTCGCCCTGAAGACTCCGCCGTCCTTGCCGATGTCCTCCCCAAGGAGGACGACGTTCCCGTTCCTCCTCATCTCGGTCCTGAGGGTCTCGTTGACCGTCTGGACGATGTTGGAGGTCGTCAAAAGGAGCCAGGCTCCTTCTCGTACGCCTCTCCCTGGGGGCCATTCTCGCCCTCATCCCTCATGAACTCCTCGGCCTCCTCCCGTAAGTGCCAGGGCATCTCGGAGTAGACGTCGGTGAAGAGCGTGGACGCGGCGGGCGGAGGGATCTTCTCCCTCTCCTTGACCACCGCGGACATCTCGGCGTCGATCTGCTCGATGAACTTCTTGTTCTCCTGGTCCGAGATTATCCCCTTCTTCATGAGATAGGCAGTGAACCTCGTGATCGGGTCCCTCCTCTTCCAGAGCTCGACCTCCTCAGCGCTCCGGTAGACGCTCGCGTCGTCCGAGGTGGAGTGGCCGCCTATCCTGTAGGTGATCGCCTCGATGAGGGACGGTCCCCCGCCCGAGCGGGCCTTGTCGACCGCCGACTTTGTCGCCTTGTAGACCGCCAAGATGTCGTTCCCGTCTATCTGGACGCCCTCGAAGCCGTAGGCCTCGGCCTTTATCGCGATGCTCTCCGACGCGGTCTGACGCCTGGTCGGCAGCGAGATCGCATACTGGTTGTTCTCGCAGAAGAAGACCACCGGAGTCTTGTAGACCCCGGCGAAGTTCATGGCCGCGTGGAACTCGCCCTGTGACGTGGCGCCCTCCCCTAGGGACGCGAGGACCACCGACTTCTCCCCCCTGAACTTCGCCGCGTACGCCACCCCGACCGCGTGAGGCAGCTTCGCGGCTATGGGGCTCGAGAGCGACACGATCTTCCACTTGCTGAAACCCCAATGGACGGGCATCTGCCTCCCCTTGGCCTCGTCCGCGGAGTTGCCCATCATCTGGTCGAATAGCGCGCTGAGCGGCACGCCCCTGACGAGACACGTGCCCGGGTCCCTGTAGCTGGGGAACGCCCAGTCGATCGGCGTGAGCGTGTAGGACATCCCAATCTGGCATGCCTCCTGCCCGGTGGACTCCATGAAGAAGCCGATGCGCCCCTGCCTCTGCAGGGACATGCCCTTCTCGTTGAGCCTCCGCACGGTGAGCATGTACCTGTGCATCTTCAGGAGGTCCTCATGGCTGAGGTCTGGTTCTACCTTAGGATCAAAGTCGCCGTCTGCCCTGATTACCTGGAGCATTTCCACGCTTGGTCGAGCTCGGCTGTTGATGGGCGGACTTTTTCTAGCAGATAAGAGTTACGAATTATCGGCCAACGGCTTCGTTAATCGTTGTGCCCGCGCGGGGACGCTGAAATACTAAACCCAACAGAAAAGCTGTGCGGGCCATCAAAACTGTCAAGCAGGGCTATGAGCCAACTCCGGAGATACTCTCGCTTCTGGAAGAGTTTCGCGCGATGGTCAATTATTGCATCAGGGTCGGACTCAGATTTGAGAAGGAAAATCACGCGACCCCCTCGATGAAGAAACTATGCATGTTGTGCTACAATGAACTCAAGGGATATGGGGCGTACGCTTCCTACAGGCTTACGGCGATTAGCAGAAGGGCTGGCATCCTCTCCGCCCGTAGAAAATCCATCAAAAGAGGGTTCATGACTAAGACCCCATACGCCTCTAAGCCGCTTCTCGTTTCCTGTTACAATCTCAGGGTCCAACACGGCATGATGAGAGTCCAGTTGGGAGCGAAGCGGTACCAATACATTCCTCTCGGCGCCCACACCCTCGAAGTCTTGGCAGACCCTTCGCTTAAAGTCAACTCTTTCACCTTGACAAACACTTCTCTTTCAATCTCATTCTCAAAGGAAGTCGAGGTCGAGCTAAGTGGAGTAAGGGGCGCTACTGGAATCGACAGAAACCTTCGCAATCTCACTGTTGGCAACGACGAGAAGGTTACCTATTACGACGTGACAAAGATAGTGCTTATTGCGGAAAACACCAAAAGCGTCGTCGGGTCTTTCAAACGCAACGACGTGAGGATACGACGGGCCATCTCCTGCAAGTACGGCAGGAGAAGGAGCGAGAGGATAAGGCAAATCATCCATGGGGTTACAAAGCGAATTGTTGACGGCGCCAAGGCGAACAAGCAAGCGATAGTCTTTGAGGAGATGACGGGGATTCGCAACCTCTACCGGAAGGGAAACGGCCAGAGAAGGTCATTCAGGAGCCGGATGAACTCGTGGCCATTTCAAGAGGTAAAGAGGCAGGTTGAGTACAAGGCTGCGTGGGAAGGAGTTCCGGTGATCACGCTAACCAAGGCTGAGACGAGGGGGACCACAATGGATTGTCCACAATGCGGGGAGAGACTCCAAGTGCCAATCCCTGGCGATAAGGAACATCATCGCCAATTGTGGTGCGAGAAGTGCGGGCGAGGAGAGATCGTGACTTAGTTGCGGTGCTCAATATCTCTCGCAGAGGGTGGTTGAGACTCGACCATTCAAGAAGGAGGGAAGGCGAGGCAAAAGAAGCAATGTGGGGGAACCCGGAACACGAAGGGGAGCCGGTAATCCTCAGAGTGGATGCCTCGAAACTGCCGAAAACGCAGTAGAGCCATCGTTGTGCCTCTTCTTGACGAGCGATGCGACGAAGAGTTCGCCCGCCCTGTAGCTCGACCTCACAAGGGGGCCGGAAGCGACGTAGCTGAACCCGAACTCCTCCTCTCCCACCCGCTTGTAGTGCTCGAAGGTCTCGGGCGGGACGAACTCCTGAACGGGCAGGTGCCTCGCGGACGGGCGCAGATACTGCCCCACGGTCAGAAAGTCCACCCCCGCGTCCCTGAGGTGCATCATGGCGAGCCTGACCTCCTCCTCCCTCTCTCCTAGCCCGAGCATTATGGACGACTTTGTGAACATCGAGCGGTCGAGCTTCTTCACGCTCCTGAGCACGGACAGCGACTGCCAGTATCCCGCGCGGGGGTCCCTGACCCTGTCGCTCAGGAAAAGGGTGGTCTCTATGTTGTGTGCGATCACGTCAGGCCTCGCGTCCACCACGGTCTTGATCGAGTCTACGTCGTTCTGGAAGTCTGGGATGAGCACCTCGACCATCATGCCGGGGTTCATCTCCTTCGTCGCGCGGATGGTCCTCGCGAAGTGCCCCGCGCCGCCGTCGGGGAGGTCGTCCCTGTCCACCGACGTGAGGACGACGTAGGACAGCCCCATCCTCGAGAGGGTGAGCGCGACGTTCTCCGGCTCCAGAGGGTCGGGGGGGCTCCCTGCCGGCTTTCCGGGCGTGACCATGCAGAACCTGCAGGCTCTCGAGCAGACGTCGCCCATCAGCATCAGGGTGGCCGTGCCGCTGCCCCAGCACTCCGCCACGTTGGGGCAGTGCGCCTCCTCGCAGACGGTGTGGAGCCCGAGCTCCTTGAAGAGCCCCTTGAGCCTCAGGTAGTTCTCGCCCTCGTCGGCCACCGCGGTCGGGGGGAGCACCGTGAGCCACTCAGGCTTTGCTTCCATCAACGCGAAACAGCAACCCCCTTGCGCTGCGCGCTTTTAGCTTAGGGGAGCTGCGGTGAGCTTTATCGTTCCGCTCTCGGGCGGGAGGCTGCCGAGGCACGCGAAGCACCCCTCGGTCTTGAACCCCGGCTCCAGCTCCTCGTGGAGAGCGCACAGCGTATGGTTGAACCTGACGTAGTCGCAGACCTCGGTCATGAGCCTGAGCGCCTCGCGCTGGTCGGGCTTGTCCGAAGCGAGGAGCTCCGCGACCCTGTCGGCGGCCTTCGCTATGTTGCCGTCTACCTCCAGGTCTACCATCATCCCCCTCGCCTTCCTGGCGTAGTTGCTTACGGACGCCTGCGTCACGCCCAGCCTCCTCGCGACCTCCTGCTGGGTCATGTTGTAGTTTTCCGTGAGCCGCTTCGAGACCATGGCCCTGAAGGCCGGAAGCGCCGACTTCGACACAATCTCGTACGGGTGAATCAACTGAAATTGAATATTAGGCCGTTATATTTAAGTCTGCGGCTTTGCGTTCCCCACGCGGTTCGTCCCCGCCGCCGTCCTGCGATTGGGCGCTTCCCCTCCGCGAGGGCGAAACGTTGAAGGCTCGCGACCAAGCAAGGGGGGCGAGGAAGCTCCAGACGAATCCCCAGTCCGCCCGAAGCGATCTCGCAAGACGCTTCAAGGCCAAGGGGCCAAGATAGTGGCAAGGCGCAGCCGCAGGCAGAAGCCCTTCTGGACCAAGAGGACGATTCGGGGGATCGTGGCCGCGGGGCTCGTCCTCTGGATCGTCCTCGCGCTCTCCGTCCCGGCGACGACCTACGACTCCCTGTTCGGGACGAAGCGGGTGACCATAGACGGGACCTACGTGCTACACATACCCGGCCTCCCTCCCGTGGAGTATTCCGCGGACATCAATTACAGCGCCACGGGAGACTTCTCCGCCGGGGCGGGGAATCCGATCCACATGAGCGCCTTGATCTACGACGCGAACAGGTCGGACTTTGGAAACGTCTACGGGGGCATCGGGCTCCTCTTCCAGGCGGTCCAGCTCGGGACCAACGGACAGGGCATCGTCCCGCAGCTTCGGCCAGCGGGGCTGGGGAACTGGACGGCGGGTGGGACCATCAGCTTTTACCAGCCGGTCAACTTCACGGGGCCTGTCCTGTCCCCCCTCCCCGGCGCCCTGCCGGCGAACTCCAATTCGTCGAGCCTCGTCAATCAGGTCACCAGTGAGGTGAAGGCCTACAACTACTCCTTCCCGGCGCTGAGGCCCCAGTCCTACACGGACGCCCTCTCCGACGAAGAGTCAATCCTCAGGTACGGGGTGGCCGGGTCAGCGATCGTCTTGGTTTTCCTCCTCCCCGTCTTCGACGGAGTCCTTCTTCCCAAGAGGATCGAAGAGGATCCTGGCGTGTGACGCGGCACACCCTGCTCGTGGTCAGACGACCCATAACGAATCAACCCTTAAATACAAGCGAGGGTCGAAGGGGTTTAATGCAACGCATCAGCGCGGTCGGTTCGAGTCCAGGATGCTTTTCGCTCGACAACATGACAGTTGCGTTGTTAGTTCTAGTCTAAAGCCTCGCTCCGGGGTCTTTTACATGCGAGGCATAGTTGCGGTTTCAACATTGGTGAATCCATAGAATGACAGAAAAGATGTCGGGCGCGCGGGCCACAGTGGAGGCCCTCGAGCGGGAGAAGGTGGACTACATCTTCGGCATGCCCGGAGGGGCGAACCTCCCGCTCTACGACGCCCTCTGGGATTCGAAGATCAAGCACATCCTCGTGAGGCACGAGCAGCTCGCGGCCCACATGGCCGACGCCTACGGCCGGGTCTCGCGCAAGGCAGGAGTCTGCTCCGCGACCTCCGGGCCGGGCGCGACCAACCTGATCACCGGCATCGCGACCGCGTACGCCGACTCCTCCCCCATGGTCGCAATCACCGGCCAGGTCGCCAAGGCCATGACCGGCCGGAACGCCTTCCAGGAGACCGACGTCATCGGGATAGCGACGCCCGTGACCAAGTACACGCTCCAGCCGCTCTCCGCGGCCGAGGTCCCGTTCGCGGTCAAGGAGGCCTTCTACCTGGCCACCACCGGCAGGCCAGGCCCCGTTCTGCTCGACCTCCCCAAGGACGTGCAGCAGGAGGAGGCAGAGATGACCTTCCCCGAAAGCGTTACGGTGAGGGCTTACCGGCCCAACGTCCCCGTCGACCCTCAGGACATCGAGCGCGCGGCCGCCATGATAGTCAAGGCCGAGAGGCCGATACTCTGGGGAGGAGGAGGGGTGAGGATCGCCGACGCCGCCCAGCCCTTCGGGGCACTCGCGGAGCTTCTCATGGCCCCGGTCATCACGACGCTCCAGGGCAAAGGGGACTTCCCCGAGAACCACCCTCTCTCGCTGGGCCCCATAGGCATGCACGGGCGAGCGGAGGCCAACAAGCTGGTCTCCGAGTGCGACCTCCTGGTGGCCGTGGGCGTGAGGTTCTCCGACCGCTCCACTGGGAACTTCGGCGAGTTCGCCCCCGGCGCGAAGATAATCCACATCGACGCCGACCCGACCGAGTTCAACAAGAACAAGGCCGTCGACCTCTCGATACTGGGCGACGCCAACGTGGTCATGGGGATGCTCTTCGACGCCGTCGCGAAGAGGATCACGAAGAGCAAGGACCTCAACAACAATCCCTGGCTCAAGCGCGTCAACGACGTCCGTGAGGAGCTCAAGGGGATTCCCGCCTACAAGGACTCCTACGCCGACCTGTCGGGCCCGAGGATAGTCAAGAGGCTGAGAGACGTCCTCCCGCCTGAGGCCATCCTGACAACGGGCGTGGGGCGCCACCAGATGTGGTGCGAGATTCACTATCAGGTCCTCAGGCCGAGGACCTGGATAACGTCCACCGGGCTGGGGACGATGGGCTTCGGGCTCCCCGCGGCGGTGGGCGCGAAGTTCGCGGCACCCGACGTCCCAGTCGTGGACTTCGATGGCGACGGCAGCTTCGTCATGACCGAGCAGGCCCTGGCGACCGCCGTCGAGGAGAAGCTCCCGATAATCTCGGTCATCCTCAACGACAGGAGCCTGGGGATGGTCGAGCAGTGGCAGAGGCTCATGTACAACAGGCACTACATCGGGATCAAGTTCCCCAACACGCCGGACTTTGTGAAGCTCGCGGAGGCCTACGGCGCCCACGCAAAGACGGTGGGATCCCTCGACGAGTTTGCGAAGGCCATGCGCGAGGGGCTCAGGATGGATGGCCCGACGGTCATCGAGGTGCCCGTCTCGCCGCTGGACGACGTCTTCCCGTTCCTGCCGCCGGGCAAGGGGATCAAGGACACGGTCTACGGCTCATCCAAGGAGATGGCCATCTTTTGACCAGGTCGTCGAAGGTCCTCTCGACCCTGGTCGAGAACAAGCCGGGGACTCTCTTCCGCGTCATACACCTGGTGAGGCTCATGCGCCTCAACATCGAGGGTTTGACCCTGGGCGTCACCAACGGCGGCGCGGACTGCAGGATGACCATGACCCTCAGCGGGGACGACGCGGCCGTGGAGCACGTCGCGAGGCAGCTCATGAAGGTCATCGACATCCTCGAGGCGCACACCTACGGGCCGGAGGAGGTGACGGCGAGGGAGCTCGCGCTCGTGAAGATAAACACGGACAAGATCTCCGTCGCCGAGATTCAGAGGAACACGGGCTGCCGGATAGTCGACTCCTCCAAGCACTCCGTCGTGGCCGAGATAGTCGGCTCTGCGAAGGAGATCGACGAGTTCGTGCAGAGGCTGGGCGAGTCGAACGTGCTCGACATCGCCAGGACCGGGGTGGCGGCGCTCCCCAAGGAGACGACCTCACGATGACCGAGCGGATAATCAGGGTCCTGGACACCACGCTCCGCGACGGGGAGCAGACGCCCGGGGTCTCTCTCACCCCGGACGAGAAGCTCGAGATAGCGGTGGCGCTGGACCGGCTCGGGGTCGACGTCATCGAGGCGGGGTTCCCGATCACCTCCAAGGGCGAGCAGGAGGGCGTCAGGAGGATTGCAAGGGCCGGCCTCAAGGCGGAGGTCTCGGGCCTCGCGAGGGCGGACAAGGTCGACATCGACACCGCGATAAACTGCGGCGTCAAGGGCGTCCACGTCTTCCTGGGTTCCTCAGACATCCACCTCCAGCACAAGCTCCACCTGACGAGGGAGCAGATGGTGAAGCAGTCGGCGGACATGGTCGCCTACGCGAAGAGCTTCGGGGTCAAGGTCGAGTTCTCCGCTGAGGACGCGACGCGCACCGAGATTCCGTTCTTCAAGCAGGTCGTCAAGGCGGTCACTGACGCAGGGATAGACCGCTTCGACATCCCGGACACGGTCGGGATCGCGACCCCCCAGAAGATGGTCGAGTACGTGCAGGCGGCCCGCTCGGTCTCCGACGCGATGATCAGCGTCCACTGCCACAACGACTACGGCCTCGCGGTCGCGAACAGCCTCGCCGGAGTGGTGGCCGGGGCGGACCAGGCGCACCTCACCATCAACGGCATCGGGGAGAGGTCTGGGAACACCTCGCTGGAGGAGTTCGTCATGGGCTGCTACAACCTCTACGCCCTGAGGACCAACGTCAACTATTCGCTCCTCTACGAGACCTCGCGCCTGGTCTCCAGGCTGACCGGCGTGGTGATACAGCCCAACAAGGCGATAATCGGGGACAACGCGTTCGGGCACGAGTCGGGCATACACACCCATGGGGTGCTCGCGAACCCGTCCACCTACGAACCGTTCGACCCCGCGATGGTGGGGAGGACGCGGTGGCTCCAGGCGGGCAAGCACGCGGGGAGGCACGGCATCGCCTATCAGCTCCGCGGGATGGGGCTCAAGCCGAAGGAGGACAGCCTGAGGCTGATAGTGGAGAAGGTCAAGGAGATGGGCGACCAGGGCCGCACGATCACCGACAGCGACCTCTACCAGCTCGCGGTCCAGATCATGGGCGGCGGAAAGGCCGAGTCCGCGGACATCGTCGAACTCGAGGGGCTCGAGGTCGTGACTGGGATAAAGCGCCTCCCGAGCGCCACTGTCAAGCTCCTGATCAGGGGACAGCTCCACGAGGCGACGGACGTGGGCTCGGGGCCGGTGGACGCGGCGGTCAACGCCATCCAGAAGATCTTCAGCACCATCGACGTCATCAAGCTCAAGGAGTACAGGCTAGAGGCGCTCACGGGCGACGCGCAGGCGGTGGCTGACGTCTCCGTCAAGGTCGAGGACAGCGCGGGCCTCACCGCCTCCGGACGTGGGATGAAGAGGGACATCGTGGTGGCCAGCGTCGAGGCGATAGTGAGCGGGATCAACGCGCTGATGGCGAAGAAGCTCCAGTCCCAGCCCTCGACCTCCATCGCCCCGCAGGGCGAGCAGAGGCCGATTGAAGGGGTCTAGGCGGAGAGAACATGCCTGGCTCAACAATCACTGAGAAGATAGTCTCCCGCGCGATGGGGAAGAAGGCGAAGGCCGGCGACCTGATTGAGGCTCTCCCGGTGGACAAGCTCTACTTCAACGAGGTGATAGGTCCTCCCGCTATCCTGAACTTCGAGAAGGACTTTGAGGACGTCTACACCGAGTCGGGGAAGAAGCTGCAGGTCTTCAACCCCTCGCGCATCGCGTTCATGCCCGACCACACGGTCCCCTCCTGCTCAATCAAGGTGAGCCAGGGGATCCGCCTGATGTCGGACTTCGCCAAGGACCAGGGGATAGCGATGTACAAGGAGGGCGACGGGATAGAGCACACCATCGCCTCCGAGGAGGCCTTCGTCCTCCCCGGGGAGATTGCGGTGGCGACGGACTCCCACACCTGCACCCAAGGCGCCCTGGGCTCCCTCGCGTTCGGGATAGGGACCACGGAGGGGGAGAACCTCCTGGCGACGGGCGAGCTCTACTCGTTCACGGTCCCAGAGACAATCAACATCAAGGTCAACGGCAAGTTCCAGAGGGGGGTCTATGCGAAGGACCTCGTCCTCCACGTCCTAGGGATGATGGGGGAGGGCGGAGCCTCGAAGCGCGTCGCCGAGTACACCGGCCCGACCATCGACTCCCTCGACATGGAGGGCAGGTTCACCATATGCAACCTCTCCGTCGAGATGAGCGCGAGGACCGCGATCATGAACCCGGACTCGAGGACCTTCGCCTACGTCAACGAGGCGCTCGCGCGCAGGAAGCTGTCGATGACCGACGAGATGCGCGGGATGGTGGCGAAGAGCGACATGGACGCCACCTTCTCCAAGACGGTCGAGGTCGACGCCTCCTCGATCGAGCCCACGGTCTCGCTGCCGCACTCGCCCGCCAACGCGAAGCCCGTGAGCGAGGTTAGCGACCCCATCAACTCTGTCTTCCTGGGCTCCTGCGCCAACGCGCGCGAGTCCGACCTCACGATCGCGGCGAAGATACTGAAGGGGAGGAAGGTCAGCCCGAACACGAACCTGCTCGTCATCCCGGCCAGCAGGCGCGTGTACAACTGGGCGATGGACAACGGCCTCCTGAAGATATTCGCCGACGCCGGCGCGAACATCGAGTCCTCCAACTGCGGCCCGTGCTTCGGGAAGCACATGGGGATACTCGCCCCCGGCGACAGGTGCCTGAGCACGAGCAACCGCAACTACAAGGGGAGGATGGGCTCCCCCGAGGCGTTCATCTACCTGGGCTCGCCCGCAGTGGCGGCGGCCACCGCGGTCGAGGGGCGCATCGCCGACCCCAGGAAGTACCTGCCCGCAGGAGAGAGCTAGAGATGCAGATACGAGGGAAGGTGGCGAAGAAGTACGATGACGACATCAACACCGACTACATCATCCCCGCGTACCTCCTCCAGGAGAGCTGGGACAAGCAGTTCTTCGCGGACCACGCCTTCGAGAGCTTCGACCCCACCTTCGGCTCCGTGTGCAGAGCGAACAAGGAGAGCATCGTCGTGGCCGCGAACAACTTCGGGTGCGGGAGTTCGAGGGAGCAGGCCGTCTACGCCATCAAGTACAACAACGTGGTGGCTGTGGTCGCCCAGAGCTTCCCCGACATCTTCTTCCGCAACTGCCTCAACAACGGGCTGCTCCCCATCCAGATCCTCGACACGAGCGGCATCTCGATCGGGAACGAGCTTGTGGTCGACCTCGACGCACGGAGCCTGAGGGACGACACCGAGGGGATTGCCTACCCCATCATCGCGACCGACGCGGCGATCGAGCAGATGAAGCGGGGCGGGTTCCTGGGCATCGTCCGGGAGAGGCTCCGGCAGAAGCTAAAAGCACAGCAGGCAAGGGCGTCGTCCCAGTAGAAGGATGTCCCGACCGCACGCCCCAAAGCCCAAGCAGAAGACGTACTCGATAGCTCTGATAGAGGGGGACGGCGTCGGGCCCGAGATATCCAAGGCCTCACTCCTCGTCCTCGAGGCGCTTCAGGCGAGGCTCGGGCTTGGCTTCTCCATCAAGGACTCCCCTGCCGGCGACGAATGCAAGAAGAAGACCGGCGTGCCGCTCCCGGAGTCTTCCCTGAAGTCCATCCGTGGGTCGGACGCCTGCCTGAAGGCCCCCGTGGGCGAGACGGCCGCCGACGTGATAGTGAAGCTCAGGCAGATGCTCGACCTATACGCCAACGTCAGGCCGGCGAAGAGCCTCCCCAACGTCGCATCTCTCAAGCCGGGCATCGACATGGTCATCGTGAGGGAGAACACGGAGGACCTCTACAAAGGGCAGGAGTTCGAGTTCGACGGCGGGGTGGTCGCGCTCAGGACGATCACGAGGACCGCGTCCGAGCGAATCGCGAGGTATGCCTTCGAGACGGCCGAGCAGAGGGGAGGGGCGCGCAAGGTCGTCGCCGTCCACAAGTCCAACGTCCTCAGGAAGAGCGACGGGCTGTTTGCGCAGGTATGTAGGGAGGTCTCCAAGGCGTACCCGAAAATCTCCTTCAGCGAGATGCTCGTCGACGCGGCCGCGATGAACCTCATCCGGGACCCGCTCTCGTTCGACGTCCTAGTCACGACCAACCTCTACGGGGACATCCTCTCCGACGAGGCGGCCCAGCTGGTGGGCGGGCTGGGGATGACCCCCTCTGCGAACATCGGGAAAGACTTCGCCCTCTTCGAGCCCGTCCACGGCGCCGCGCCCGACATCGCCGGGAAGGGGGTGGCCAACCCAATCGCGATGATTCTCACGGTGTCGATGATGCTGGACTGGCTCTCGAAGACTAGGCGCGATGAGGCGTGCTCCACAGGAGCTGCGGCTATCCGGACTGCGGTCAGCAAAGTCCTCGAGACGAGCACCCGGACCCCTGACCTGGGCGGGAAGGCGACCACGATGCAGGTGGCGGAGGCGGTCGCCGAGGCGATAAGTAAAGGTTCTACTGCGTCGGATCTGCGTGGCGCAGTTTCGAGGCATCCACTCTGAGGATTAGCGGCTCCCCGTCGTGTTCCGCGTTCCCCTTCAACGCTTCTCCTGCCTCGCCTTCCGTCGATGAACGGGCGAACCTCACCCGCCCCCTTCGAGAGATATTGAGGACAGCCACGAGGTCTCTGTCCATCCATCTCCCACACTTCTCGCACCACAATTGGCGATGATGTTCCTTATCGCCGCGGACTGGCGATTGGAGTCTCTCCCCGCATCTCGCGCAGTCCATCGTGGTGCCCTTCGTATCTTTTCGTGACAGTGTGAATACGGGCACCCCTTCCCATGCAGCCTTGTACTCGACCTGTCTTTTCACCTCGTGGAAAGGCCACGAGTTCATTCTGCCTCTGAATGACCTTCCCTGACCGTTTCCCTTTCGATATAGGTTGCGGATTCCCCTGATCTCTTCGAAGATAATGACCTGTTTCTTCGTTTTTGCTTCCCGGACGATCTGTTTCGTTACTCCATGAATGATTTGCTTCACCCGTTCCCTCCTTCTCATGCCATATTTCGAAGAAATCAATTGCAGGACTCTCGCATCCTTGCGCTTGAATGACTTGACGATGCTCCTCGTGGTCTCTGCGATTCGCACGACTTTGGTCATGTCATAGTAGGTGACCTTGTCCTTGTTTCCCACAGTGAGGTTGCGAAGGTTTCTGTCAATTCCGACGGCGCCCGTGGGTTCTTCCAGTTGCGCCCCGATTTCTCTTGAGATGCCGATAGATAGCGAAGTACTTGTCAAGGTGAAGGAATTGATTCTCAGCGCGGGGTCTAACAGGACCCCGAGAGTGTGGGAGTTGAGCGGGATGTGCTCGCTCCGCCCGGCTCGGAGCTGAACCCGCAAACAGCCGTTTTGGATTTTGACTCCGTAGCACGACACCAAAAGCGGTCTAGAGGCGTAGGGGCTCTTGGTGAAAATATTTCTCTTGATAGATTTCCTGCGGGCTGATAGAATTCCGGCAGCCCGGCTAATCGCCGTAAGGCGGTAATCCGAGTAGACGCCGTATCTTTTGAGTTCACCATAGCAAAGGAGCGATAGTTTTTTCATCGAGGGAGTCGTGTGTTTTTCTTCTTCAAACCTCAATCCAATCCTTAAACAGTCGTTCACCATTCGACGAAAGTTTTCGAGAAGTGTGAGAATCGCTGGGGATGGTTGGTAGTCCTGCTTGATTGATTTGATTACCCGCACATCTACCTGAAAGGGAGTTCATATTTGAGCGCCAATGCAAGCCACGTGCGACAATACCTTAATAGGCAAGTAAGGGTAATACTTCGCTCTTCGGAGCAAGAGGGAGAGAGAATAGCAGTGCAGCCGACCGAGAAGATCTGGTTTGACGGGGCTTTCGTCCCCTGGGAGGACGCCAAGGTGCACGTCCTTACCCACGCGCTGCACTACGGCTACGCCATATTCGAGGGCATAAGGGCGAACTCGACGCCAAAGGGCCCGGCGATCTTCCGTCTCCGGGAGCACATCAAGCGCCTTATGAACGGCACGAGGGCTTACAGGATGAAGCTCCCCTTCACCGAGGAAGAGCTGGTGCAGGGGTGCCTTGACCTGGTGAAGATAAACGGTCTCAACGAGTGCTACATCCGCCCGATCGTCTTCAGCTCCTACGGCGAGATGGGCGTCAACCCGATGAAGAACAAGATCTCGGGCGCCATCGCAGCCTGGGAGTGGGGCGCCTACCTCGGCGATGAGGGGATGGAGAAGGGCATCCGGGCGACGATCTCGAGCTGGTCGAGGATAGACCCGAGGACGCTCCCGCCGCACGCAAAGTGCTCCGCGAACTACGCGAACTCGATACTCGCCAAAATGGACGCGCTCTCCGCCGGCTTCGACGAGGCCATACTGCTCACAACCAGCGGGCTGGTGGGCGAGGGCACCGGGGAGAACATCTTCCGCATCAGGGACGGCGTCCTCACCACCCCCACAAAGGCCGCCGGCGTCCTGGAGGGCATCACGAGGGACTCGGTCATCCAGATAGCAAAGGACAACGGCATCCCGTTCAAGGAGGAGGACTTCATCCGAGAGGACATCTTCTCCGCCGACGAGCTCTTCCTGTGCGGGACTGCGGCGAACGTCACCCCCATCAGGGAGGTCGACAATCGTATGATTGGCAACGGGAGCTTCCCCATCACGAGGAAGATCCAGGAGGCCTACCTTAACGCCATCCACGGGAAGACGCCCAAGTACGAGCCCTGGCTCTCTTACGCCAGCCTACCGCCAATCTACAACAGGCCTGCGTCAGAGTAGGTCCAAACAGAACATTTTTCGCCCTGACGACCAAATAACTGCCTGTCGGGGAGGCCTATCAACGGACCTGGTCATTTCGTGGCCCGCGTCTTGTCGAGGGCCGACATGACCTTCTGCCTCGTCTCATCGAGAGAATCGAAATAGCCTCTGCCAATCACCTGTTTCGTCATCGCGCCGAAGCTCCTTTCGTCGTACGTTGCGAGCTTCTGGATGCCGAGCCTCTTCATCAATACTAGAGAGGCTGCGTCGCAGAGGCTAAGCGTTTCGGTGCGTTCGTCGAAGAGTGTCAGCGCTGCCGCATACACCTCATCGTCCAAGAGCATCACCGAGATCCCTCCCTTGTTGAGGAGTTTGATGAAAGCCCGAGCCATTCCCGGCCCTCCTCTCCCTTTGAGAAGCAGGGTGGATTCCAGCACCACGAGGTCCGTGGTGTAGGGGGCGCCAAATTTCCCTTCGAGGGTGTCGGTCAACAGCGCCAGCGAGTCTAGGTGGTGGATGTCGCTCCTGTCGAAGAGGGCGTAGAAGACGCCGGTGTCCACCATTATCGTCATGAGGGTCTACTCGATGGTCTTCACGAGTTCTTCGTCCACCCGTTCCGAGGTCCTCTTGGCGATTGGTGCGGCGGCTCTCAGCGCCTCCTCGATTGCGGCAGGGTTTCCCCTGAAGCCTTCTACTTCCCTTTCGGCCGCGTCCATGGCAAATCGAAGGGCTTCCGTCAGCTTCTTCTTCCCTGACTTCTTGGCGAGCACTTCGAGCCTCTCCTTGTCGCGCTTCATGATCCTAATCGTAGTGCTCATATGGATACGTGTAGACATGGCGATATATAACCGTCCCCATTAGGCGCCGCGGCCAGATAGCAGGTGTCGAATACCGTTCTCTTATTCGATGATTTGGCACCTCATCCCCCGAGAAGGTTTAAGCAGAACATTTCTCGCTCGGCCGCCGAACAGCTGCATGCCAAGAGAAGCCGACGTTCTGGTCATCGGCGGTGGCCCAGGAGGTTACGTCTGCGCCATCAGGGCCGCGCAGCTAGGGCTGAAGACCGTCCTGGTCGAGAGGGACCAACTGGGCGGGATCTGTGTCGCCTACGGCTGCATCCCCTCCAAGGCGCTGATTTCCATGGCCAAGCTCTTTGAGAGGGCCAAGGACGGCGCGACCTTCGGGATAGTGGCCGACGGCATCAGGGTCGACCTGCCGGCGCTCCAAAAGTGGAAGGACGGCGTCGTCTCGACCCTCGAGTCCGGCGTCGCCGCCCTCTGCCGCAGCAACAAGGTCCAAGTGATTGAGGGGAACGCCGAGGTCATCGACGCCAAGAGGGTAAAGGTCATGACCAGCTCAGGGACCGAGGAGATCGTCACGAAGAACCTGGTGATAGCGACGGGCTCGCGAGCCATCTCCCTGCCCGGGCTCGAGTTCGACGGGAAGCTCGTCCTCAGCTCCACGGAGGCGCTCGCACTCCAAGAGGTGCCCAAGAGCATCTTGGTCGTAGGTGGCGGTTACATCGGCCTCGAGATCTGCGGGGTCTACCAGAAGCTGGGCAGCAAGGTCACGATAGTCGAGCTGACCGAGCAGCTCCTCCCAGGCACCGAGCCCGACCTCGTGAGGCTCCCACAGAGGAACCTGGAGAAGAGGGGGGCGACCATCCACCTAAAGTCGAAGGTCCTCTCTCTCGAGAAGAGCGACGGCGGGGTCAAGGCGAGGGTCTCGACACCGAACGGAGAGGTCGTAGTCGAAGCAAGCGTAGTGCTGGTGAGCGTCGGGAGGGCGCCGCTGACAGCAGAGATGAACCTCGCGGTGCTCGGGGTAAAGACGGACGCCAAGGGCTACATCGTCACCGACGAGCGGATGAAGACGAGCGCTGAAGGGGTCTACGCGATTGGGGACGTGCGGGGGCAGCCCCTCCTCGCCCACAAGGCCATGAAGGAGGGCGCCGTCGCCGCGGAGGTCATTGCAGGCCTGCCGAGCGCCGCCGACTGGAAGACCGTCCCCTGGGCGATATTCACCGACCCGGAGGTCGCCGGCGTCGGGC
>JAPCJO010000085.1 GCA_027886905.1 Nitrososphaerota archaeon
TCATGCTGTTCAAGAACGGGAGGCCGGTCGACGCGGTCATCGGGACCATGCAGGAGGCTCCCCTCGAGCAGCGGATAAGGAAAGTCTCCGGCAGCTAGCGCTCTCCGCCCTACCCGACGCGAGTCCCGTCTAGGAGGAAGATGTCGGCGTCGCTCAGCCTGAACGAGCCCGACGAGAGTATGGGCCCAAAGTCGAACCCGCCCTTTGCGTTTATCGCCTGACCGCCGACGAGGTTGTTGAAGGGGGGCATCACGATGAGCTTCCCCTCGCCCTTCTTTAGGGGCGGGTGCCCCGCCTTAGCGAGCAGGTCCGCGACGTCGTAGGTCGCGAACAGCCAGACCGCCTCCTTGCTCCTCCCTCCGAACTTGTCCCTCATCTCGTATCGGAAGTGCGAGTGCCCCATCACGATGGTCCTCGACGCGATGACGTCCTGAGACGGCCAGGAGTGCCCGTGGGCGATGCCGACCTTACTTCGCCCGCCTATGACGGTCCCCTCGGCGGGGTGGAGCTTCACCCGGCTCGGGAGTAGCGAGCTTATCATGCCGTCGTGGTTCCCCGGGACCACCTCCACCGCTTGGAAGATGTCGAGGAGAGTGCCGAAGAACCAGGGTATTATCCCCCAGTCGATGTCCTGGACCTTCCCTATCGAGTGCTTGACGTCCCCCACGACTATCACCCGGTTGAGCCTGTTCTTCTCGGCCATGGAGTTCATCCTGTCGAGCATCTTCTGCGAGTAAGGCGGGATCCTGAAACCCTTGGAGGCCATCTCCTTCTCGAGCCCGAGGTGGAGGTCGGAGACCAGGAGAGTGGCGTAATCTCCATCCTTGTGGACGAGCGCTGACTCGTCCGGGACGACCTTGAGCAACACTGGAAGCGGGAAATTTCTTGGACTTTAATCCTTCCCGGGTCAACGAGTAGCGTCTACCAGAGGAGCGGCAGAAGGCCCGACCCGGATGGCCTCGAGAATCGAGGCAGCCGTGTGCCCGTCGAATGCCCTCCGAACCACCTCTGCTTGTGAGGCGAAGGGGCCTCCCCGCTGCGCTTCTGAATGTCCTGAATGACGAGTTTCGCGGCTCCCTCGCCCACTATCGCCGCAAGCTTGCTCTCGAATGTCTTGGGATCGGGTTCCCCAACGTAGAACAGGATTGCGTTCGCTCCCGAGTCTCCTATAATTTCGCTCAACGCGGCCCTCACCAGGGCGGCGAAGCCCTGCGGGTCAGGCGGTGCCAAGGCCGGTCAACCACCTGCTCGAAGAGCTCTTGGGTTCCATGCCTTGTAGAAGAGGTAAAAGCCCGCCAAGAGCATGAGCGCACCGGCCGCGACGAAGCTTTCAGCGACCGCTGCGCTAAGATCGGAGAATCCATAGACCGCTTCGTATGCCACCACAACTTGGTTCGCGCCCAGTAGGAGCAAAGACGACGCTATGAGGCGCCACCCGTTCCAGAAAATACCCCCCTTGAACGTCTTTCTGGTCTCGAAGCCGAAGAACCAAGTCGCGATCGAGATTCCGAACAGGACCAACGAGTACGCTGCCAGAGGGCCCTGAACCATCTCCTGTCATCTGGAGTCTCCGTGCTTAAAAGG
>JAPCJO010000021.1 GCA_027886905.1 Nitrososphaerota archaeon
GACCTCCTGACGCTGGACAAGCAGGGCTTCCGCGAGGAAGCGATTTCGACCTAGTCTCGAAGGCCTACCTTACTCGGGGACGCTCTCAGAGTGGAGCTTTCCGTCCTTCAAGGACACGAAGAGGAACCTGTTGTCTTCAAAGACTAGTGTGAGCTCGTTCTCCTTCTCCGTCACCGTGAGGAGCCGCTTCTCGACAATCCCGCTGAACTTTGCCATCTGGCTTGGCCTCTCAGGCCAGTTTATTTCTGTCTTCCGTCTGGCGACGCGTCAATCGCCGAAGGAGGAGAGCCGCATGTTGTTCTTCTGGGCGGAGTACTCCTCCACGCTCTTCCCGGTAGCCCCCTTGACTAGGGCCCTGATGACCTCGTCCATGCTCTTGCTCCTGTTCCTCTCCTTTATCGCCTTCAAGACCCTGTGAGTGTCATCGTGGACCTTGACGCCTTTCGTCACAAGCATTTGTCCATCTCCCCCGGGCGTCGCTTGAAAAGGTTCCGAGGGGGTAGAAGGGTGGATGACTCAGTATCGTCGCGAGTTCATCATCTGGCCCGGAGCTTATCTGGGCCTCTGACTGGGACGGCGTTTACCTCATCGTCGGAAAAATCCGACCCCGAGTTCCTTTTAGGCTTTTCCGAGCCGGAGGCGAGCGAAGCCGGTCGAGAGGCGGGGACCTCGGGCCATGGCCTGAGACCCGGCGAACGTTAATATCCTCCACGCGCACAATCCTTGCGCAGATGTCCCTGGACCCAACGACGCTCCTGATCGGAGTGGCGGCTGGCGGGGCGGCCGGTCTCGGAATCTCCTACGCGGCGTTCTACCCAAGGGGGAAGAATCGCAAGGTGCAGGTGATGCAGAGAGACGAGGGGGGCCAGCTTCGCAGGAAGACCGTGACCGCAGACGACCTGGAGAGGTCGAGGAGGGAGATGCGCACGCTCCTGCTGGAGAGGGACCTCCTGTCTGCGGCCCTCACCAAGGTCTACGAGGCGGAGAACGAGGGGAAGATCACACGGGAAGAGAGGGAGATGATAGCCAAGAGGTACAGCACCCAGATCAGGGACATGGAGTCCAAGCTGAGCGACAAGGAGCTGATTGTGGAGGTCGGTGAGCTGGAGGGACTGAGGGACGAGCTCATGACGCTTTTCAGGGAGAAGATCGGGAACATCGAGTCTAGGCTGGACCAGGCAAAGGAGAGGCTCCCGAGCGCCGCCCAGCAAGGGAAGGGCATGGAGTCCCAGGCGGCCGCCGGCGCGAGATCCAAGTCAGCGTCGTCCGTCGTGGCGACCGTCTCTTCCCAGTCGTCGCAGAGCGAGGACCTCGAGAGGGCGGTGGAGCGCAAGGCCCCCAAGAGGGACGACACGGAGGGCGAGAGGAGGGTCAAGGCCATCCGCGACGAGGTGATGGAGGCGCTCGAGAGGTTGGAGCAGATAGACTCCAGGAAAGAGAACGAAGGGACTTGAGCACCAAGGCATCCCCTACGGAGAAGCTCGGGAAGGAACTCGCTTCGGGCATCCGGAACGGCGACACCGTGGGGCTCGGCAGCGGGTCCACCGTCGCCCGACTCCTGCCGGCCATGGCGAAGGCGATGCGCGAAAAGGGCGTCGAAGCGATATGGGTTCCGACCTCGCTGCAAATCCAGGCCGTCGCGCAGGAGCTCAAGCTTAGGGTGGGCCCCCTCACCAGCCCGGACATCGTGAAGGTCGTCGACGGGGCGGACCAGGTCGACAGCAGGCTCAACCTCATCAAGGGAGGAGGCGGCGCTCTTCTCAAGGAGAAGGTGCTCCTCGGGAGCGCCAAGGACTCGGCGATAGTCGCCGACGAGAAGAAGTTCGTCGACAAGCTCGGGACTGGCGACTACCGCGTGCCAATAGAGGTGAGTCAGTTCGCGCGGGAGACGGCGATGGCGATGCTGAAGAAGAGGGGAAGCAAGGACGTCAAGATCCGCCTGGACGTGAGAGGCTACCCCGCCTACTCCGAGAACGGGAACATGCTGTTCGACGCCCTTTTCGCGCCTATCGATGACCCCGCTAGGATGGAGGTCGAGCTAAAGTCGATTCCTGGAGTCCTCGAGGTGGGCATCTTCGTGATTCGGCCCATCACGGTCTACAAGATCAGGCCGGACGGCGCTTACGAGGCCCTGAAATCGGGCGCGTGAGAACAGATTTATAATGTGGGTAACGGGCCAGCATGATTCGCACACATGACGCGTGAGTTAGGTTACAAGACGAAGCCGATCGACCAGGCATTCCTATCCAAACCGAACGAGTTTCCGATTACGGGGGAGCACAACGGTCACAATGTCAGGGCCGCTGGAGTCCAGAGGATGGACGGCGACGGCAAGCCCCTGCCGACCGCGCACGGGATTCACGGGACGAACACCGCCGTCGACTGGGACGCGTGCAGCGCCGACGGGGTCTGCATGGACGTGTGCCCAGTCTTCGTGTACGAATGGGCGCTCAACACAGGCCAATCTGGCTCTGGCAAGGACATGATCCTCGCCCCGAACTCGCCGGACTGGCAGGCCTGGAGGTCAGACAAGTCCGACCCTGTGAGGGAGAAGGATTGCATCTACTGCATGGCGTGCGAGACCAGTTGCCCGACACAATGCATCAAGATCACTCAGCCGTAGTTCGAGAACCATACTGAGAAGCCACCTGAAGAGTGGCCTCAGTCATTGCTTTTCCCTTGCTGCCTCTCGGCGTAAGACCTGAGTTTCCGCTTCTGCCACGAACGCATTCCTCTCACTCCTAATTGCTTGCCTGATTTCTGCAACCCTATCTCTAACGTCCGTCCATCTGTCCCCACGAGAAATTGCTAGCCCGAGCCTCTTCTTCATGATTTTCTCTCGATGACGGAGGGGTAGCTTGGTTAGTAGAGACTGCGACTCTTCGAATGTGGCGATCACTAATCTCCAATAGTCCTTCTTCATTTCAATGTGATATCCGGGGGAACGAAAACCCTTGGGCTTGTCGAGATACGGTTTCAGCGGACTGTATCCTAACGTAGTCAGCCAGGTGTGCACCAAGGAGAGTAGGCCCAAGTTCGTGTTGTAGAACGTAAGCGTCAGCGCTGTTGTGCGCGCGTTGCGATAGATTCCGACATGCCCCTCGGCGTCGAATAATCCTGCCAGATACGCCAGAACAGTTGATTCGAATCGTCCTATCCATTCCCAGGACTCCGCTTCGGATTCTAGTAAGAAAATGAAACTACCGTCTACATTCGCGGAGATATTCCATTCATATGTGCTTGTGTCCTTCTTGTATCGAGGGTATCGATAGACGTGTCCCTTTGAAACGAAGAGAGACTCGAAAAGTTCGACCATGGCAGGATGTGTCGTGCTAGTTGATATTCTCACGGCTCCTTTCCATGGAGTCGATGCAGACAGGTCTCCGTGCCTCAGCCCGAGCATGTACGCCTTGTCTTCGTCCGTTCCGTCGAACGGCTTGCGTTCGTGGATTCTCACTTTATCGATTATGCCTTGGAGCCGGGCCTGCTCGAATGGCTTCGCCTGAATCCCAAGTTGCCCGAACAACCACGACACGTAGCCGCTCGTCTTATTTCCAATCAAGTCCGCGATATCCGTCATCGAGGCTCCTTGAGTGTGGTAGAGATGCTCCATCACGGCCCGAACTCGTCCCTTCGTCTCCTCGTCGAGATGCTCGATGCTTAGGCCCTCATTTCAGGAGAGTTCAAGAACCGCGCTCATCTCTTCCTCCATGTTCGGGTTTTCCCGTTTGGGGTGCTTCTCTTTCCAGGTCGCGACCATTCTCTCTGTCTCCTTGGCCAGCTCCGCAACCCTGTCGCGCCGCTGAAATCCGTGCTTCTTCAGATAGTAGAGGATGAGAAATGCGCCTGATCTAGGGTTGTTCGTGTTTCGGCCGTAGATCTTCGCTATCTTCGAGGCGGAGAGTTTTTGCTCGACATAGAGGCGTTGCAGGTCTTCTTTGGTAGGTGGCCAGGTGAGCTTCGGGGAGTCTTCTGCTGTCGGCAATCCTTCGAAGACTTCAGAGGGGGTAATAGGCGCCACTGCGGAAAGGAATCCGGTGTCGAGGCGAACCGAAGAAATCGAGGGTTCGACAGGAGGGACCGGAGACAGTGCAATATCTGAGGCTCGTATTCCCAACTTGTGAGTCGCAGTCATGGACGAGGTAACACCGGCCATCGTAACGGGGTAACGGGGTAACGGGTAACGGGGATAAGACGGGAAATGAGGAACGGAGAAGAACGTAGGTGACTGACAGCGGACGGGAAACTACAGAAACGAAGAAGGGAAGGGGAAGAGAGGAAGAAAGCGAAAGATCAGGAGACTGAAAGAGAACTAGATGGGGCGAAATCAGGACAACGAAATAAATTCATGGCGCCAGGCTAGGCTTGGGAGACAGGAATTGATGCAGGGAGGAGGATAGGAGAACACAACAGGGCAGTTGCAGGCGGAGACGGAAATTGAACGTGAGATGGTGCGCTTCCAGCGCATAAAAGCCCTCGTTTGACTAGTGCCCACTTGACGCAACGTCAAAAGTCGTCTTGACATTTGGGCGTCTCATCAAGTCAAGTTCCAACTAGTCACTTTGAAAAATCCCGTCAAGCGAATACTTGACGCTGGGAAAACAATTGTTGCAATAAATTGTCTTGCCGCGCGCCAGGCAGGAGTGAAAGAGCGTCCACGGCCTTGCTGGGTAACAAAGTATTTAGGCCTAGAAGCGGTCGTCGTTCCATCCTTGGACGAAGACGCGGAGCTGAACATGATCAATGCCCGCAAGCTAGCGGAGCTGAAGAGGCGCGCTGAGAGGGCATCCATTGCATCAGCGCTTTCGGCCTCCGCGGCGCCCGCGAAGCCGGCGAAGAGCGACAGGGACGTCCTCCTGGGAGTGCTCTACGACAGGGGAGACGAGGTGCTCCAGACCGCCTACCAGGCATACCCTCGCCAGACAGAGATGGTGGTCGCCCAGCTGGCGCGGCTCTTGAAGCAGAACGGGATGAGGGAGAAGATATCGGGGGGAGAACTCTACCAGCTCTTCAGGAACCTCGGGCTCAGGTTCAGCCTCAAGACGACGATCAAGATCCAGGACAAGGGCAAGTTCGTGGACCTCAAGGACAAGCTGAAGATGGACATGGAAGAGGGCTGAGCGAAGTTGGAGCTGGACTGAGTTTGGCCGAGACGCAGCCCCTCCCTGAGATTCAGGTAAGGCAGCTCTCCTCTGCCTCCCCAGTGAAGCCGGTCTTGGTGTGTGGCCTCCCGGGAAGCGGGTACGTGGGGAAGCTGGCGGCCGACTACCTCGTGACGGCCTTCAATGCTAAGAAGATCGCCGAGTTCAACTCCACTTCGTTCCCGCCGCACGTCAACATCAGCGAGGAGGGGGTGGCGGTGAAGCTCAGGGGCGAGCTCTACCACGCGCGGACGGGTCAGGAGAACGATCTCCTCGTCTTCACCGCAGACGCCCAGCCCTCGACCTCGGAAGGGGAGTACGAGCTGGCCGACGCCGTCCTCAGGGAGGCGAAGAATCTGCACGCGAAGCTGGTCTTCTCACTTGCGGCTTACGTCACCGGGAGCTTCGTGAGGGAGCGGCGGGTCTTTGGGACTGCCACCTCTTCCGAGCTCCTGCCCCGACTCTCCCAGAACGGCGTCCAGATCATGAAGGAGGGAGGGATCAGCGGGATGAA
Organism: Nitrososphaerota archaeon; assembly: GCA_027886905.1. Lineage (GTDB taxonomy): Archaea > Thermoproteota > Nitrososphaeria > Nitrososphaerales > Gagatemarchaeaceae > Gagatemarchaeum. Next base: position 5,656 of record JAPCJO010000021.1, read on the forward strand.
CGGCGTCATCGTCGGGATGGCGAAGCTGCACGGGATGGAAGGGGCGTCCCTGCTCGGGGAGACCGCGGGGTACCTGCTCGACCCCGCCGCGTCCCACTCGGTGCTCGAGTCGCTGTCGCGGATACTCGGCCTCAAGATCGACCTTGCCTCCATCGAGGAGCGGGCGAAGGAGGCCCAGCAGGTCTTCAGCCAGGTGCAGAGGATGACCGAGCAGAACGCCGAAGAGGTCAGGGGCCCAGAGAAAGAGGGCAGGCCGGGCTACATAGGCTGACGCTCAGCCCTTGATGTTGCCTATCGGCCTCAGCGCGGCCACCTTGAGCGAGATGCCCGCCTGGTGCATCGTCTCCACCACCTCCGAGATGTCCTTGTAGGCCATCCCGGCCTCCTCCGCCAGCCCCTCCCAGGTGGCGGCCTTGACGTAGATGCCGTTCTTCTCCATCCTCTGCTGGAGGTCCCTCCCGCTCACCTGCTTCTTCGCGGCGGTCCTGGACATGGTCCTCCCCGAGCCGTGCGCGGTCGAGCCGAACGTCTCCTCCATAGCCTTCTCCGTCCCCAAGAGGAGGTAGGAGCCGGTCTCCATCGAGCCCCCTATTATCACGGGCTGGCCCAGGGCCCTGTAGGCGGGAGGGATGTCGGGGTGCCCCGGGCCGAAGCTTCTGGTGGCGCCCTTCCTGTGGACCAGAACGTCCCTCGACCCTCCCTCGACCTTGTGCCTCTCGACCTTCGCTATGTTGTGGCAGACGTCGTAGATTATGTGCATGTCGAGCGCTTCCGGGTCCTTGCGGAACACCTGCTTGAACGCCTCGCGGATCCTGTGGACTATGACCTGCCTGTTCGCGAAGGCCATGTTGGCGGCGCACACCATCGCGCCGTAGTAGTCGGCGCCCTCGTTGGACGAGAAGGGCGCGCACGCCAGCTCCCTGTCCCTGACCGTGATGCTGTACCTCTTCATCGCGGAGTCGAAGACCCTGAGATAGTCGGAGGCGACCTGATGGCCGAAACCCCTGCTCCCGCAGTGCACCATGACCACGACCTGGTCGTCGTGCACGAGCCCGAACTGCTTCCCCATCTTCGCGTCAAAGAAGCGCGCCGGGTCGACCACCTGCACCTCGCAGTAGTGGTTGCCCGAGCCGAGGGTGCCGAGCTGGCTGATCCCCCTGCTCGAGGCCTGCTGGCTGACCTTGGAGGGGTCCGCGCCCTTGATGAAACCGCCCTCCTCGACCTTCGAGACGTCGTCCTCCCAGCCGTAGTCGTTCTCGGCGCACCACTTCACTCCCCACCTCATGACGTCCTCGAACTGGGACTGGTTCATCCTCACCGTGCCCTTGACGCCCACGCCGGTGGGCACCAGGCGGAAGAGGAGGTCCACCAGCTCCTTGATCTTCGGCTTCACCTCGGAGAGGCGAAGGTTCGTCCTGACCAGCCTCATGCCGCAGTTGATGTCAAAACCGATCCCTCCGGGCGAGATGACGCCCTTCTCCAGGTCGAACGCGGCCACCCCGCCTATGGGGAAGCCGTACCCCCAGTGCGCGTCCGCCATGGCGTAAGAGTACTTCACAATCCCAGGGAGCATCGCGACGTTCGTAACCTGCTCGAAGACCCCGCTGTCCATCTCCTCGATGAGCTTCTTGGTCGCGTAGATGCGGGCGGGGACGTTCATCCCGGCCTTGTATGACGGGGGTATCTCCCAGACGACGTCTGAGATTTGCTTGGCGTTCTTGACCTCTGTCATCTTGCAGGGAGCGTCTCGCCACGCGGCGGCCGGCGATTGGTCTTAAGCCTTCTCCGCTCAGATGTCGAGGACGACCGTCGCCTCCCACCTGCCGGCCTTCCCTCCCGCCTTCTTCACGCCGAACATGTGCATGGTGACCGCCTTCACGTCGTTCCTCAGCGCGTGCCTGTCCCTATCGATCTCCTCTCCGCGCATCTCGCAGGCGAGCCTCCGCTCCCCGCGCCCGGGGGCGATCGAGACCTTGAAGTCCTTGAAGAGGAGGGAGTCGACGTCCTTGACGACTATGAGTTCCGTCAGAAAGTCGTAGAGCAGCCTGTCCACGGTCGGGGACCTCACATCGATCCTCCTGGTGACGCGCCCGACCACGGTCCTCCTGTCCACCATGACCTCGGTGAGGGCCCTCGCGGCCGACTCGAATAGCGACTGGAGGGAGTCGCCCCTCGCGACGAAGGCGATGTCGGCGAGGGCTATGTTAGAGAGGAACCGGTAGTCCGAATGCCGCCGACCCTTGGTTGCCAACAGGCCGCGGCGGAATCTGGCGCTTAAGAACGTGCGTCCGGCCAATACGCTTTTCACGGCGGCGGCGTGAGGACGAGTCTTGACGACCTTGGGCGAGAGAGACGGCGACACGGGGAGGGCGATCCTCCCTCGGACCGCGGGCACCCCCGAGCGGGAGCCCGCCGCCAACCTCGCCCTCGAGGAGGCGCTGTTCCTCAAGAACGAGGGGTTCGTAGTGAGGGTCTGGGAGAACGCGGAGTCCGTCATAATAGGGCGGGCCCAGCTTGCTGGGTTCGAGACGGACGTCGGTTACTGCAGGGCCCACGAGATACCCATTGTGAGGCGCTTCACGGCGGGCGGGACCGTCTACAACGGACCGGGGAACCTGAACTGGTCGCTCTTCGTCGCGAAGGGCCTGGCCTCGGGGCAGGTCAGGTACGAGTCGAGCCCCCACGCGATATTCAGGAGGGCTTCGGGTCCTGTCCTCTCCGCACTTGCGGCGTCGGGCGTGGAGGCCTGGCTCGACCCGCCCAACAGGATACTCACCGAGGAGGGCAAGATATCCGGGATGGCGGCCTACGTCTCGAGGAGAGGGTTCCTCTGCCACGGTACCCTCCTCGTGGGGGCGGACTTACCGAGGGTGAAGGCCCTCACGACCCCGTCGCCAGAGGCGCTCGAAAGGAGGTATACGAGGAGCCGCGACGTGAGGACCGCCAACGCGCCCCTGGACGTAGATTTGTTTATTCACACCTTCGTCCGCACTCTCGCCGACGAGACGAGATTGGCGATAGAGACCGGGCTCCCCGACGAGCAAGAGCGGGCGCTGGCGGACGAGCTCCTTGCGACGCGCTACGGCGACGAAGCCTGGAACCTCGGAGACCCGTTCGCCTGGATCGAGAAGGTCGGTAAGGCGGCAGTGGTGAGATAGAGTGGAGGGCCAAGAGGTCACTCTGGAGGAGATCGAGCGGGCGGCGTCGGTCCTCAAGGGAGTCATCCGCGTGACGCCCCTCGACCGCTCCAGGACGCTCAGCGAGGAGACGGGCATAGACCTCTACCTGAAGATGGAGAACTTCCAGAGGGCGGGGTCTTTCAAGATGCGCGGGGCATACTACAAAATCCACTCGCTCTCCGACTCGGAGAGGAAGAGGGGGGTCGTGGCCGCCTCGGCGGGCAACCACGCCCAGGGCGTGGCAAACGCCGCGACCATCCTGGGAGTAAAGTCGACGATCGTGATGCCTGAGAGCGCCTCACCCGCCAAGATAGACGCGACGAAGGGGTACGGGGCGAGGGTGCTCCTTCACGGTGCGAACTTCGAGGAGGCGCTCGAAAAGGCGCGGGAGATCACCCGGAAGGAGGACGCGACGCTCATCCACGCCTTCGACGACCCGATGGTCGTCGCGGGGCAGGGGACCGTGGGGCTCGAGATGATGGAGGCGGCTCCGGAGCTGCAGACCATCGTGGTCGCGATAGGAGGGGGCGGGCTAACCTCGGGGGTCGCCGTCGCTGCCAAGAGCATCAAGCCCTCGATCAAGCTGGTGGGGGTCCAGTCCGAGGCCTTCCCGAGCATGTACATGGCGTTCAAGACTGCCAAGATGGTGCCCTACAAGACCCAGGAGACCATCGCGGACGGCATCGCGGTGAAGCAGCCCGGGAAGCTCACCTACAAGCTCATCAGGAAGTACGTGGACGATATCGTCCTGGTCTCGGACGCCGACATCGCGAGCGCGATCTTCTTCATGCTCGAGAGGATGAAGGTGGTCGCCGAGCCCGCGGGGGCCGCGAGCGTCGCGGCCTGCATGGCGGGGCTGGTGAAGGCGAGGGGCGAGAAGTGCGGCACTGTCGTGAGCGGTGGGAACATCGACATGTACCTCCTCGATCAGATAGTGACGAAGGTCCTGGAGAAGCAGCACAGGCTGCTCAGGGTCAGGATCTTGATCTCGGACAAGCCCGGCGCCCTCAAGGACATCATCGAGGTGATAGCCCAGTCGAGGGCCCACGTGATCAGCATCGAGCACGACAGGGTGGGGGAGGGCGTCCCGATAGGCAAGGCGGAGGTCATCTTCGACCTGGAGACTCAGAACGCAGAGCACACCAAGACGCTCATATCGGCGCTCGGCAAGTCCAGAGTGAAGTACAGGGTCGAGAGCTGAGGCTCAGTCGCCTCGGCCGTGGAGCGTCTTGATCTCCTGGAGCGCCCCCGAGATTACCCTGATCGAGCCGAGGTAGTCCGGGATGTCGACGAACTCCATCTCCGTGTGCCCGAGGTTCGAGTCCGCGGGGCCGTAGGTCAGGCAGGGGATGCCCATCCTCTCCGCCATCGTGTTCATGTCGCCGGTCCCCGTCTTGTTCGTCAGCACGGGGCGCGTGCTCAGGGTCTTCAGGATGGAGCGCTGGAACGCCCTCACCACGACCGAGTCGAGAGGCGCGTCGTAGGGCTCCGTGTACCCCTCGAACTCCACCCGCGCGTCGACACCCCCGTTCATCGTGGCGTAGCCTTCGACCACGGCTGCGAGGTCCTCCTTCACCCTCGCCGACTTCATCCCGGGGGGGATGCGGACGTCGAAGGTCATCTGGCAGCTCTTCGGGACCACGTTCGAGTACGAGCCTCCCCTGATGAGGGTCAGCGAAGCGCTCAGGGACCTGAAGTGGTTCCCCTCGACCGTGTACTTCCTCTCGTAGTCCTTGATCAGCGACATGATGGCCAGCGACTGGTCGACGGCGCTCGGGTGGGCCCACGAAGACGACGCGTGCCCCCCGTGGGTCGCTACCGTCACCTTCGCGGCCGTCCTCCCGCGGTACCCGACGGTGATCCTCGCCGCGCCCGCGGGCTCTCCGAAGACCGCATAGTCATAGTCCCCGCCGGACTCGATGAGCGTCTCGACCCCGAGGCTGTCCCCCTCCTCCCTCGTGACGCAGGCCATCGTCACCTTCATGGCCTCGGGGGCGGACGCGAGGGCTCCGGCTGCCGAGATCATCGCGCACATGGGCGACTTGGCGTCGGCGGCGCCCCGCCCATAGACCCGTTCGCCCTCCACCCTGACCTTGAGGAAGCCGGGCACCGTGTCCATGTGGCCGCAGAGGAGGACGTGGGGGTGCCCGCTCCCGACCTCGCCTATCGCGTTGCCCGCCTTGTCAGTCCTCACGTTCTTGAAGCCCCTCTGGCGCAGCTGCTCTCTGAGCAGCTTGGAGAGCTTCTCTTCTTTCGTGGAGACGGAGTAGGTCTTGAGCGTCTCCAGGAGGAGCTCGACCGCCGGGTCGCTCTTGTTCCTCACGCCGCCATCTCCGCGAGTCTGAGAGTCAGCGCGATCACGTCATCGCCTGTCGAGCGAGGCGAGGTAGTCGACGGCGAGCCCCGGGATGTCGATGCCCGTGGCTGGGACGCTGTTCTTGAACTCCGTCGTGTTGTTGACCTCGTGGCAGACCAGCCCGTCCTTTGATTCCATGAGGTCCACCCCCACGAAGCGACCCTCCACCGCCTTTGCTGCCTTGACCGAGATGTCGTCGATCTCCTTGGTGACCTTGCACGGCTCCGCCTTGCCCCCCCTCGCGGTGTTCGTCCTCCAGTCGCCCGCCGAGGTGCGATAGATGGCCGCCACGGTCCTGTCGCCGATGACGAACGTCCTGATGTCGCGCGGAGGCCTCTTCACGTACTCCTGGAGGTAGTAGACCTGGTAGCTCGGGTGCATGTACTCCCTGTCCTCGATTATCGCCCTCGCGAAGTCCTCGTCCTTGAGGAGGGCGGCGAGCCGGCCCCAGCTTCCTACGGCGGGCTTCAGCACCGCCGGGTAGCCGAGCTCCCCGAGGGCGCGCATCGCCCCCTCCTCGGTGAACGCTACGTGGGTCTCGGGGGTCGGGACGCCCGCCCGCTTCAGCGCGAGGGTGCAAAGCAGCTTGTCGCTCGAGTTCCAAGCGGTCCGAAGGGAGTTCACCACGGTGTGGCCGGCCGCCTCGAGGGCCGCGGTCGAGTAGAGGTTCCTGTAGTGGCTGACGCACCTCTGGAGGACTATCTTCTCTGCGACCTTTGGGTTGGCGCCGGCTCCAGTGAGGCTGATCTCCATCTCCTTCAGGTCGACGAGTGTCGCCTTGACTCCCCTCTTCTCCGCGGCCTGCGCGATGGCCTTCTCTTCCCACCTGATCACGTCGTATAGCAGGGCAAACGAGGCCGTGGCCCTATTCGCCCCAGTCCTCTTGCTCTTTCTCTGCTGGTTTCAGCGTGACGAGCCCGGACGCCTCGTCCTTCTTGACCTCGTAGGATGCGCCGCAGTCCTTGCAGCTCACTATCTCGCCCTGGATTGCGTCGTTGGGAATCGACAGCGGCGCGTCGCATTCTTCGCAGTTCGTCAGTGGCTCACCCTCGAATCCTTTCACCGGTCGACGGCCGACAATATTTAACGATTGTTTAGAGCGCAGCTTGAATTGTAAGCGGCCTCTCGCTCTGAACTCCCCAGAGGCAAGCCCGTCTTTGACGGTCAGAATTTCATCGGAGCCGGGGAAAGGACCGTGTTCAGAACTTGCGATAGCGAGTAGGTCCGAACAGCGGGCGAGGACTGATAAGGAGGCGCCAGACCGAGAAAGCGAGCAAGATAGCCGGGCAGGTTCACAGCATGGCAGCCAAACCCACCAAGGACAAGTCAGAGAACTGGACCCAAGACTTCTCGACATATTTCTGGAGCGCCAGCCATCCGTTCGAGGCGAAGTTTGCGATGGAGAGGACTCTACGCCTTCTTCTGGCGCGCGACACGACACAGACAGGGCAGCTGACCTATTCAGGCTATGACACTCCGCCAGTTATCGGTCGCGAGGTTCAACTCCGCTTCGAGGCGGCTCTCCCGGAGGGGAACTGGTACTCGCTCCGCGTGGACGCGTGGGTCCCCCGGGCTTGGTACACCGAGGCCGAATTCCGCGGCTACGCAGACGGGTCTTTCGGGTATTCTATCCGCGGTTTGCAGACCGCTCCGACCCTCGGCGTCCTGGATGCGGCTTCCCGGGAGCTGTACGACAGACGGGCTCGCGATGCGGTGGACGAGGAAGCGCGACGAGCGAGTGAGAAGGAGGACCCGGCGCCCGTCGTAGCCCTCAAGCAGGAGATCTTGACCGCGCTCCGGAATGGGGGGTCGTTCCGCACAGCTCACCACGAAGGCGGGACATCCATCTATTTCGACGGCAAGAGCTTTGTCTGCTCGGAGTACGGCGAGGAAGAGTCCTTCGAGGTGCTCGGAACGGAAGGCGAGGCGCTGGATCGCATCAAGGAGTTGTACGACTGGGAGTCTCGCAAAGGCTCGTTCCCTCACCGCCCACCAGATTTGGATGTTTGGGGGTTCATACAGCGGCAGCTGATTTGAAAGAGGGTGGGCTCGCCTCCGCGACGCGCCCGGGGCGTGTCCCGTTCTAGTCCAGGTGGCAGAGGCATAGAGAGATTCTTCTCGCTATGGTTTCGTTCTCTTCTAGGATAGCCTCGATTTCGAGTGAAAGGCCGTGGGGGGCGAGTGGTTTCACGCCAGACCCGATCGCGGCGGTGGTCGAGGCATTCATCGCACGAGTATCTTTAATTACAGGTAATTAAGACTTAATTATATATAATTATGCACGCGAATTTAGTCGCCAACAAATCCGCAACGCAAGGCTGACCTAGACACTCGGAGCCCAAGAGGTTTGCCCGACCCGTCTTTTTGGTTGAGAGGCTCGCACGACCTTGAAGGATTGGGAGCCGCTGCTCGCAGAGTGGTCGGTGTCCCCCGCGTACTTTGCTACCACCTTGGCTGTGCCAGTCTGGCCCGGAGTGAACTTGACGCGGCAAGTCGCGATGGCTCCGCTGCCCGAGGGCTGCAGATCGCCGACGGGGAGAAGGTGGCGGCCATGCTGCTTGTGAAGCTCACTGAGCCGGCTGGCATGAGCGTCACCCCGAGGTCGTGTCGGCGACCGAGACGGTCCAGGTTGTCGGGGCGCCCACAGGGACCTTCTGCGGCGAGCGGCTCAGGGACGTGGGAGTGGAGTGGGCCGTCGCGTGGAGGTCGTAGACGTTGGCGCTACCGGTGTGGACCGAATCCCCGCCGTAGGTGGCGGTGAGAGTCTACGTCCTCTCCGACCCGAGGGTTCGGCGTGTAGGTAACGGAACACGACCCGATGAAAGTGTGCAGCTCGCGGGGCTGAAGGCACCGGAGGAGCCGGTCGAGAAGTCCACCGTGCCGACCGGAGTGACCCCCGCGCCGCCGCTGGCGACCTTGTTTCCTACGGGCTCGTCAGATAGCCGCGAGCGAAACGGAGTCCTGGTCGCCTACCACAGACCGGTTGGGCAGGCCCTTACCAGAGCTGCACGTTGTTGTCGGTCCCGCTGCTGGCGATTCCAGTCCCGGATGTGGTGCTGGACATCACGACGCCGGAGACCGTCTCCGCCGTGTCGGTGCCCGCCGACCAGGCGTGGGTCACCAGGGTGAGCGCGCTGGACTTGTGGGCCTGGTAGGCTTCGGATATCTGCCCGCTGATCGAGACAATGTGGTGACTGCGTCCTCCTCCGGGGCCGCAGAGCACCGTCTCGGCGTCGTTGTAGAGGCCGAACGGGTTCTTTCCTCCTACGTGGATCTTCGGAGCGCTCGCGGCAGTCCCAGAGAACGCGACCTTGTCGAAGTTCTGCCCTCCGACCAAGGTCCCCGAGTGGTAGACCCATATGCCAAACTGGACGTAGCTGGCACCTGCGTGGGCCTGGCCGACAGGGACCTTTCCGGTGACCGTCACCATCTTGATTTCCATCGGCAGGGTCGTGCTTAGCGACTGCTTCCCTTCGCAGTAGTAGAACGTCGGCTGCCCTCCGTCCTGGGAGCACTTGCCGTCGAGGTTGGGGTAGATCGTCCCTCCCATCTGCGCTGTGGTGGACGAGAAGTTCCAGATGTTGTCCAGTTCCTGGACAGTGAATGCTCCCGTCCCCGTCTGCGTGAGGTAGGGGACGTCTTGCGGCCAGTACTCGCCTGCGTTGTTCCCCTCGTTCACCCCGTAGTCGACGAGGTTCTGTTGAATCGTGATTTGCCCCCCGTTCTTGATATCGAGGCTGGTGAAGTTCGCCCAGGACGTGAAGGACACCGCCTTGTAGTTGTAGTTCGAGTTGCCGTTCACCCCGTAGTCGGCTACGCCCATCGGGCACGGGGTCGTCGAGTTGCATGTGTAGAGCCCGATGTCTGGGACCGGGTTCCGGTTGGGGATGAACTGTTGGACGTTCATGGGAGTCTGGACCGCGCCGGCAGGTGACGCGAAAGCCAAGGACGAGGACGAAAAGACGAGCAGAAGCGCACAGATGGGAACCAAGAACACGCGGGCGAATAGCTTCATCATGCACCCTCCGAAGCTGTAAGCACAAAAGCGTTTGCCAATACGCGCATGAAAAACCGGTGAAGTTCTGATGTGTCAGCCATTCCTGCTGCAATCTCGCCAGCCCCGCGGGGCCTTGAGCGACACCGTGGCGGGCTACGCCGTCGATTCAGCGGATGGTCCGCAGGATTATCGTCGTCTCGGTCTTCAGGACCCCTTCGAGCCGCCTGATCTCCTCGACCGACTTGTTGACCTCTGATATGCTCGCGCCCTTTATGATCGCCGCGATGTCGAAGGCGCCGGTGGTCTCGTAGATGGTCTCCACCCCCTTCACCGACCGCAGCTTCTTGCTCACGTCGGCGGTGGGTGCCGAGGGGCTGACCGAGACGTAGGTGATCGCGCTCGTGGCGGTCTGGGGCTCATCGACGTCGATCGTGAACCTCTTGATGGTCCCCTCCCTCACAAGGTTGGAGACCCTCCTCCTGACGGCCGCCTCGGAGAGGCCGACCTTCGCGGCGATTTCGACGAAGGCGGCCCTGGAGTCCTGTCGGAGCACCTGGAGTATCTGCTCGTCGGTCTTATCCAACGGCGCTGGCACCGGCCTCGCCACGCGCCCTCCTTGCCTCCTCCGCGGCGATGGCGTCCCCGAGTATCCGGACTGACCTGTCGATCTGGCGTTCGGTTATGACGAGGGGAGGCAGCAGCCGGACTATCGTCCGCCCGGAGTAGGTGAAGATCGCCCCGGCGGACATGGCGTCGTTGAGGAGCTCCTGTATGTCGACCCTGAGCTCGAAGGCAAGCATCAGCCCGAGGCCCCGCGCCTCCCTCGTGAGCTGGTGCTCCTTGCCCATCGCCGTAAGCTTGTCCAAGAATAGCTTCCCCTTCTTCTTGGCCTGGGAAGGAAGGTCGTTGTCGAGGATGTACCTGAGCGTGGCCGTCCCCGCGGCACACGCGAGGGGGTTCCCCCCGAAGGTGCTGGTGGCCTCGCCCTTCTTCAGCGAGTTGAGGATCTCGGCACGCGTCACCGTGGCGCCGATTGGGACGCCGCCTGCGAGCCCCTTCGCGACCGTCATGATGTCCGGGACTACGCCCCAGTTCTCCATGGCCCAGAGCTTCCCCGTCCGTCCCAGCCCGGTCTGAATCTCGTCGGCTATCAGCAGGACTCCCTTCTTATCGCAAATCTCCCGGACCCCGCGGAGAAAGCCCTTCGGGGGGAGGACGATGCCTCCCTCGCCCTGGATGGGCTCGACTATTACCGCCCCGATGTCCGCGTCAATCTCCCGCTCGAGGGCGTCCAAGTCGCCGTTCTCCACGTGCTTCACGCCCTGGAGGAGCGGCTCGAAGGGCTCCCGGTATCTCTTGCTCCAGGTGGCGGAGAGAGCCCCAGCGGTCTTCCCGTGGTAGGCGCCCTTCATGGCGACGAGGCCCTTCTTCCCCGAGACCTTCCTCCCGAGCTTTATCGCGACCTCGACCGCCTCCGCCCCGCTGTTGGAGAGAAAAGCCGCGTCGAGGCCTTTGGGCGAGCACGACGTCAGGGTCTCGAGGAACTCGGCCCGCGCGTCGTTGTAGAGCGAGCCGTGGCAGGTGATGAGGGTCTCGGCCTGGCGCGTTATGGCGGCGACCACCTTGTCGTTAGAGTGGCCCACTATGGCCACCCCGTACCCTCCCATGCAGTCGACGTACTCGCGGCCCTTGTCGTCCCAGACTAGGGCCCCCTTGCCCCGGACTATGGCGACGGGAAACTTCTGGTAGGTGTGTGGGCCGTGCGCGTCCTCCGTAGCGATTATGTCCAGCTTCTTCTTTGTGACCAATTTTCTACCACTATGCCCTCGACATCACCGTGCAGCCGTTGTGTGCGAGGGCGTTCGAGAGGGGCTCCGGGCCGAACCCCGAGGCGATGATGGCCTCGCCGACCCCAGCCTCGACGGCCTCGACGCCCGCGAGTATCTTCTTCTGCATCCCGAACCCCGTCTTGGGGAGGAGTGCGCGCGCCTCCTCGGTGGTCATCTTCTCGACGACCTTGCCGTCCATGAGGAAGCCCTTGACGTCGGTCAGGAAGATGACCGAGTCCGCGTGGACTCCGATCGCCATATAGGCCGCCGCCCTGTCGGAGTCGACGTTGAGCGGCTCCGCCTCATCTCCCATCGCCACTGGGGATATCACGGGGACGACCCCGCGCTCGAGGAGGGCGTCGACGACGGGACCGCCCGCCGACTGCATCTTCCCGGTGTAGCCGCCATCGATCGCCACCTTGCGCCCCCGCTCGTCGACTATGAGGAGCTTCTTCTTGCGCGTCGCGCGGAGGACGCCGCCGTCGAGGCCCGAGAGCGACACCGCGGCTATCCCGCCCCGCTCGAGAAGCTCCACGAGCTTCTTCGCGATGAGGCCGCACATGACCATGGTGAATATCTCTATCGTCGCCCTGTCGGTGTACCTGCTCTTCATCCCGTCCGGAGAGACCACGAAGCGCTGCTCCTTCCCCAGCTTGGTCGCGATCTCGGTGACGACGTCTCCTCCGCCGTGGACGAGGACCACCTGGTTGGTCTGGACGAGCTTCTTCAAGTCGGCCATGAAGTCGGGCGGGATCTCCCCTTTGACTATGTCTCCCCCGAGCTTCACGACGGTTCTCATGGCTCGCTACACCGGGTGGAGCGGGGCCGCCGCGATGCCCTGCTTCTCGTCGAACCCCAGCATCAGGTTCATGACCTGGACGGCGTTGCCCGCAGCCCCCTTCAGCAGGTTGTCGATGGCGCCGATCGCGACTATGCGATGCCCCCTTTCGTCTATCTCGAATCCGACGTCGCAGAAGTTCGACCCGATGACGACCTTGGGGTCGGGCAGCCTGAAGGGCCCCTGCTTGTCCTTGACCATACGGATGAACGGCTGGCCGTTGTATAGCGAGCGGTACATCTTCCAGACGTTCGAGTTCTGGACGTCCCCCTCATAGAAGACGTGACACGTCGAGAGTATACCCCGGACCATGTTTATCGCGTGGGCGGACATGGAGACCGTGACCTTCGCGCCTGAGAGGCCGCTCATCACCTGCTCTATCTCGCCGCTGTGCCTGTGGCCCACGGGCTTGTAGGGCCGCACGACCCCGTACCTCTCGGAGAAGTGCGTCGCGAGGGAGGGCTTGCCCCCGGAGCCCGACGAGGCTATCTTGGCGTCGACGACTACGTGGTCCTTGTCTATCTTGACCTCCCTCTGCTTGAAGAGGGGTGCGAGGGCGAGTATCGACGTTATCGCCATGCAACCCGGCGAGGCTGACAGGCTTGCACCCTTGATTTCGTCCTTGTTCAGTTCGGGGACGGCGTAGACGAACTTCTCGAGCATCTCAGGGGCCGGGTGCTTGAACCCGTACCAGGTCTCGTAGTCGGCCGGGTTCTTCAGCCGGAAGTCCGCGCTCAGGTCGACCACCTTCACCCCGGTCTTGATGAGCTGGGGAAGGAACTTCATCGACTCCCCGTGCGGGAGCGCGGTGAAGATCAGGTCTGCCCCTCCCGAGATCTTCGAGAGGTCGTTTCCGACGAACTGCATGTCCGTGACGCCCCTCAGGTTGGGGTGCACCCGAAAGAGGTACTCGCCGGCGTATCTTCTCGAGCTCGCGAAGGCGAGCTCAACCTTGCCGTGCTCCAGGAGGAGCCTCAGCAACTCCCCTCCCGCGTACCCCGACGCCCCAAGCACCCCTACCCGGACCACTATCTCTTCGCCTCCCGTATCACGTAGTCGACTATCTTCTTGGCTATCCTGTGCTCTGTGGACGCCTGCGCCCCCTTGAACTCCACGGTGTTGTTGACCTCGTGGATGGTGTAGCCGTGGTCTTTCGTCTCCATGGCGTCGACGCCCAGGATGCCGCCGCCCACCGCCTTCGCAGCCTTGAGGGTGATGTCCTCTATCTCTTTGTTGAGCTTGAAGGTGGTCGTGGTGCCTCCCCTAGCCACGTTTGTCCGCCACTCCCCCTTTGGGGCGTTCCTGTAGACGGAGGCGATAACCTCGTCCCCGGCCACGATGAGCCTGATGTCCCGGGGCGGTCTCTTGACGAACTCTTGGATGTAGTACATGTGCTCCACTGGGCTCTGCATCGACTCCCGGTACTCGACTATAGTCCCCAGGGTCTGCGGCTCCTTCGCGATGTCGACCATCCGCCCCCAGCTCCCCGTGAAGGGCTTGATCACCACCGGGTAGCCCACCTTCTCGGCTGTCTCGAAGACGGACTCGGCATCGAGGGCCACGTAGGTCTTCGGGGTCGGGACGCCGGCCTTGGCGAGGAGCATCGAGGTGACCAACTTGTTCCCGCACGCCTCAGAGACCTTGGTCGAGTTGATCACGTGGACCCCGAAGTTCTCGAGAATCCGGGCAAGGAAGATGGAGCGGTAGTAGCTGATGCACCTCTGGAGGACGACGTCGCCGAAGTCGTTGCTGAGCTTCTTGCCGGTGACGTCGAACGAGAGCTTCCTCACGTCGATTAGCTCCGACTTGCACCCGGCCTTCTCGGCCTCCTTCTGCAGCTCCTTCTCCTCTAGGCGGAGCCTGTCGAAGGTGATTGCGAGCTTCATTCCGTCTATTCGCCCCAGTCTTCCTCGGCGACCTCGGCCGGCTTGAGCTTGACGTTGCCCTTTGAAATCGACTCCACCTCGTAGTCGGAGCCGCACTCCTTGCACTTTACTATCTCACCGACTATGGCGTCGTCGGGGACGTTGATGTCTGCGTCGCACTCCTCACACTTTGTCTTCAGCTAGCTTCTCACCTCTGGTTTCAGATACGAGCGCACCGCGTGCCGAAGACCGTTCGTGGATTCATTGAGTTTGTTCTCTTTCCCTTCGAGCCAATTGCTAAGTATTTCTATCTGTTTCTTGTTCTGCACGATCTGCCGCTTCGCGAATTTCGGGTTCGCTCCGCCGGCACTTCCGATAAGCCTCAGGGTTTTGAGTGCATCAAGCACCGCTCGAAGACGCGCTTTATCAATCTTTATCGTGTGGCCCGTGACTTTCTTCGCGACCTGGCTTAGCGACTCTTCCGCCGCCTTCTCTAGGCTGACGTCTTCCTCGATGGCCACCCGGACCAGCTCTCCGACCACCTGGTGGGCCTGGCGGAACGGGAGCCCGTGAGCGCGGACCAGCTCGTTGGCCAGCTCTGTCGCGGTCGACATGTCCTCATTCACTGCCTTTTTTAGCCTCTCCGCGTCGAATCTGGCTGAGGCGAGCATCCCCGCCATGAGGGAGACCGAGGACGTCGCGTCGTCGAGTGCCCGCCAGAGGTGGGGCGTTATCTCCTGTAGGTCCAGGTTGTACGCGTTCGGGAGGGCCTTCGCTATCGCGAACGCCGCGGTCGCCTCGCCGATGACGGACCCGCACTTCGCCCGGACGGTCTCGGCGACGACCGGGTTCTTCTTTTGCGGCATTATGCTGCTGGTGGCAGAGTACTCGTCGCCCAGCTCGACGAACCCGAACTCGGTGGAGCTCCAGAGGATGAGCTCCTCGGCAATACGGCTCAGGTCTACCATGAGGATCTCCAGGACGGAGAGCGTCTCAAGCACGAAGCTCCGCGAGGAGACGGCGAACATCGAGTTGTTGACCAGGCCGTCGAAGCCGAGCCAGGACGCCACAGAAGCCCTGTCTATCCTCACGGACGTCCCCGCGAAGGCGGCGGCGCCCATGGGAGAGAGGTTCACGCGACCGTAGAGCTGCGTGAAGCGCTCGACGTCCTCGCCCAACGCCTCGAAGTGCGACTGCATGTGGTGGAAGACGGTCGTGGGCTGGGCGCGCTGCAGGTGCGTGTATCCCGGAATGGGGAGGTCTCCGTAGCTGGCCATGACGCGCAGCAGGGAGCGTTGAAGGCCCTCCGCCTCGTGCAGGACCTCCAACACGCGCTCCCTGTCCTCCATGCGCAGGGCGGCCGCGACCTGGTCGTTCCGGCTCTTTCCGAGGTTCAGGTAGCCCGCTGTGTCCATCCCGATGGAGGCCACCGCGTTCTGCTCCAGCCAGTGGTGGACGTCCTCGGTCGAGGGGTCGACCTTCATGTGGCCCGGGAGCCTGTCGAGGAACCGGAGGCAGGCCGCCCCCTGCTCCTTTCCCACCTCTCCAGAGGCGATGAGTGAGAGCATGTGCGCCTCGTTGACCTTCACCACGTGCCGGCTCAGCGGGCCATCGAAGCTGACCGAGGAGGTGAAGTCGTTGGCCTTCTTACTTGAGCGCTTGACTCGGCTTCCTCTCAGTATGTTGTTCACGTTGCGTCCTCCCCTTGCCGCCCCTCGTCGGCGGCGCTATGGCGTTGGCGGCTGTGCGAGATTGAAGACCCCAGAGCTCGATGAAGCCCACGGCAGAGTTCTGGTCGAAGGTCGACTCCTTGGAGTAGGTCGAGAGCTTCAACCGGTAGAGCGAGTTCGGCGACGACCTCCCGACCACCCTCATCCCGCCCTTGTGGAACTTGAGCTTGACCTTCCCGGTTGCCCTCCGCTGGGTGGTCTCGATGAAGCTGTCGAGGGCGAAGCGAAGGGGCTCCATCCACAGCCCGGAGTAGACGAGCCACGACCACTCGCGCTCGACCGAGGCCTTGAAGGCGAGCTCGTTCCTGGTGAGGACGAGCTGCTCCAAGTCCCTGTGCGCCTCGATTATCGCGAGGGCCCCGGGGCACTCGTACACCTCCCGGGACTTTATCCCGACCAGGCGGTCCTCGATGAGGTCTACTATCCCAAAGGCGTGCTTCCCTGCGAACTCGTTGACCCGCCGTATGAGCTCGACCTTGTCGAGCGCGCGCCCCTCCAACGACACCGGGATCCCTCCGTCGAAGCCTACCTCCAGGTAGCCAGGCGCGTCCGGCGCCGAGTCGACTGGGGAGACCCACTCGAAGGCCTCGGCCGGAGGCTCG
Source organism: Nitrososphaerota archaeon (assembly GCA_027886905.1). Lineage (GTDB taxonomy): Archaea > Thermoproteota > Nitrososphaeria > Nitrososphaerales > Gagatemarchaeaceae > Gagatemarchaeum. Next base: position 22,052 of record JAPCJO010000021.1, read on the forward strand.
GTATCCGGGTCTTCCAGCGGCCCGCTCTCGATCGAGCGCCCCCAGAGGTTCTGGTCGGTGCTGAAGATCGATTTTTTCGGCTTGATGTTTATCCCGTGCTTCTTCGCATACTCGATCTCAACGTCCCGCGTCATGTTCCACTCCCTGACGGGGGCGATGACCTTGATGCTAGGGTTGAGCGAGCGCACGCTGACGTCCATCCTCACCTGGTCGTTGCCCTTCCCCGTGCACCCGTGGGCGACGGCGTATGCGCCCTCGCTCTCCGCCACCTCGACCAGCTTGGTCGCTATGAGGGGCCGGCCAAGCGCGGTGGCGAGTGGGTATCTTCCCTGATACATCCCGTTGGCCTTTATCGACGGTTGGACGAATCCGGTCACGAACTCCTCGCGGGCGTCCATCTGGTAGTGCTTGACCGCCCCGGTCGCGTAGGCCCTCTCCTCGATCTCGCGAAAGTCCTCGCGCTGCCCGAGGTTGAGCGTGAGCGTGACCACGTCCGCGTGGAACTTCTCCTGGAGCCACTTTATCGAGACGGAAGTGTCTAGGCCCCCGGAGTAGGCCAACACTATCTTCTGCTTCAATTACGATTTTTCTGACCCGCCGTGAAATCCTTTTATAGATTTTGGCCAGCAACGTCCCAAATCAGGTGGCTCTTGACACGAAATCGGTCACTCCGGGCGCCATAATCGCCGCGGTCAGGGACGAAATCAGTTACGACCTCTCCGTCCAGGACGCGCTGGCGAGGGACTACGCGAACGTCAGCGCGATCTCGAGGATGCTGCAGCCCAGGATCAAGGACAGGTTGGGAAAGGACGTGAACATCGAGAGCATCATCACTTCGCTGAAGCGCCTGAAGGGGACGTACTCCCCGGCCTCGGCCGAGATAAGGGCGATAATAGCGGACAGCGTGGTGAACGTCAGGACCAACGTCTCGAAGATCTCCGTGGAGAAGACCCGGAAGACACTCGAGGCGGTGAGCTCCCTCATAGCCAGCCATCAGCAGGATTTCCTCCACGTCTCCGAGAGCATATCCAACATCACACTCATCTTCGACCAGAAGCTGCACAAGAAGGTCCGAGGCAAGCTGGGGGAGGCTGCGGTGCTGGAGGAGGGCGACGACTACGCGGCCATCATCGTCCAGAGCCCGATTGAGATCACAAACACCCCGGGGTGCCTCATCAACTTCTACAACCAGATCGCGAGGAGGCACGTCAACATCGAGGACACCGTGAGCTGCCACACCGACACGATCATCGTCGTGAAGATGAAGGAGGTCGGGAAGGCGTTCACCGCGCTCACAGACCTCATCTCTGAGGAGAGGAAGAGGATCGAGACCAGCGGGCGAGCGTGAATCGGGTAATCGGCCATGATTTTCGATTCATGCCCTGAATCTGGTCAAAGAGTTTAAAAAAGGAACAGGCGGAACTTTTTTTCTTTAAGAGACGTGATGGAAAAGCCCGAAGGTGGCAGCCCCGCTGTCCTGCTTCTGGAGGACGGGACGCTCTTCCTGGGGAAGGGTTTCGGCGCCGAGGCCACCGTCGTCGGCGAGCTGGTCTTCAACACGGGGATGGTCGGATACCCGGAGTCCATGACCGACCCGTCCTACGCGGGCCAGGTCCTCTGCTTCACCTACCCGCTGATCGGCAATTACGGCGTGCCGAGCGGCGAGGAGAAGGACGTCTTCGGCCTCCCCAGGTACTTCGAGTCCGGCGGGATCAAGGTGACCGGGCTGGTAGTCCAGGAGAGCTGCCAGAAGCCGAGCCACTGGGCGTCGGTGCAGACCCTGTCGCGATGGATGGCGGACCAGGGCATCCCGGGGATCGAGGGCGTGGACACGCGCGCGCTCGTCTCGACGATAAGGGAGCGCGGCGTGATGATGTGCGCGCTGGCCAACGGGCCTCAGGTGGCGAACAGGAGGGAGCTCAAGAGGCTTTTGGAGAAGTCCGCCAGGTACGACTCCGTCGACTTTGTGAAACGGGTCTCCGTGAAGAAGGCGGAGACCTACGGCGTCGCCGAGGACAGGGTTGTGGTGATCGATTGCGGCGTCAAGGAGAGCATCATCAGGAACATGTTGGGGAGAGGCTACTCGGTCGTGAGGATGCCGTTCGACTCGCCGTACGCCGAGGTCATGAAGCACGACCCGGCGGGGGTGATAGTCAGCAATGGGCCGGGGGACCCGCGGCTCTGCGTCGAGACCGTCAAGACTACGGCGAAGCTCGTGGACTCGGAAGTCCCGGTGCTAGGGATCTGTCTCGGCGAGCAGGTCCTCGGGATGTCCCAGGGAGGAGAGACTTACAAGCTCAAGTACGGTCACCGGGGGCAGAACAAGCCCGTCGTGGACCTGGTCTCAGGGAGGGGCTACGTGACCAGCCAGAACCACGGCTACGCGGTCGACCCGAAGAGCCTCTCCAAGACGGACCTGAAGCCCTGGTTCATCAACGGGGACGACAAGAGCGTCGAGGGCCTTGTACACGGCAGCAAGCCGGCCATCGCCGTCCAGTTCCACCCCGAGGCGGCGCCGGGGCCTTATGACACTGAGTTCGTCTTCGACAGGTTCGCCGAGATGATCCTGGCTCAGAAGAAGAGCGTGGTAGGTGAGAGAGTTCGAAACATGAAGGCGTGAAGAGTGCGCTGGTCCTGGGAAGCGGGGCAATAAAGATCGGAGAAGCAGGCGAAAGCCGCTGAAAAGGCGGCCGCTAATTCGACTACTCCGGTAGCCAATGCCTCAAGGCCCTGAGGGAGGAGGGGATCCGCTCGATCCTCGTCAACCCCAACATCGCGACCATCCAGACCGACGAGAAGATGGCGGACAAGATCCACTTCCTCCCGGTCAATCCCGAGTTCGTCACGGACGTCATAGAGAAGGAGAGGCCGGACGCTATCCTCCTGGGGTTCGGGGGGCAGACCGCCCTCAACTGCGGGGTGGGGCTCTCGAGGATGGAGGTCCTCTCCAAGTACGGCGTGAAGGTGCTGGGGACGCAGATCCACGGGATCGAGATCACCGAGGACCGCCAGCTCTTCAAGGACACGATGCTGGAGATAGGGATAGCCTGTCCGAAGAGCAAGCCCGCCTACTCGCTGGATGAGGCGCACGAGGTCGTCAGGGAGATAGGCTACCCCGTGATCATGAGGGTCGCCTACACGCTCGGCGGGCGGGGCGGAGGGGTCGCCAGGAACGAGAGGGAGCTCGACGAGATAGTCCAGAGGGGGCTCAACCTCAGCATGGCGCACCAGGTCCTCATCGAGGAGTACA
>JAPCJO010000004.1:0-2822 GCA_027886905.1 Nitrososphaerota archaeon
GGCCTCTCGATGAACTTCCAGAACCCTCCCTGGCTGAGGGCGAGCAGCCTCTTCAGCAGCGAGTAGCCGTGGAGTGCCCTGGGCCTCGCAGCGGTCACGTCGATGATGAGCGGCAGCCCGTCAATCTGCTGGAAGCGCAGCATCGAGACGGCAGGCAGCATGGGCATCTTCGGGTCAAGGACGGGGTACGCCCGGTTGAAGACCTGCGGAAGGGCGTCTCTGATTTTCAATTGACGAGGTCACCGCGCCCCCCGACGATAGATATGCTTTCTCGGCGGCCTCGGCTACGCCGTTCGAACTCGCGGCGTCGGCGAAGAGTGACGCTCAGCCGGTTACGAAGTCCAGCGCCACTGCTGCCCCATAGAGTTTGTTCTCGGCCTGTCTCCAGACCACGGACTGCTTCCCCTCGATCACGTCGTCGGTGATCTCCAGCCCGCGGTGCGCCGGGAGGCAGTGCATCACCACCGCGTCCTTCGAGGCGAGCTTCAGCATCTCCGAGTTGATCTGGAACCCGCGGAAGGCGCGCATGCGCCTGCTCGCCTCCTTCTCCTCGCCCATGCTCACCCAGACGTCTGTGTAGAGCACGTCCGAGTCCACCGCCGCCTCCTTGGGGTCGTCCACCACCCTGACCGTGGACCCTGACCTCTTGGCGTTCTCCTCAGCCCGGCGCAGGACGTCGGGGTTGGGGGTATACCCAGAGGGGCAGGCCGCCACCACGTTCATCCCCACAAGGGACGCCCCGAGGAGGAGCGAGTTGCAGACGTTGTCACCATCGCCGATGAAAGCCAGGGTCATGCCCTTCAGCCTCCCCTTGGTCTCGCTGATCGTGAAAAGGTCAGAGATCACCTGAGTGGGGTGCTCCAGGTCGCTGAGGCCGTTAAGGACCGGCACTCCGGAGAAGGCTGCCATCGCGGTCAGGGTCTCGTGCGAGTACACCCTCCCCACGATCACATCGAGATAGCTCCCGAGTATCCTCGCCGTGTCCTTGATGGGCTCTCCGCGACTCGTCTGGAGCTCCTCCGACGCGAGGTAGACGGGGAACCCCCCCAGCCTGACCGTAGCGACCTCGAAGCTCGTCCTGGTCCTCGTGGAGGGTTTCTCGAAGAGCATCCCCACCACAATCCCTCGAAGGTCGGAGAGCGTGTCGCGCCTCTTTATCGCCGGCTTTAGAGACTTCATCCGGTCGAGCATGCCCGCCAGGTCTTGCGCCGAGAGGTCTGAAACCGAGAGGAGGGATCTGGCCTTCTTTCCTGCCTTGACCGACGTGCGAGACACTTGGCTTGCCCGCTCTCGCCATCGCTCATCTCGTATTTCCGTAGTGCGCCTCGGGGGCAGTCGCCCATCTTCGGGCCTTGGCGGCCCGCTCGACGGCAAGCCTAGCCGGGCGCGGTCTCGGGGCGGAAGTCTTCCGGATAGGAGCGGGCGTTTGGCGTCCTCTGCTTCCTCGGCCTCGAGCGCTGTACGAGCTCCTTGACCCAGTTGTTGACCTCGTCGAACGCGTCCGCGAGCTCGTACGAGCGCACGGAGTACGAGTAATGGTCCCTCGGATGGACGAGGAAGACCTTCACCTCGTACTTCTTCTTCGGCGACTTTGTCTCGCCCATCTTGATGACGGCCCTCGCCTCCGAGATGTCAGGGACGCTCCTGCGAAGCAGCTCGACGGCGCCGAGGAACTTTGTCCTCGCGGTCTCCGCCTCGAAGGGGTCGTCCGGGAGCCCGACGATGTACATGGGTATCGAACTGGCGGCCTTCTTTGACAGCACCGTCAGGTAGTCGCGGTAGGTGACTATCCCCTGGATCTCGTCCGTGCCCACTATCACCGAGTAGTTCGATCCGCTCTTGGACATGTTCTGGTACACTTCGCGAAGCGACTCTGTTATCTCGTTCGTGAGCACGTCTTTTCTTGCGTAGATTCCGAGCGCCTCGCCGTATCTTCCAGTCCCCGTGGCCCCTTTCACGTCTTTGTCAGGCTTCGGCATGAGGTTGAAGACAATCTCGTCTGCGGTGACGATTCCGTATAGCGCGCCCTTCTTCGTCACCGGCAGCTGGTTGACCTTCTTCCTGAGCATGGTCTCCCTCGCCTTGGATACGCTGTCCGATACGTCCATGCAGACGGGTGTCGGCGTCATTATCGACGAGATTTTCCCGGGGGCGTCGGAGTCGAGGAGCTTGGCGACTATGGACGGCGACGTGATCTGCCCGACGAGCTTCCTGTCGCGATAGATCGGCAGGGAGCGGGTCCTGTACTCTCGCATCAACGTCGCCGCGTCGCTGACGGTGTTGTTCGGGCCGAGGCGAGGTACCTGGTGCATCAAAGATGATACCTTCGTCTCCAGAGTGGTCACGTTGAGTAGGTCGTTTACAGAGACGATGCAGGTCGTGGCATCGCCGTCGTCGACGAAAGCCTCCGTGAGCTTCGACTCCTTGAGATAGCCGATTACCTTCGACACTGCCCCGCTCGACGGGAATATCTCGGCTTCCGAGAGGAGGTCGGTCGCCGACATCCGCATTAGCTGGTCTGGTTTCATTGTGAAATCGCCGTAGGGGTCGCCCGACTATGCGCGCTATTTAATCAGTCTTCACCGCGTTTGCGCAAGGCGTCAGCGACCGACTCTTCCGGAACGACCGAGCGGGGCTCTCTTCGAGAAGAGCGCGACGGCGGCCACCCCGACGAGGGCGACGATAGCGAGCGCGCTCGAGGGGAACTCCGGAGCCGGAGTCGTGCTCGTCGCGCTCGAGCTGCTTGCAGAACTACTAATGGTGCTCGAGCTGCTGGCGCTCGAGCTTGAGCTCGTGCTCGTGCTTGAGCTGGAGCTCGTGCT
>JAPCJO010000004.1:2922-72130 GCA_027886905.1 Nitrososphaerota archaeon
GCTCGTGCTTGAGCTGGAGCTCGTGCTGGAAGACGAGGTCGAGTTCGCATTCGGGGAGTACGCGAACGTCACGACGCTCGAAGCGATTGCACCGTTGCCCCCCCAAGTGGCGTTGACGGTGAAGGTACCGCTGTTCCAGGCCGCGTTCCCTCCGGGGTGGGAAGTGTAGCTGAAGCTGCCGTTGACCGTGCTGGGGATCACTTCGGTGATGTCAGCCACCGTCCCGGCTTGGTTCTTAACCGTGATTATGACGGCGGTGTTCGCACCGGGGACCGGCGATATCGCGCCGGTTATCAAGATCGGCTGGAGGCCGGAATAGGAGGATGCGTCGGTCTGGAGCGTCATCGTGTAGGTCGTCGCATACGCGGGGGCGATGGCCAGCGACAAGGCAAGGGCGAGCGCGAGTAGGCTCAAAATTCTCACGGCCTCGCTGCGACGAGTCAAATCCTTCTTTTCCGGGGTCGGGTCCCGGGGATTTAAGACATACCGACGAACTCTAGTGCTTGAACGCCCTCGTGTGCGTCATGGCCATCGCGATCCCGTACTCGTCGGCGGCCCTGACCACCTCGTCGTCGCTGATGGAGCCACCAGGTTGGATGACGGCGACAACGCCCGCCTTGCCCAAGAGGTCGACGTTGTCGCGGAACGGGAAGAAGCCGTCAGAGGCGCAGACCGTCCCTTTCGCCCTGGCTCCCGCGTTGTCGAGCGCGATCTTCACCGCCCCGCTCCTTTTCCTGAAGCTGGCCACGCCGAGCGTCCAGAACTCCTGGAGAGCCCCTCCTTTGGAGGCGCGACCGTCCGCAACGACTATGCCGTTCGACTGCACTCGCCTCACCACCTCCCACGCCGCCAGCAACTTTAGGACCGTCCCCTCGTCCGGCTTGGCCTTGGTGGGGAAGGTGAGCTTGCCCCTGTCCAGCTTCTTCCGGTAGTCAGCCGCTTCCTGAAGGAGCAGCGCCCCCTCGAGCTCCTTGATGTCGTACCCGTATTCCGGCCTCCCGACCGCCTCTATCATCCGGATCTTCTTCTTCTGTTTCGCCGCGAGTATCTGCCGCGCCGCCGGCTCGTAGCCGGGGGCGATCAGGATCTCCGTGTAGACCGAGTCGTCCTTCACGCCCTCGTTCTTGCCTATGAGCAGCGCCGCGGCTTCGTCCACCTCGCGGTTCACGACGACCGTCCCCCCAAAGTCCGCCTCGGGGTCGCACGCGTGCGCAAGGGCGTATGCCCCCGCGATAGTCGGCGCGAACGCGAACCCGCTGATCTGCCCGTGCTTCACGGTCGCCGCCGCGAGGACGCCTTCGAAACCCTCCAGGATGTCGTAGGCGCTCCCGATGTCAAGGTAGTTGTTGAAAGAGAGGGGCTCGCCCGAGAGCTGCTTCCAGGCAGTCATGCTCTTGGCCCCATCGATGGAGTATATCGCGGCCTTCTGGTCGGGGTTCTCCCCGTACCTCGCGTCCTGGTGCTTTGAGGCGGACAGCACGAACCTGCCGGGGAAGACCTCCCCCGGCGCGAACCTCCTCCTCAGCTCGTTGTAGATCGCCGCATCGTAGGAAGAGGTTATCGCGAAGGCCTCCACGGCCAACGACCTCCTGAGCTCGAGACCGACCATCCCGCCCCTCCCGCCGAGCTCGTCAAGCACCTGCGCATAGAACCTGGGCGCCGGGACCACGGTGACGTACGCGTGGTTCTTGGTCGACGCCCTGACCATCGAAGGCCCGCCTATGTCGATGTTCTCTACGACCGTCTCGTCGGTCGCGGCGGGGTCCCTCGCCACCTTCTCGAAGGGGTAGAAGTTGCACACCACCATGTCGATGGGGGAGACGCCCATGGACTTGAGCTCGCGCATGTGCCCCGCGTCCCCCCTCTTGGCGAGTATGGCGGCGAAGAGGTTCGAGTGGAGCGTCTTCACCCGCCCGTCGAGCGCCTCCGAGAGGCCCATCGCCTCGCCGAGGCTCTTGACCTCGACCCCCGCGTCCTTGAGCGCGGTGTAGGTCCCACCCGTGGCCAGGAGCGAGACCTTGAACGAGCGAAGCCCTTTCGCAAAATCTACCAGCCCCGACTTGTCCGCCACGCTGAGTATCGCGGCCTTGACCTGGACGTCGTCGACCGTCTTCGGCACTCGCTTCACCCGCTCTCCTCTGACCCCGCCTTCCCGCCGGCTTGGCTATTTCGCCGTATCGGTGCGAGAGCGGATTAGCACGAACGGCTCAAATCCGATTTAAATAGACGCGAAAAATTGGCGTTATTTACGACTAAAGGTCGCACGTTCGAGGTGAGCGTGGTCATCTCCAACAAGCCGGGTGTGAGGGAGCCAGAGGGTGAGACCATACTCCACGACCTCGTCGCCAAGTCTGGCTTCAAGCAGGTTGAGTCTATCCGCGCCGGCAAGTACCTCCGCGTCAAGGTCGTCGCGCCCGACCCCGCTTCAGCGAGGAAGCTCGTCGAGAAGATGTGCAACGAGCTGCGTATATTTAACCCGGCGGCGCATTCGTGCGAAGTGTCCATCGGGAGGGTCCCGGGCCAGTGAGGGTCGCCGTCATCAGGTTCCCGGGCAGCAACTGCGACCTCGACATGATGGCCGCTCTCAGGATGATCAAGGGGGTCGAACCCGACCTCGTCTGGCACGAGGACGTCAGCCTGGGGAGGGAGGACTACGGCGCCGTGATCCTCCCGGGCGGGTTCGCCTTCGCGGACCGCCTCAGGGCGGGGGCGATAGCCGCGAACTCGCCAGCCATGGCGACGGTCAAGCGGCTCGCGGACCGCGGCCTTCCCGTGCTCGGGGTCTGCAACGGCTTTCAGATCCTGGTCGAGAGCGGTCTCCTCCCGGGGGCGCTACTCCGCAACTCCACGCTGAAGTTTGTGTGCAAGTGGACGCACGTCCGCGTCGAGAACACGCGCACGCCGTTCACCTCAGGGCTCCGCGAAGGCCAGGTCCTCAGCATGCCCATCGCGCACGGCGAAGGCAGGTTCTTTCTCCCCCACGCCGAGCTCGCGCAGCTCGAGAGGGACGGGCTCGTCGCCTTCAGGTACTGTGACGCCTCCGGAAGGCCCACGCTCTCCAGCAACCCCACCGGGACGCTGCACAACATCGCGGGGGTCTGCAACAAGGCGGGGAACGTCGTGGGCCTTATGCCCCACCCGGAGAGGGCCGTCGAGGCGCTCCTCAGCCCGCTAGGCCACCCCGACGGCGCGGTGGTCCTTTCGTCCATCTTGGTAAAGTCCGGAGGAAGGCGGGCTTGAATGCGGAGCAGTTGGGCCTGGGCCTGACGGCCCAGGAGATCGCCTTCGTCAGGAAGTCGCTCGGGCGCGAGCCCAACGAGACCGAGTGGTCGATAATCGACGCCGAGTGGTCAGAGCACAGCAGCTACAAGTCCTCTCGGGGCCTCCTCAAGCTCTTCCCGACCACGGGCAAGCGTGTCGTCCTCGGTCCGGGATACGACGCGGGGGTAGTTGACGTCGGGGATGGGTACGTGGTGACGCTGCACATCGAGAGCCACAACCACCCCTCCGCGGTCGACCCCTACGGGGGCGCCTCCACGGGCATTGGCGGGGTCCTTAGGGACATCCTGTCCGTGGCGAGCAGGCCCATCGCGCTCGTGGACATCCTGCGCTTCGGGCTCATCGAGAAGAGCGGCCACTCGAGGTGGCTCCTCAAGAACGTGGTGAGGGGGATCGCCGACTATGGGAACTGCGTTGGCGTCCCGACCGTCGCGGGGGAGATAGAGTTCGACGACTCCTTCGAGAGGAACTGCCTCGTGGACGTCGCGTGCGTGGGCCTCGGAAGGAAGGAAGACCTCATCCTCGGCGAGGCGAAGGCTCCCGGGGACGTCCTTGTCCTCATTGGGGGGAGCACGGGGAGGGACGGGATCAAGGGCGCGACCTTCGCCTCGAAGAATCTCAAGGAGGACGCCGCGAGCGAGCGCTCATCGGTCCAGGTCCCCGACCCCTTCATGAAGAAGCTTCTCCTCGACTCCATCCTCGAGATAATCGCGAACCGCGGAGACGTCCGCGGGATGAAGGACCTCGGAGGAGGGGGCCTCTCGACGGCGCTCTCCGAGGTCGCCTCCAAGGGAGGGACGGGCGTCGACGTGGAGCTGAAGCGGGTAAGGCTCCGCGAAGACGACATGTCGCCCACCGAGATAATGATATCAGAGTCCCAGGAGAGGATGCTCCTCGTCCTCCCGCCGGGCACGGACGGCGGGAAGGGAGTGATCTCCGTCCTCGAGAAGTACGGGGTGCCCCACTCCGTCATAGGAAAGGTCACGTCCACCCCCAAGCTCGTGCTCAGGTGGGACGGACGGGTGGTCGCGGACCTACCAGCCTCCCTGGTAACGGACGCGCCTCTCATCGACTGGCCTTACAGTAAGCCGGCGTCGCCTCGCGTCGCCCCTCGGCCCGCGGCCCGCCGAGACGAGCCCAGCCTCGACGACGCGCTGCTCGCCCTCCTCTCTTCCCCGAACATCGCGAGCAAGAGGTGGGTCTACCAGCAGTATGACCACGAGGTGGGCGTTAGGACCGTGGTCAAGCCAGGCCAGGCCGATGCCGCGGTGCTGAGGCTCCCCAACGGGCGCTTCCTCGCGATAAAGGGCGACGGGAACAGCAGACACGCCGCGCTCGACCCGTACGCGGGGGCCGCGGGCTGCGTCGCCGAGGCCTGCAGGAACGTCGTCGCCGTAGGAGCGGAGCCCATCGCCCTTGTGGACCACCTCCAATCCGGCGACCCCTCCGACCCGGGGGTCTACTGGGCCTTTCGGGAGAACCTGAGGGGGATGGCCGACTATTGCAAGGCCTTCGGCCTCCCCGTCGTGGGAGGGAAGGTCAGCTTCTACAACGAAGACTCCGCCACGGGCCGCGCGATAAAGCCGAGCCCCATCGCCCTCGTGGTGGGCCTCGTGTCCGCAGAGGCGAATATTAGGACGATGGGGTTCAAGCGCGAGGGAGACTCGGTCGTGGTGGTCGGCGAAACGATGCTGGAGATGGCGGGCTCCGAGCTCTCCTCAAGGTTCCCCAAGAGCGTCAGCCTCCCTTCGCAATCCCCACGAGTCGACGCCGGGCAAGACCTGAAGACCTGCCAGGCCGTCCTGCATCTCATCCAGAAGGGCCTAGTTGACGCGGTCCACGACTGCTCTAGCGGTGGCCTCGGGGTCGCTTTGGCCGAGATGGCAATCTCCGGCGCCCTCGGCGCGAAGGTCGACCTCTCGCTCGCCCCCAGCACCTGCCGCCGGACCCTGGAGACCGCCTTCTCCGAGTCCCACGGGCGGTTCGTCGTCTCGGGCCGCGACGCCGCTGCCATCACCTCATCCCTCAGGGACGCTCGCGTGCCTCACGCCGTCGTGGGGAAGGTGGGAGGCTCGTCCCTCTCCCTCTCTGCAGGACGCTCACCAGTCGCAACCGTCGGCGTCTCCTCGATGAGGTCAAAGTGGGAAGGCGCGATCCCGGAGCTGATGGACTAGATGGGCGCCAGGGAAAAGTGCGGAGTCTTCGGGGCGTACTCGAGCAAGGGCACCGACGTCGTCCCCAAGGTGCTTAAGGGGCTGGAAGCCCTACAGCACAGGGGCCAAGAGTCTTGGGGGATAGCCATCCACGGGAAGCCCGTCTTCAAGCGGATGGGGCTGGCCTTCAACTGGATCAACTTCGCCCGGGAGCTCGCCGGGTACAAGGGCGGCTCAGGCATCGGGCACATCAGGTACTCGACCAAGGGCCGCTCCAACCTCGGGAACGCGCAGCCTATCCAGTTCGGGACCGAGTTCAGCATCGCCCACAACGGGACCATCGTCAACACCGGGGACCTTCAGAAGACCGTCCTCGCGTCCCGCGGAAGCGCCGACTGCTCCACCGACACCAAGGTGGTCGGGCACAGGCTTCTCCAGATCCTCAAGGACGAGAACGACTGGTTCTGGGCGTTCGAGCGCCTCGCCAAGGAGGTGAAGGGAGCCTACTCGTTCACGATACTCAACAAGCAGGGCGAGGTCTTCGCGGCTCGGGACCCGAGGGGCTACAGGCCTCTCTGCCTGGGTCTCATCGAAAGGTCGGGGACCTATGTCGCCGCCTCCGAGAGCTGCGCCCTGACCGCCGTGGGGGCCCAGTTCATCCGCGACGTCGCGCCGGGCGAGATGATCCGGCTGGGCAGCCCAAAGAAGGGCTTCGAGGCGTTCCGGTTCGCTCCCAAAGTCGCACCGGCCCACTGCTCCTTCGAGTACACCTACTTCGCCCATCCCGCGTCCGTCATCGACGGCATCAACGTCTACGAGGCGAGGAAGAACGTCGGGAAGATCCTAGCCCGCCGGAGGAAGATGAAGGGGAAGGTCGTCATCCCCGTGCCGGACTCGGCCCGCCCCGCCGCGCTCGGCTACTCCACGGAGAGCGGGATCCCGATGGACGAGGGCCTCATGAAGGACAGGTACCGGCGCAAGGGGAGCATGAGGAGTTTCATCGAGCCCAAGCAGGGCGGGCGCGAGGAAGTCGTGAGGCGGATAATCCCGATAAAGGAGACGATTCAGCATAGGGACGTCATCGTGGTCGACGACAGCGTCGTGCGGGGCACGAGCTCCGAGATAATCGTCAACGCGCTCCGCGAGGCCGGGGCCAAGAGCGTCAAGATGGCGATCACCTTCCCGCCTATCATGCACCCGTGCTACATGGGGGTCGACTTCCCAAGCAGGCAGGAGCTCCTCGCATACAGGGTCGCGCGCGACGAGACCGACATCGAGGTGATAAGCGCCAAGGTCGCAAAGTCCCTGGGGGTCGACGAGCTCCACTACAACGACATCGACGGGCTGGCCGAGGCGATAGGCCTCCCGAAGGACAGCCTCTGCTTCGCGTGCATCAACGGGGACTACTCCAAGCTGGGCATACCCGAGCAGAAAAAAGAGACGAAGGGCTGAAGCTCCCTTGCCCACCTGCAACATCGGCATCCTCGTCTCGGGCAGGGGGAGCAACATGCTCGCGATAATCCGAGCGATCGAGCGGAAGCGGATCAAGGGCGCGAGGGTGGCCGTCGTCATCAGCGACAAGCGCGAGGCGAAGGCGCTCGACTCGGCCATGAGGCACGGGGTCGACGCGGTGTGGCTCGACCCAGCCGAGGCCGCCAGCAGGCTAGACTACGACATGAGGCTCCTCGACGTCCTCAAGGACAAGGGGGTGACGCCGAAGGATGGCCTCGTGCTGCTGGCCGGGTTCATGAGGCTCCTCTCGCCCGAGTTCGTCGAGGCCTTCGGGGGCAGGATCCTGAACATCCACCCCTCGCTCCTCCCGTCGTTCCCGGGGCTCAGGGCCCAGGAACAGGCGCTGGAGCGCGAAGTCAAGGTCTCCGGGTGCACGGTGCACTTCGTCGTCCCCGAGGTGGACTCCGGTCCCATCGTCCTCCAGAGGGCGGTGAAGGTCGAGGAGGGGGACACGCCCGAGACCCTCTCGGCGCGCATCCTAAGGCAGGAGCACCTCATCTACCCCATCGCGGTGAGGCTCTTCGTCGAGGGAAGGCTAAAGATTGAGGGCCGCAAGGTGTTGATACGAGGGAAATGACCGCGGTCATAATGGACGGGAAGGCCCTGGCGGCCGAGATCAAGGCACGCCTATCGCAGGAGACCCGGATGATGGAGGGCGCTGGAGTAGAGCCGAAGCTCGCGACCATCCTGGTGGGCGACGACGCCCCCTCCAAGGTCTACGTGGCGGGCAAGCACCGGGCCGCAAAGGAGCTGGGCATCAGGGTGGAGGGGTTCCACCTTCCTGGGACATCCCCCGCCAGAGACCTCGAGCTCCTCATACGCCGGCTCAACGCCGACAGGTCAGTGAACGGGATAATCCTCGAGCTCCCCCTCCCCTCTCACCTCGACGCCAGGCAGATGATCGATCTGATCGCGCCAGAGAAGGACGTCGACGGGCTCACGGCGGTGAACATGGGGCACCTCTTCTACAACAGGGGAGTCCTGGTCCCTTGCACGCCCAAGGGGATCATGGAGCTCCTGAGCCACTACAAAGTCTTGCTCGCGGGGTCGAGGTGCGTGGTCATCAACCGGAGCGCGCTCGTGGGGAGGCCGCTGATGCACCTTCTCCTGGCCGAGGACGCGACCGTCACCGTCTGCCACTCAAAGTCCGTCGACTTCCTCTCGTTGACCCGACAGGCGGACGTCCTGGTCACGGCCGTGGGACGTCGTCCCGGATTCACGCTGACCAGAGACATGGTCAAGGACGGCGCCGTGGTGATAGACGTCGCGATGAACAGGGTTCACGGGAAGCTCGTCGGCGACGCGGAGTTCGACGAGGTCGCGGCGAAGGCCTCGATGATCACCCCCGTGCCCGGAGGCGTCGGGCCCATGACCATCGCCATGCTCATGGAGAACACGCTAATCGCCGCCGCGCTCCAGGGCGGGCTGAAGGACGCTGGGGTGCTGAAGTGATTGCGGGGGGGCTCCGAAGGCGGGGTCACCGCTAGGGGGAGGAAGCAGGCGCTAAGGGCCGGGGCGCTCCGGAAGAGGAGGTCAGTCGACCGCGAGGAGCTCGCGGCGCTCAGCTCCCGCGTGGAGGCGAACCTTCTGTCCACGAAAGAGTACAAGGGCGCGACCCTGCTGATCTCATACTGCGCAAAGGAGGACGAGGTCCAGACCCGCCCGATCATAGAGAGGGCGCTCGCTGAAGGGAAGCGCGTCGCCGTGATAGTGACCGACGTGGCGTCGAAGACGCTCAGCTTCTCAGAGATCAAGTCCTTCAAGGACGACCTCGCCCCGGGGGCCTTCCGGATACTCGAGCCCAAGCCAGGGCGGATCCGCCCCGTCTCCATCGCGCAGGCCGACGTCGTCCTCGTCCCGCTCGTCGCATGGGACTCGAAGGGGCACCGCCTCGGCTACGGAGCGGGCTACTTCGACCGCGCCCTCGCGGGGGCGAAGGCGATAACAAAGGTTGGGCTCGCGCTCGAGTCGCAGCGCCTGGCTCACATCCCCGCGTCGAGGCACGACGTCCCGCTCGACGTCATAGTGACCGAGAGGAGGGTCGTCAGGCCTTCCAAGAGGCGAAGCTGAAGAAGAAAGCATTCAAAAACAGAGAAAGGCGGGGAGTGGGCAGAGAGAATGGCAGACAACGTCAGGGTTGCAATAATCGCGGGAAGCAAGAGCGACCAGCCGGTCGTCGACGATGCAGTGAAGGCCCTCACGGAGCTCGGGGTCTCGCACGAGGTCCAGTTCCTGTCGGCGCACAGGAACCCCGAGGGCCTGCACAGATACCTTTCGGGCTCAAAGGCCGACGTCTACATAGCGATCGCGGGGCTCGCCGCTCACCTGCCCGGCGTGATCGCCTCGACGACCGTCAGGCCGGTCATCGGGGTCCCGGTGAACGCGAAGCTGAACGGGCTCGACTCGCTCCTTTCCATAGTCCAGATGCCCCCCGGGGTACCGGTTGGCTGCGTGGGCATCGACAACGCGAGGAACGCGGGCATCCTCGCCGCTGAGATAGTCGGCCTCCAGGACCCCAAGGTGAAGGAGCGACTGGAGAAGATGCGAGAAGCGTGGAGATGACGCCCTCCCGCCCTCGGGTTATGACCGGTCGGCCCGAGTCCGAATCAGAGGGCGCCTAGAGGGTCCCGCCTCTTCGAGCTCCTGCTGTCGAAAAGGAACCACACCGCCAACAGGGCCGCCAGAGCGGCCGGAAATGCCCTCGGGAAGTAGTACACCGTCGAGCTGATAGGTCCGAGGAGCGGGAATCCTGGAGGGGCGACAGCAAGGTGGAGGCTGTATTCCAACGAGACGAAAATCGCGAGGTCGCGAGTTCCCTTCCTCCAAAAGTGCATGCGAGAGTCGAGCAGGACGATCAGGGTCACCATCAAGAGGCTGTGGCCGACCCTCGCCTCGACGGGAAGGCCGGAGAAGAACCCGAGGTGGTCAAGGTCTATCGAAGGCCCCACCCCCGCGCCGACCAGCGCCACCGCCGGGTCGAGGGAGACCGCCCCCGCCGCGAACCCGGAGACCACGTGCAAGAGCAACTGGTAGGTGGCGTATGATTCGGCCGGCAGCGGGCTGGCCTGGGCGGGGAGCGCCGAGGAGGAGGCCGCCGACCCGCTGATGGGTGAGGGGAACAACGCGAGAAGCACGAACAAGGCGTTGCAGGCCGCCATCACCGCGACGAGCGCCCCACCCTGCCTTGCGGCCTGTTCCAGGACGCGCCGAATCGAGAGAGGGTGCCCGAGAGTCAACTCAACCAGGTCTTAGGCGCCTGAGCAAGAGAAGCTCGTACTTCAGCACGGGTCGCAGCGCCTCCGAGAGGACTCCCAGCCCCTCGAACGCCGCTCCGAGCATCTCGACGTCGGCCAACCCGATGGCCCCGAGCAGCGGCGCGGCGGTGAAGTAGACGAAGAGGAAGGCGACGACGTCGGCCACCAGCGCGACCAGGCTAGGCAGGGCAAGGTAGGACAAGAGCAGCATCGCGGCGTAGCCCAAGACCGACGCCCCAAATATGGCCCCTATTGACCTCAAGTCGACCGTCGCCTCCAGGTAGCGCCAGGCGAAGTAGAGGCTGGCGACGGCAGCGAGCGCGTTCGAGGCCAGCTGCGCGTAGATCAGTCCGTCGACGCCGAGGTCGAGCGCGCTGCCGAGGAGCGGGGCTCCCACGAAGAGGACTCCCGCGCCTATCGCGCTCACCGCCAGTGACAACCTCGTCTTCCCGATCCCGTTGAAGAACGCTGACGCGACCGTGGACCCGACCACCAGCGGGATGCCAGCCAGGGCCAAGAGCACTAGGTAGGTATTCGCCGCCAAGAACTGCGACCCGTAGAGTATCTCCAAGATCAGGTGCGACCCTGCTACGAGGAACAGGATTACCGGGGCCATCATGTACGCGACGTACTTTGTGGCGTGCCGAAACGCCGCACTCGTGTCTGCGCCTGTCCCGTGCAGGCTCGAGAAGGCGGGGAAGAGCGCCAGCGTTATCGCCCCCAGGGCCAGCGTGTAGGCGACCGTGATGTTGCTGGCAGCCTGATAGTAGCCCACGACCGCGTCGCTCGCGATCGCCGCAATCAGTATCGTGACGTAGTAGGTCGCCAGGCCAATGAGAATGCCCCCCGCATAGATTGGAAGGCCGTAGGAGACCATCTCTCGCACGTCCTCGGAGAAGCCGCCCACGCCACCTCCTCCCGAGACTCCCCGGAGCTTGAGCGCATAGAACGCGAAGGCCGCGGCCCCTCCTGCAACGAGGTATCCGGCGGTGTACCCAGTCAGCGCCCCGAAGACGCCAAACCCCGAGAGGACCAGGACGGGAGCGATGCACAGGCGCACCCCGGCCTGCAATATCGAAGCAAAGCTCGCTGTGCCCATGGAGTTCCACCCGACGAGCCCAGAGATGGAGGCCTGAAGGGCCGTCTGGGCGAGGACCGCGATGGAGGCGTACCTCACGAGAGGGGCAAGCTCCGCCCTGCGTAGGACGACGGCCGAGAGGAACCCCGAGCCGGCGTAGCAGACCGCCGAAAGCGCCACCCCGAACAGCATAAGGAAGATCATGCTGTTGTTCGAGAACCTCTTCGCAGCCGCGGGCTCGCCCCTGGCGATGTGGTAGGCCGAAAAGCGAGTTATCGCCGAGCCTACCCCGAGGCCTACAAACAGCTGAATGATCTGGGGTATGAGGACGACGAGTGTGTAGGAGCCGTAGGAAGCAGGCCCCAGCAGCCTCGCTATGACGATCGACGAGACGGCGAGAAAGACGGTCGAGACGAAGTTCCCCGCGAAAAGGACGACGCTCCCTCTGGTCGACCTTTTGGCAATCTCGGTCACGGACAACTCGTCAATCGCTTGTGCTCGGTTTCGCGGAGCGCTTATTCAGGCTTATTCAACTACGAACCCACAACCTGTCCGCTGGGGCCGGGGCTGCGTCCTTCGTCCTAGCGCGCATGCCCTTTCCGGCTTACTCGCGTCCTTCACTGCATGCCTGGCGGATATTCGGGCTCCAACAGTCGAGACTGCGCTCCCGCCCGCCGACGACCCTTGTCCAGCCGAGAATTAAGGCATCTACCATCATGTAGAGCCAACCGGCGCCCGAATCCTTCCCAATCTGTCGAATACGGGTGCTCCAGCCTAGCCGCGCCGGTTGCCAAGAAAACGCCCCATAGGCAATATACATCTAGTGATATAGATGTAACTTCGCTAAATCATATATAGGTGGAACGCCTCTGCACGAAATATCGTGAATTGTCTCGTGTATTTGCTAAACTGCAAGCCGCATCGGAAATTCACTGCTCCCAATAAGCGATCGAGTCGGGATTCCAGCCACCCTTACCGCCGCAACTGCAGCGTGGGGTCCGCGCCTGGCCGTCCGTTCTAACGGGGGACCCCAAAACTGACCGCAACGACCGCCGCGGAAGAACGCTCCGAGGAATATGAGAGCCGGCAGGAGGACTCGACCAAGGACGCGTTCCTCCGGCTGCAACAGAGGAATGGCTTCGTCACCCCCGAGCAGGTGACGGTGGTCGTCCCTGTTCTCAACGAGCGCGAGGCGATAGGCAAGGTACTCGACGACCTGAAGAGCGAGGGGTTCGAGCACATCCTCGTAGTGGACGGGTACTCCAAGGACGGCACTGCTGAGATAGCGCAGACCAAGGGGGCACTGGTGCTGCGCCAGCGGGGCGCAGGGAAGGCGGGAGCGCTCGCCACCGCCATCGACGCGGTCGCCACCCCCTACATGCTAGTGATGGACGGTGACGACACCTACAAGGCCGCGGACATAGTTCGTTTGCTTCCCCACGCCGCCGAATATGACGAAGTGATAGGCGCCAGGACGGGCGGACGGCAGAACATCCCGTTCGTCAACAGGCTCGGCAACTGGCTCATCAGCAAGTCGTTCAAGCTCCTCTTCGGAGAGCCGATTACCGACGTCCTCTCAGGGATGTACCTGCTCAGGACAGACACCATGCGACAGGTGCACATCACCTCAACCTCATTCGACATCGAGGTCGAGATAGCTAGCGCGATCGCGTCCGTAGGCCGGATAACCGAGGTTCCCATAAGCTACGGGGAGAGGCTGGGGATGCAGAAGCTCCGGTCTCGAGACGGGGGAAGGATAGTGACCACCCTATTTTGGATGGCCTACTACTACAACCCCCTCCTCCTCTTCGGAGGACTGATCTCGCTCAACGCGATCCCGGCGGTCGCCATCCTGTCCTGGGCTCTCTATCAGAAGCTGGCTTTCGACGTCTGGCACACCGGCTGGGCGCTCTTAGGCGTCACGCTCTTCCTCGTGGCGACGGAGGGCGCCGCGGTCGGCCTCGGGTCGCTGCTGACCAAGAGGTCGGAGCAGAGGATAATGCTAGAACTGAGGCGAAACCCATGACAGTCCGCCCGGTTCGACTCTCCCCCGAGCGCGGGATTTCCGTCTCGTAGCCGGGGCCGACCATGAGGCGTTCAAGTTCCGGAGAGTAGCCATTCATGACAAGAAACGAAAGGAAGCCGGTCGTCATGCTCCTCGCGAAGCCCTACAGCGTCGATACCAGGGTCAAGAACGAAGCTGAAACTCTGACGGGCGCAGGGCACAAGGTCACGGTGCTTTCCTGGGACCGGTGGGGGCGAGAGCAGAAGGAGGCCTCGGTCAACGGGGTGGACGTCGTGAGCCCGAGGCTGATGGGCGGTTCCGACTTGTTCGCCTCGAACAAGGGCTCGGGCTCCTCAAAGCTGAACTACGCCCTCTCGGCTGTGCTGCTCCAATTCTACTGCGTCGCGTGGTGCATCAGGAACATGAAGGAGGAGTACATCGTCCATGCGAACGACTTCAACACGCTGATCGCCGGCGTCGCCCTGAGGCTCATCAAGCCGGGCCAGGTACGGCTCGTGTATGACTGTCACGAACTGACGCCCACCGTCTACGCGGAGTGGTATGGCGCGATCGTGGGGGCTGCCGCCGGCCTGTTCGAGAGGACGCTGGTCCGCTATGCGGACGCAGTAGTCACGGTGTCTCCGTCATTCGCGAGATACTTCGCGACGCTGACGAGGCGCGCTTCCTCGAAGAGCTTCCCCGTCACCGTTCTCTACAACACCGTGAAGTCATCGGACCTCCCGTCCGGCGACAAGGCCTACTGGCGCGGCCGATTTGGGCTGACGGGGTTCGTCTTCACCTTCGTCGGGGCTATGCGCGGCGTCTACGCCCTGGACGAGCTCGTCGAAGCGGCCAAGATGTTCAAGGAATCGGCGATCCCCGCGAACTTCGTGATCGTGGGCGGCGGGGACGAGTTCGCAGCGCTGGAACGGAAGATCGCCAGCTACAACCTGAACGGGCGCGTCAGGCTCATCCCGCAGCTCCCGAACAAGGAGGCGCTGGAGTACCTGAAAGCCGGCGACGTCTCCTTCGGCGTCTACAGGTCGCCCGACACCAATGCGAGGATCGCGCTGCCCTGGAAGGTCTTCGAGGCGATGGCCTGCGGCACGCCAGTGATGGTGCTCGAGAACACCACCGCCTGGAATCTCGTGAAGGAAAACGGAATCGGGTTCGCGGTCGCCTCCTCGAACACCTCGGAGATCTACGAAAAGCTACTGTGGGCCGTCAACCACCCCGACGCCCTCGCCGACATGTCATCAAGGGCGAGGGAAGCGTATGGCCGCTACTACAACTGGGAATCGGCGTCGCAACAATTTAGGGCTGCTTATTCTTGTTTGTGACCTCCCGCCGCGCGCTCCCGTCGGCCGTCGAATCCCTGACGACGCGCAGAGTCGAAGGACTCCCGTCACCGGGGTGATGGGGCTTGTGCGGGATCAACGGATTCACGTGGGCCGACGCCCCCCTGGTCGAGGAGATGAACCGCCTGATAGAGCACAGGGGTCCAGACGACCACGGCACCCATGTGGAAGACGGGGTGAGCCTCGGGAGTCGGCGGCTCGCGATAATCGACCTCTCACCGTCGGGTCACATGCCAATGAGATACGAGCGGGGCGGCAAGGAAGCGTGGATCACCTATAACGGCGAGATCTACAACTACGACGAGCTTCGGACCGACCTCGCCGAACTCGGATACCGCTTCACGTCCCAGTCCGACACCGAGGTCATCCTAGCTGCCTATCTTGAATGGGGGACGGGCTGCGTGGACAGATTCAACGGGATGTGGGCGTTCGCAATCTTCGATGTAGCCGAGAGGACCCTATTCTTGAGCCGAGACAGATTCGGAATCAAGCCTCTCTATCTGCACTACGACGGCAGTGACCTCATCTTCAGCTCTGAGATCAAGGCTCTATTCGCGCACGACATCGCGCGAAAGCCCAACGACCAGGCGGTCTTCGACTACCTCTACCACGGCCTTCACGACCACGGCGCAGAGACGTTCTTTGACGGAATAAGCCGACTCATGCGCGGTCAGAACGCCACCTTCTCCTTGCAGTCGAGGAAGCTGAGCCTCTGGACATACTACGACCTCGAGAAGAAGGTCAGGTCGGACGGCAAGATGACGCCCGACGAGTTCGGGCGTCTCTTCCTCGGCGCGGTGAAAGCGCACATGGTGGCCGACGTCCCGGTCGGCTCATGCCTGAGCGGGGGACTCGACAGCACTTCCGTGGTGTGCGCGATGCGCGAGAACGATCCCAAGGCGGACATCAAGGTCTTTTCCTTGGCGTTCCCGGGTGAAGAGATCGACGAAAGCGACTACCAAGAAATGGCGTCGAGCAAGTACGCGGCCGAGCGCTACTCGACCACGGTGACTCCCGCCGACCTAGCGAAGCACATTCGCGACCTGCTCTACGTGCAGGAGGAGCCGTTCGGCGACCTGTCAGTGTACGGGCAATACCAGGTGATGCACTTGGCGCACGACAACGGGATGAAAGTCCTCCTCGACGGGCAGGGCTCTGACGAGATCCTGGCCGGCTATTATTATCTCGCCGCATACTACTACTACGATCTCCTGCGCAAGGGAAGCATAGTGAAGCTGGCGAGGGAAATAATGAGACGCAACGGGCCCAACCCGCAGACGACCAGGTACTTCCTCGGGTTGCTGCTGCCCACGAGGGCCAAGGAATACCTAGTCTCCAGGGACAGGCGATTTCTCGACGAGGAATTCGTCCGCCGACACATGAGCTCGGACCGGAGGTTTCGCAGGAAGTCTCTCCCCGAAGCGCTGGTCGAGGCGCTGACGTACTTCCCCCTCCCCTCCCTTCTCAGATACGAGGACAAGAACTCCATGGCTTGGTCGATCGAGTCCCGCGTCCCGTTCCTAGACTACCGCCTGGTCGAGTCCGCGCTGGGGCAGCCCAACAAATCCAAGATCGACCACGGGCTCTCGAAAGTGATTTTGCGAGAGAGCTTGCATGGCAAGCTGCCCGCGGCCATCGAGAACAGGAGGGACAAGCTCGGGTTCGCCACGCCCGAGAAACGCCTGCTCTCCTCGTCGGCCATCCAAGAGATGGTATCGGAGATTGTGACTTCCGAGGCGTTCAAGCGCAGGCCATATTGGGACTGGACGAAGGTGGAGCTCCTCGCTCCGCGAGTCGCGGAGAAGAGCCGGTTCCAATTCCTGAAGAGCGAGAGCCTTTGGAGGGTCGTCCTCGTAGAGCTCTGGCTGGAGACCTGGATCGACCGGGGAGGGGCAAGTTGATTCGATTGCGCGAGGCTGGACGGCGAATGCCGCGGTTCTCCAGGCGCTCACAGGCTGTCGTCCACTTGGGCAGCGAGTCGGAGACGAGAGCGAGCGAGGGAAAGGCGACGAGAGTCCTGCTGATATGCGACTTTGGGCCCGGTTTGCTGCGCCACGTCCTCGAGACCTACGCCTTCATGAGCGACACCAGGGTGACGCTGGTGAGGCGGCGCATGAGGCGGGTCGCGTTGCCCGCCGGCGTTCGACTTGTGACAGTGCCCGTTCCAGTGATCGGAGCCTCGGACTGGGGAGAGGTTTCGAAATCCCTCCCGCTTCTCCTGAACACGGCTTCATACCTCCTCCTTGGTTCGCTGTTGTCGACCCTGGCCGCGTTCAGGTTTCGGTGCGGCGTCGTTCACGCACGATTCCTGTTTCCTGAGGGGATAGTCGGCCTCGTCGTCTCCGCGCTTTCGGGGGCGAAATTGGTTGCAACCGCCGAAGGCTTCGATGTCAACCTGCATCTCAGAAATCGCCTCGCACGCGCGGCCTTGGCGATGATCGCGAGGAGAGGAGAGATAATATCCGTCAGCAAGCCGATATTCGAGCAACTGTCGAGCTTCGGCGTGACCTCTCGTTACTTGCCAAACGGGCTTGACACTTCGAGATTCAAGTTCGTGCGTTTGGACAAGAAGGAGAGCCTTGTGATCTTCGTCGGGATGCTGGAGGAGAACAAGAGGCCTCAGCTCCTCGTAGAGGCCGTCAGCAGGATTCGCCCCTTCATCGCGCAGGAGGGGATCAAGGTGCGAATCATAGGTGAAGGCCCGCTGAGGGACACGATCAAGCGCAGAATCGACGAGCTGGGTCTCGAGGACTGTATCTCTCTCGAGGGCTTTCTCGGCACAGAGAGCATCGTCGATTTCATGGCAAAGGCGTATGCGTACGTGAGTTGCTCCGCTACAGAAGGTCTCTCGCTCGCGATGCTCGAAGCGATGGCCAGTGGTCCCGTGGTGGTCGCCACTGACATCCCCGCAACCCGAGCGCTGATAACGAACACTGAGACGGGGTTCACGTTTCCCCCGGACGACGCAGACGGGCTCGCTCAAGCCATCAAGTTCGTCTTCGAGCACTCGTCCGAGACGTCTGGAGTGACGGCCAGAGCCAGAAAGTTGGTCGAGTCAACCTATGAGGTTCGAAATGGCGCCTCGGAACTGTCACGAATCTACGCGGGCAGCGGACCAGCCAACGGTGTGGGTCTCCTCTGAAGGTCCTACAGCTCGTCGTCACGGACAAGTTCTACGGCGCAGAAAGGGTGGCCTACAATCTTTCAAGAGGGTTGCAAGATCTGGGAGTGAGCGTTGTGGTCGTCACAAGCCAAGCCCTCCTGGAGAGGTTCAGAGAGCTAAGGCCGTCCGCGGTCTATGCCTTGCCCGACCACGAGGGCAACGTCCTGAGGAGGGGGCGCGCGATACTGGAAGAAGTCTCATGCCTTAGGCAGATCATAGCCATGGAGCGCCCGGACATCATCCACGTGCACGGAGGCCTCCCGAGGCTGCTGATGCTGGCGACGGACACGGACCAGGTAGTCGTGGAGACGCTCCACGGGGTGGGTCTGAAAAAAAGCGAGGCGTTCGCGCGTCTGGTTCACAGGGTCACCGACCTGCTTGCCGCGTTGTCATTTGACGGCAGCGTCTTCTACATGCGCAGGATAATCGGCGACTACTCAAGGCTGAGGCTGCTTCGACCGAACGCAGTCATCTACAACTCCGTCGACGAGGACTTCTCCAGGTCGGTCTCTCAAGCTCCTAGACCGCCGATCGATGGTGAGTACGTCCTTTGGTGCGGGCGGCTGGACGCGATCAAGGGGGCGGACATACTCTTACGCGCTTTTGCGAGCATTGGGGACAAAGGCGTCAGCCTCGTCTTTCTGGGTGACGGACCGCAGAGGAATTACTTGGAGGAGCTGGCAAAGTCCTTGCACATCGACGGTCAGACCACCTTTCGGGGCTACGTCGACGGACTCGAAAAGGCCCGCTTTTTTCGGCATGCTTCCGCGATCTGTGTGAACTTGGCCAATCCCGAACTATCGCAAAGCCTGCTGGAGGGGGTGTTCTCAGGCAATCCGACAATCGCCTTCTACGACTCCGAGGTCGAACAGATATTTGGGGAGAGCGTGTCGCTCATCGACGAGCCGTCTCCCGACAAGCTAGCGACAATTCTTGGAGAGATATTGAAGAGAAGGCAGGGAGCCAAAAGGGAAATCGCCGGGGCGGTGAGCTTGGAGAGGAGATTCTTGCTGAGGTACTTTGCCGAGCAATATCTGGCCTTCTACTCGAGAGTAAAATCAGGCTCATCGCATTGAAAGCCACAATCCTCAACTCAAGGCTGGTTCTTCTGATCTACTTCCTTCTCCCCATAGTCACCTACTTTGACGTCACATCGAGACAGGTGCCTCCTGCGGTTTTCTACGGGTATTGGTTTCTGGCCAGCGGGGTCCTAGGCCTGCTCGTGACGGTCAGGGTCGTGGGCGCCTCCGAGACCTCCGCGTACGCGCTGACCGCGTTGTTTTGCATGATCCTGTCTGCAAGCATCATAACGCCTCTCGGCGTCCCTTCGAACGTCCTCGATAACTACCCATCAACGCCCACCACCGTTCAGCTAACCCAATCCACATTGACTCACGGGAGGCTACCGAACGGCGGGGACGTCCTTTCCTACATCAACTACCCATCTGCGATATTCACGCTTGCGTCAATAAGCGCCCTGACCGGCCTGACCCTCACGACGCTGGCGAAGGCGCTGGGCGTGTTGTTGTCCGTAGTCCCGATGTTCGCATTCTACTCTCTGATAAGGAACAGGATTGTCGCCTTGCTCGCATCGGCCATAGCTGCGCTGTCACCGTGGATCTTCACCACGCTCACCCACTATACCCCGGCTGCCTTGGCTTCCGTGTTGCTCTGCTTCAACGTCGCCATGCTCTTCAGATTCCTGGACGACAGGGCGATCGGGAATCTCGCGGTGATGACGATCCTCAGCGTCGCACTCATGTTCTCCGACCCACTGATGAGCTTCCTCTGGATCGTCTTCCTCATCGGCTTCTTGGCGGTCAAGTTGCTCCTGGGCTCGAAGGGCGACAATCGTCAGGTGTCGGCCGTCGCGATGTTGGTAGCAATCTCCATCGGACTGTGGTCTGCCTGGTACGCGCTCCTGTCAGGCTCGAACGCCATGCTCCAGGACCTAACGCAGGTCGCCAACCAGGTGCTGTCGGGTTCCCGAAAACTGACTACGACCGCAATACAATCGACGGGAACCAAACCCTCCTTGCTCACCGGGGTCGAATATCTGGCGTTCCTCGCCTTGATCATATTCTCGCTTTCCGTGCCCCTTTACTACAGACGAAGGAATACCTCGTATTCCGCCATGGTCGCCGGGTCATTGCTGGCCGCGGCCGCCACAGTGTTGCCATGGATCGAGGGCTTTACTCAGGCGACGGACTTGGTCTCACGGTCGAGTTTCATATACCAAATCGGAGTCGCCTGCGTCATCGCCGTTTTGCTCTTCGAGCAGTTAAAGACGCCCAGGCTCTGGAAAGTCTTGGCCTGCGTGGTGCTCGTCTCGCTCGCCGCTTCGAACGCTCTCCTCTATGGACTTGACCCGGGCAGGTACAATCCCAGTTCCCCCATGCTCACGGACGACTCTCGAATGAATCTCGAGGCGTGGCATTACTTCGGGGCGACCTTCTGCCAACTCGCCATGGTCAACGCGGTTTGGGGGGTGCGCATCGGCTTCCCGTTCACCACGTGCCTCAGTGGATACTACTATCTTGTCACGGGAACCTCCACCAATGGAGTGGTAGTGCCGGCCTCCGACCTGTCAGACCTCCAACGTTCCAAAGTCGGGCCGGGGCAGCTCGTCATCATGCGCGAGTCGATTGCCTTGGTGCCGGAGTGGCCTCAAGGTCTGCCCGCGCCGCCCGACGTCATTTTCCAAAACTACGACGTCGTCTTCAGGAGCGGTGACGCCGTCCTCATCTACACCTAGAGCCAGGAGGATTTTGCTGAGGCGCGACGATGGTTCGGTGTCGTTCGGCTCCCGCCCTGTCCTCAAGCTCGCAAGGTTCGGAACTCCGCGTCCAAGTAGACCGCCAGCCCTTTTTCAAGAGTGACGCCGGGTCGGAATCCTAGCACGTTCTCAATGTGGGATATGTCCGCGCAGCTGCCTTGGATGTCTCCCGCTCTCGCGGGCATGTGCTCGAGTCGAGCTCGCTCTCCCGAGCCCAGCATCAACTGCGTCTCGAGCTCGGCCAGCTCGTTGATCGTCGTGCACCTTCCGGATCCGACGTTGAAGACTCCGCCAACGCCCCCTCTTGTCGTCGCCGCGAAAACGTTTGCTGAAACGACATCGACCACGTTGACGAAATCGCGGACTTGCGTGCCATCCCCATAGACCACAAGCGGCCTCCTAGCGCACAGCCTCTCAGCAAACTTTCGAATGACTCCAGAGTATTCTCCTGAGGACGAGCGGGGCCCATAGACGTTGAAATATCTGAGAATCGCCATCGCAGGACCGCTGTCGCGGCTGGACTCAAGGCACAGCCGTTCAGCTTGGCGTTTGCCCTCCCCGTAGGGAGATATCGGCTTCAGAGGCGCATCTTCAGAAACGGGCAGGGTGACCGTCTTGCCATAGACCGCCGCTGAAGACGAAAATACAAATCTTCTGACGCCTGCCTCGGCAGCCCGACGGAGCAGGGTGGACGTGCCTTGGACGTTTACCCTATTGACGAAGCCTGGGTCGCTCATGCTGCGCTGCACGCTGACTATCGCGGCCGCGTGGAACACCACGTCGATGTCGCGCAGCGCCTCGCTCACGATCTCTTCGTCGCATATGTCGCCCTTGACGAATTCAAGCGTCGAACCCTCGCTTCCATGCAAGTTATCGATGCTCCCGCTCGAAAGGTCGTCCACCACCACGACTTCGCACCCTTCCCGAATCAGGCGGTCAACGATGTGACTCCCTATGAAGCCGGCGCCTCCTGTCACCAACGCGCGTTTGAACCCGAGCGTCTGCTATCTCACCCGGCCTTGACCGTCTTGTAGTATTCGTGCTTCCTCTTGAGAGCAAGGACCAGCAGCAGCAAGGTGAGACCCGATAGCGTGAAAGCGACGGGCAACAGACGGATCCCGAAAGGCGTGTCATTGAGGACGAGCCCGACCAGCGGGACCAACGCGAGGCTCAGGCCTATCGACAGGGCGTATCTCGTAAGCTCGTCCAGCTCCTTCCTGTAATACAGCAGCTCGATGAGCGAATATCCGGGGAGAAAAAGTATGATGAGAGCGCCGAAGGCGTACCGCAAGTAGAGCGCGAGGCCAGAGGTCGCGAATACGAAGACAACCGACAAAAGAGTCGCGCACGCGGCCCCCCAGAACCAGAGCGATATCGGTGAGAACACGTAACTCGCAAAAGAGCCGTATGGGTCTCTCTCAGCGATGACCACGAGCCTTCGCGATTGAAGTCTCATCAGACCTTCCGTCACCTTGTCCGCTGAATAGCCCGTGTCCTTGGAGAGGTCGCTCACCAGGGATGGGAGTGGGACAAGCTCTTTCCCGGCGAGCTTCTTCATCGCCCGCTCCTCCACATCGGACAGTTCTTGGTCCGTCTTCCCTGCGCGACTCTGCTTCATTCTCGCTTCGACTCGCCTAGTGGCTCGTGACGTTCAGCAACAGCTGGTTCCACAATCCGGTGTATGCGAAGCTCGAGCTGGTCACATTGTAGGACCACAGCTCGAAGATGAGCCTCGTGTTGTTCCCCTGGTCGCTGAGCATGAGATTCAATGGAAAGGTCGCCGATTGATTGTTCTCCAAGACCCGGGAGTAGGTCAAGATCACGGGAGCCTGGGCGTAGGTCGAGTTGCTTACAAGGGTGGTCTGGTTCCCTACCTTGACAAGAAGCTGGTAATAGCCGGAGGCCCCTTCGTGATCGCCGATGTAACCATAGAGCAGGAACGGAGTGCCTGCGACGACGCTCGTCGGATACCCGCCGAGCGTCTGGCTTGGTCCCAGCACGCCCAGTTCTGAGAATGGCTGGTTGTTGGCGGGGAGGATGGGCTGGATCGCGGCGAAGACGGCGAGGACCGTGACCAGCGCGAGCGCTATGCTCGCAGCCTCCTTATCCATGGGCTGGCCTCACCACGGAGTCCCTGTAGACGCGCAGCCATGCTTTCCTGTATACCCTCCCTCCGAAGACGTAGATCAGCGCCGCGACAACGACAATCGCGGACGCGGCGCCCAGCGAGGTGCCTTCGGTGGCCTGTCGGGCCGCGCTGCCCGCGTGCTCGACAGATGTGGACGCGGTCACCACGCCCTGCGCAGCCGCCGTGGCGTTCTGAAGGTCTGCTGCTGCCTGAGCGGGGTCGGTCGCGTTCACGTCCTCCGCTTCCTGCACCAGAAGTATCGCGCCGTTCAGCTTCGCGTCAAGCGCCGAGACGTTTCCGCCAGACCTCTCGGCGACCGAGACCGCTGCGAATGCGGAAAGTATCTCCTCGTTGGCGCTCGAGACCTGGGCCTGCGTGACGGCCGCGGCCCCGCCGACCCTCGCGCAGAGACCCAGCGCGATGATGGTCAGCAGGAGAAAGGACAGGCCCCTGGAGGCTCTGGAGCGGGTCAAATCTTTTCGGTGTTCCACTCGGCTCCGCCGCCGGTTAAATCAGTTATGAAACCTACAGAGGTTTGGCGGGCGGAGCTCGTACGCGGGACCCTGTCAAACTGGCAGCAGTGCGCCATCGCTTATGCTCAGCTCTCGAGTCGACTGGAACTTGTCCGAAATGCTGGTGGTCGTCAGCACCACCGCGACCTCGTTCTCCTCGCTGACCTTCTTGAACAGGCCCAGGACCGCGTCGGAATTGGCGTCGTCCAGGCTGGCGGTCGGCTCGTCGGCGAGGACGAGCTGAGGCTTGTTTGCTAGCGCCCTCGCCACTGTGACCCTCTGCTGCTCTCCACCGCTTATCTCTCCCGGGAACCTCTTCGCGAGGGCCTCCACGCCAAAGGACTGCAGCAGTGCCAAGGCCCTACTCCGCCTCTCGTCCGCTCCCAAACCGGCCAACTGCATCGGCAGCTCCACGTTCTCCACATTGGTGAGGCTCGGGATGAGGTTGAACTGCTGGAAGACGAAGCCGAAAGTCATGAGCCTGATCCTCGATAGCTCGGGGTCCTTCATCTTGCCGGTTTCCCGACCGTCCACCAGCACCTCTCCTGAAGTAGGGGCGTCGAGCAGACCCATGATCCTCAGGAGGGTGGACTTTCCAATCCCCGACCTGCCGCGGATCACCACAAAGTCTTTGGCTCCCACGTCAAGGTTTACCCCTTTCAGGACTATCCTTGAACCCGTGTACTCCTTGCAGACGTCGTGGAGGGTCAGGAGGGGCATGAGGTCACCAGATCACTATGTTCCCGTTGCTGTAAAGGACCGGCGAGGTCTCAGCCAGCGTCCCCGTCCAATTGCGCGGAATAGGCACCCCATAGAGGGATGTGACGTATCCGTTCCTCGCCATCAAACCATACGTGACCAGATAGGAGGGTCTCGCGGCTTGACCGGGGTTCTCGAGATAGCTCTGACCGATGGAGGTGTTGACCTTGACCCCGAGGTAGTCGGTCAGGAGGTATTGCATCCGGACGTCCCCGGCGACGGTCAGGTTCCCCCGAGGCAGGTTCGTGCTCAGCCACTGGGCCCCGGTCAAGTCCGATTGCTGGTATGCCCACTGCCCGCCCAACAGGCTCTCCTTCTGGATGGACGCCGCGTAGGTCTGATACGCGGAGGGGACCGTTATCGCCAGGATCACGACCACGACGACGACCTTTGTAAGTCCTCTTCCACTGGAGACGTTGAGCACCCTCTGGAGGGCCAACGAAGCAAGGATTGTCGCCGGTGCGCCGATGAACGCGAGCAGCCTGTAGAGTATGGGCAACCCGTCCGGCACGCCTGAGAAGACGGCCAGGAACCCGAGACCGAGGAGCGCCGCGAGCCAGGACGCGACGAAAGCAAAGTTCATCCTATCCTTGGCAGCCTGTATCATGCGATAGCCAAAGACGGCCAGGACCCCGACCAACACGTAGGGGATGGCGGAGAACAGAAGAGTGAATGACACGGTGGGGGCGGTGGGGATCAGGGTCAGGTGCGTGCCGACCGCCAAGATGCCTACCGCCAGCGCCAGGACCAGCCCCCCCTCTGCGAGGAGCAACTTGGAAGGTCGAGAGACAGCGTGGTATGCGACGGGGGCGAGGAAGATGGTAAGGAACGCCAGCACCAAGAGGGCGCTCTGGACCGTGACGAGGTCGGCGAGCTGGCCGAGGCCGGCGTCCGCGTATGCGAGGAAGTAGACGAGGGTTATCCCTCCGCTTATCACTAGCAGGAGCGGCTTTCGGCCCAGTGGCTCGCCCCTCCGCTCGAGGATGACCGAGTCGACGACTATGATCGAACCGGCGACCAACAATAGCAGGAGCGCTGTCGCGTGGTGCGACAGCGCCAGGGTCACCGAGGTTATGGCGAAGAGCGCGCCGCTTCTCTTGTCTGTCTTCCACAGGAGGAGAAGGATCGAGACCATGAAGAGGGGTTCGGCGTAGGTCTCCTTGGTCACCGCGGCAGTGAAGATCGCATCTACGCCCGCGGTCGCCATGAAGAGGGCGGCGATCGAGGCGACGACCGCGCTCCCGCTTATCTTCTCCGCCACGAGGAAGAATATGAGGACGGTGACGGCCCCCACCACCGGAAACAGGAGCGGCATGACCTTGACCGGGGCCGCATTGAACACCAAGGACGCGACCGCTCCGAACAGAGAGTTCGCAGGCCAATAGATGTTGTAGCCGTCGAAGACCGAGTTGCCCCCCAGGGTAGTGGGCGTATACGCGAGGAGCTCCTGGGTGTTCTTGATTGGCGACCACGAATCCGTGGAGTACGGCACCCCGTAGATGAGGTAGGGGTAGATCCTCAGGACCACGGCGACCACGAAGGGGAACAAGAAGAGGAGGGCGCGGTGCCTCCCGTGGTTACTCGCTGACAACTCCGGGGTCGGACTCCAGGTACGGCAGGGTCATCTCGTAGACTACCAGGGGCTGTCTGAATCGCAGAGAGGAGAGCGCGGCGGCGACGAAGCCTGCCACTGTGACGACCAGGACAGAGTAGAGGGCTGCCGTCGGGAACGCGCTCCGCGGGTCCACGGCGTAGAAGGCGATCTCGATCGGGCTGAACCGGTCGACGAGGGTGAGGAAGCCCCACCCGAGCGCAAGGCCCGTGCCTGCCGCGACGAAGCTGAGGCACGTCGCGACGAGGACGAGGTTCCACGAAAGCCTCCTCGAGCTGATCCCGATCGTCCTCAGCGTGCCAAGCTCGTTCCTAGACCTGAACACGGCCTCTTGGAGGGCGCAGACGATCGCGACGGACATGCTGACGAAGACAAGGGCGGAGATCAGCAAGATGTTCTCCTGGCTGAGCCCCACGGTCTTGCTGAAGAAGGCGGACGAGACGTCCGGAGACGCCTCGACGTCGTACCCATAGATGCTTGTCGGTTGCGGGGTGACGGGTAGGCCGGGTTCGACTTGGGTCTGGCTCCCTCCCACGGGGGCCTTTGAGGCGTTGTTCACCACCTGCTGGACCGAATTGGCGACCTGCGATGGAGCATCCTGCGGAACTACCTGTATCCTGATGATGGAGATGACGTTGTAGCTTATCCCCCTCAGCCAATCTCCGACCCAGAGCGGCGCAATGATCTCGTTGTCCAGAGGCGTCCCGGTCGAGAACACCGCCTTCACCGTGAGCTGGGCTACAGTCGCCCGGACGCCTGCGACCAGGGTGAGCTGCGACCCTGGATGGAGGCTCATCTCCTTCGCCAAAGTCTCTCCCACCATCGCTTGCGAAGTGTCGTTGGCCGTCAGGGGGCTCCCTGCGAGTATGACGGGGTTCTGGAGCTCCATGAACTGCTCGGGGTTGACGCCTCTCACCATCACCGGTTGGTTCTCCAGCGTGGCCGGAGCGAAGACCTCGGCGCTGATCACTCGGATTCCCTGGACCGACCCCAGGTCGCCCGCGAAAGCGAGGGGGAGCGTCCCCAAGAAGGGCGCCCTCGAGTTGCCTTGCGCGATCACGATGGTGTCTCCGGATTCCCCCAGCATCCCCGACGCGGTGTTCTCAACCGACAGCAGGATGGACGAAGTCACGGCGAAGGCCGCCGACGTCAAGAGAAGAATCAAGGCCAAGGTGAAGATCGCTCTCTTCGAGCTCAGAATCTTCGCGACCTTGGTGAAAATCATGGCGCTCCTCCGGTTTCAATGATCTTCTTCGGGAGCCAGGCGAGCGAGATCAACCCCGCCGCGAGGATGAGGAGGAACGCCGCCGCCCCCACGGTGACCAGCTGGACGGGGCTTATGCTCGGAGCGAGCGGCAAGCCGTCAATGGCCTTGAACAGGGTTCCGAGCGTCGAGGTCGAGACGATCCCCACCGCGATCCCCAGGAGCACCGAGATGCCCGAGACGATGAGCAGCTCGTAAAACACGAGCGCGCGTGCGATTGAGAGCTTGGCGCCGATAGCCCTCACAGTCCTGTACTCCTGCGAAACCTCGGTGACAACCCTCGAGGCCGCTGCTATGGCGGCAGCTCCGGAGAGTGCGAAGAGGACGTACGTCCAGTTCGTCAGAAGGTCAGCGGTCTGACTATCGAACGAGCGCGCTATTTGGTCGATTCCCTCCTCGCGCATCACGGTCATGTTCCCCGAGAAACTCGAAATCGCTTTTTGATTGGAGGCGTAGAACTCGACGTAGGTTATCTTGTTGGCGGTCTGCGGCCAGAGCGCCCAGGAGGAAGAGAGAGGGACTATGAGGCCGGTATCGGACTGGTCCGTGGAGTTGAGCACGCCGACCACGGTCAGCGTCTGAACGTGGGAGAACGCGTCGACCGTCACCACGTCTCCCGCCCTTATGCCCAAGACCTTCGCCAAGATCGCACCCGCGTCAGCTTGATCTCCGCCGTAGGCGATGCCGCCGTAGATGGTCGAGTTTCTCGCCGCGACGAACTCGGTCATGTTGGTGGCCAGGACGGACGAGTTGGCGCTGTTCGCGCCGTCGGTCACGATGGATGGAAAGCTCAGGACTGGCGTCGCGAAGCTCGCTCCGCTCCTCAGGATGCGGACGAACGAGTTGTAGCTGATCGAGCTCGACGAGGGGCTCGCAACCCCGGGTTCATAGGCGATGTATGCGTTGGAGGGCTGCACGAGGCTCACCGAGGCGGTGGCCTGCTGCAGATATCCCGTCGTCACCATGCTGGAGCTTATCAGCAGCGCCACGACCGGCACGAGCATCAGGATGGTGATCGCGGTCCGTTCGGTGTGCCTTAGGAGGAGCTTGACTGCTACGGAGAGCAACGCGGCTCAGTCCAGGAATCCCATGTGCATGCCCAGCGTGACGTCGTCCAGCCTCTCGAACGCCTCGGTCGAGCCCACGTCGTACCAGAAGCTGTCGAGGTAGAACGGGGCCACTCTCTTGCGCCGCTCTATCACCTTCGGCACGAGGTGGCCCATTATGTCCCTCTTCTCGCCTCTAGAAGTGACCCGCCTGAGCACCGTCACGCAGGACTTTGACATCGCGAGGCATCCCATCGTAACGTCGAGCCCGAGGTTCGGCTTCTCGCGAAAGCCGACTATGCGCTCGCCGCGGACCTCTGCCACCCCGACCGGGACCGCGTAGTTCTTCGAGAGGACGAGGGTCATGTCCGCCCGCGCCGAACGGTGCTTGCCGAGGACGGCTCCCACGTCGAGGGCGGAGAGCACGTCGCCGTAGTAGACTATGAGCTCGTCGAAATCTCCGATCTTGCCTTCGGAGATGGCGTGCATCAGGGCTTGGGCGCTGCCGCCCGTCTCCTCGGTGTCTCGCGAGTACCTGATCCTGGCGCCGAACCTCGCCCCGTCCCCGAAGTATCTCTCAATCTCCTCGCCCCGGTATCCCGAGAGGAGGACGATGTCGGGCACCCCGTGGTAGACCATCAGCTTCACCACGTACTCCAGGAGGGGCCTCATCTTCGGACCGATGGGTATCATCGTCTTCTGGAAATACTGGGTGAGCGGCCTGAGCCTCTTCCCTTCGCCTCCGCAGAGGATCGCAGCCTTGGTGATGGCCTCGTGCTCAGTAGGCAACTTCAAAGGAAAAGCGCGCGGGTTTTGCTTATATCGCTTATTCAACAGTGTATCATGTTTCCCTTCCCTTGAGGGGCTCTCGCCGAGTTCGAGGAGTGCGGGAGCGGGGTCCGCCGAACGCCGCTGAAATCCATAAATATTCATGTTCGGTAATTTCGTAATATGCCAGTCTTCATTGCGGCTTTTTCGAGAATCGAGGTCCACGGAGTTGCCAGCTAAGTCCACAATCGGGGGAACTGTCGGAGGGAGTACGCCCGTAAGCGACAACCCGTTTGCTGCCCAGGACACCGAAATCGAAGACGCGACCGTCTCTGGGATATCGCCATACCTCTCGTCATCCCCACTGGGGACAGGCACAGATACGGTCGGGGTAGGAGGGATGAGCAATGCTCTACCAGGGGTGCTCGGAAGTAGCGGGAGTGGGTATGGGGTCGAGGGTGTCAGCGAGCACGGGGACGGGCTCTACGGTTCGAGCGTCTACGGCAACGGGGTCCACGGCGCCGGCAAGAATGCTGGACTCTTCGACGGCGAAGTCACGGTCAACGGCAACGAAGCGATCAGCGGTTCGCTGACGGCGGGGTCCGCCAAGTTCTCTGGCGTGACCACGACATCTCTGGCCGCGTCCGGCGCTCTCACTGCTGGGAGCCTCGAGACGTCCGGCTCTCTTAGCGCCGGAAGCCTCAAGGCATCCGGTGCCCTCACTGCTGGGAGCCTCGAGACGTCCGGCGCTCTCACCGCTGGAAGCGTCACGACCTCGGGCAAGGTGACCGCGTACGATGTTGTGCTCACGGGCGGGGGCGACATTGCGGAAGAGTTCGCCCAGCTCGGGGAGGAAAGTGAGCCAGGCACGGTCATGGTGATCGGCGACGAAGGGGGTCTCTCCAAGTGTACCTTGGAGTACGACAGGAGGGTAGCTGGAGTGGTCTCCAGTGCGGCGAATCTCAAGCCTGCGATAGTCCTCAAAGGGGCGGAGCGGGCTCTACGAAAGGGCGTGTCTTTGGCGATGGTTGGGAGGGTCTACTGCAAGGCAGATGCGAGTTACGGTCCGATAAGAGTCGGAGACCTCTTGACCACCTCCCCGACCGGAGGTCACGCGATGGCGGCGATGGACCCAGCGCGGGCCTTCGGCTCTGTGCTGGGAAAGGCCCTAGCCAACCTTGAACGGGGGACCGGCCTCATCCCCATCCTGATAGCTCTCCAGTGAGTTGACCAGATAACTTGAGGTCATCTGGGAGGGCCTGGACATGAGCGCAGTTCCCCTTCGAGTCCACATCCGCCTCAACGACATCACAACCCAGCTGTTTTCAACAGGAACGGCTTATGTCACTCAAGCAAAGACCATCTATCTCTGGTCGGTCTTCTTCAAGGTCGACGGCGCTACCGTGCAGGTGAACAGTTCCTTGAAACTGCAAGGGACCGGCACCGTGGTCGGCACGCCGGGCAATCAAGGGGACCTTCCTGGAGGAGTCTCCGCCTCCTACTACGTAGCGGAGACGACGCCCATCCCTTCCGCGTTGGGCGACTACGCGACTACGCTCGTCCCCATTCCCGTCTCAAACTCAGGCTTTACCGTGGGTGGAATCATCGGGTACGTGCTCATCCTCATCTACCAGAACGACACGCCGGCAAATGCTGTAGCGGCGGCCCACCAAGCGCTCAACAGCGGGATCCAGCAAGGACTCGATAGCACAATTCCGACCCTCGGCGCGACCAACCAAACAATCACCCCGGCGGACATCTCGAGCGTCGAGAATCAGGTCATCGCGGCCGTCACGACCGCGATAAAGAACAACCTGAGCATATGGGAAAAGCTCGGCACGGTCTTGAACGACGAGTTCCAGGACTCGCTCATTGGTAATGCCCTCCAGTACTTCACCTACGGCCAGCTTACGGCGTCGCCCCCCCAACTCGTTGAGATACCCCTGAACACAGTAATCTCAGTCAATCCCTCCGGCGCCGGGTACGATGGTTCGCCTCTCTACGTGTTCACCTTCAATGGGACGGTGGTCGCTGACCAGTCCCCTTTCAGCTTGAGACAGGTCATGACTTTCCTCGGACACACCCCGCCGGCAGGGGTGCGGGCTGTGATGGGCTCCTCGTTCACGTCGTCTCTGCTTGCCTGGATCGACAAGGTCCTGTGAAGATTTGCGGTCGGTACTTTCTCATTAGCTGCAGCGGGGCCCTGGAGAACACCTGTTCTCGCAGGTTGGTTGGAGCCCCAAGCCCAATGCTAAAATACGAACTCCTCTCGCCGAGCGAGGACGAAGAGTGAAGACAAGCGCGAAAGGGAAGTTCATCCGCTCGGGGAAGGTAAAGGACATCTATGATTTCGACTCCGGCCACCTCCTCTTCCACTTCACCGACAGGGTCTCAGCGTTCGACGTAGTGCTTCCGACCCCGATCCCCCGGAAGGGGGAGGCTCTCTGCAAGATGGGCGCGTACTGGTTCGAGACCCTCGGGGTCCCAAACCACATGGTCAGGCTGGAAGGCCCCGACACCATGGTGGTGGAGAAGCTCAAGATGATCATGGTCGAGTGCGTCGTGAGGGGGTACCTCTACGGGAGCCTCTTCGAGAGGCTGAGCAAGGGCGAGGTCTCGCTCCCCGTCCCAAAGGTCCTCGCGTCGAAGCTGCCTTCCCCCTACTTCGACCCAACGACCAAGTCCGAGGTGCACGACGAGCCGATCACCGAGGCGCAGATAGTCCAGCAGCGCCTCATGACTAGTCCCGAACTGAAGCGCGTCAAGGCCTCGACCATCGACGTCTACGAGAAGATGTCAACGAGGGCGCGAGGGGCGGGTTTCATCCTCGCGGACCTGAAGCTGGAATTCGGGAAGGATGCAAAGGGGAAGATACTGATGGCCGACTCTATCGGGCCGGACGAGTTCAGGATGTGGCCGGCGGACTCCTACGCGCCAGGGAAGACCCAGGAGAGCTACGACAAGCAGCCGGTCAGGGACTGGCTCCAGTCCTCGGGTTACAAAGCCAAACTCGACGCCGCACGAAAGGCCGGCAAGCCCGTCCCCCCTCCGCCGGAGCTCCCGAGCGAGCTGGTCGCAGAGGTCAGCCGGAGGTACGTGCACGTCTACGAGAGCATCACGGGAAGAAAACTCTCTAAATAGCTAGCCGGGACACGAGGGCAGGCCTTGCCCAAGGAGAAACCAAAGAAGCGCGCCGGCGCCTACGCCCGGGCGGGCGTCGACCTCGACAAGGTGCGCGCGATCCAGGGCTCTCTGGCGGGCATGCTCTCGCCCACGTTCGAGTCCAGGAAGGGCAGGTTCGGCGAGCCGGCCATAGGCATCGGGCATTACGCAGGCCTGATTGACATAGGCGGCAGTAGGCTGCTTGCGATGCACACGGACGGTGTGGGCACAAAGGTGCTGGTGGCGCAGGATATGCGCAAGTTCGACACGATAGGCATAGACTGCGTGGCCATGACCGTGAACGACTTGATCTGTCTGGGAGCGGAGCCAGTGGCCCTTCTCGACTACATGGCGCTCGAGAAGGAGGACCACGAGCTCGTGGCGCAGCTGTCGCGAGGGCTAGTGGTCGGAGCGACCGACGCACGGGTGGCGATCGTCGGGGGCGAGACGGCCATCTTGGGCGACCTCCTAAAGGGAATCGACGGCTACGGGTTCGACCTGGTCTCGATGGGAGTGGGTGTCGTCAAGAAGAGCGCGCTCGTAGACGGGAGCGAGATCCGCGAGGGCGACGCCATCATCGGCATAGCCAGCTCGGGCCTGCACTCCAACGGCTACACCCTCGCAAGGCGGATAGTGAGCGGGCGGAACATGGACGAAGAGGTCGAGGAGCTGGGCGAGACCATAGGCGATGCTCTACTGAAGCCTACCAGGATCTACGTTCGGCCAACGCTCCAGGCGCTCCGGAAGCGCGAGGTCCACGGCGTCGCGCACATCACGGGAGGCGCATTCTCAAAGCTCACACGGCTGGTGGGCGCTAGGAGGCTCGAGTTCGATCTGAGCCGCTTCGAAGGCGAGCCGTTGCCCCCGATCTTCGGATTCCTCCGGCGCGAGGGTCGCCTGAGCGACGCGGAGATGTACCGGACCTTCAACATGGGGGTGGGTCTGTGTCTCGTGATCCCGCGAAGCGAGGTCGAGGCCGTCCTCCGAGACTATAGGAAGTTGGGCTTCGATGGCAGGACGATAGGCACGGTCAAGAGGGGCGAGGGCGTGGTGGTCGGCACCACGCGCGTCTCGTGACGCGCCAGGACCTAGAACTCCACCTTTGTCTGGCGGGCCTTCTTGTGACCCTTAAGGATGGGCGCGACCACCTTCTTCAGGAACTCGTCGCAGCTCTCCTCGGCGCCTCCAGTGTGGGTGGACGGGTCGAGGAGTTGCCTCAGACGCCTCTCCGTGAGCTTCGAGGCGACGACAGGGTCCTGCGACAGGAGCTTCTCCAGCGGGTTCGGCTCCCCCCTCATCACGGACTCCCACGCCTCGAACGACTTCACCCTGATCAGCTCGTGGACCTTCTGCCTGTCCTCCCCCTTCTCCGCTAGCTCCATCATGACGGCCTCGGTGCCCGCGAAGGCGCCGAACCTCTCGAGGTTCCTGCTGATCATGGCCGGGTAGAGCCGCAGCCCGCGCATCAGCCTCTCGAGTATCGCCAGGCACTCGTCCACGGCGAGGAACGCCTCCGGCATGGCTATCCTCCTGGCGGCCGAGTCGTCCAGGGTCCTCTCGAGTACGGTGTTGGAGGCGTTCATGAACGCGACGAGCGGCATCACGGAGACCACCCTGGCCAGCGAGCACATCCTCTCCGCCATGACCGGGTTCCTCTTGAACGGCATGGCGCTCGAGCCAACCTGCGAATCCTCGATGGGCTCAGAGAGCTCCCCGAACGTGGGAGATTGCAGGACACGGACGTCCAGTCCGAACTTCGCGCAAGACGCTGCGATTGACGCGAGCGCGCTCAGGATGAGGTAGTCGAGCTTCCTGGGGTACGTCTGCGTGGCGACGTCGAAGTACCCGAGCCCGAGGTCTGACATCACCTCCTCCTCGAGTCGCTTGACCTTGGCGGTGCTCCCGAGGAGCTTCTTGTAGCTCGCCGAAGTCCCGACAGCTCCTTTCACCCCTTTCCCCTTCAGGAACTCCCTGCGAAGCGTCTCCACCAGTCTTATGTCGAGCACGATGTCCTGCGCGTAGTTCGCGAACCTGTAGCCCACCGTCGTGGGCTCCGCGGGCTGCAGGTGGGTCCAGCCCATGCACACGACCCCCTTGTGCCGCTTGACCTTGTCGGCGGCCGCATCGAGGCAGCTCACGAGCCTCCCCATCAAAAGGTCTAGCCCCTTCCCGAAGATCATCACATCGGCGTTGTCCTCGATGTCCATCGACGTCGCGCCCAGGTGAAGCTTCCCTCCCCCCTCCTTGGCCTGGTCCGCGAAGACCCGGAGCTCCGCCATCAGGTCGTGCCTGATCCTCTTCTCGACCTCGTGCGCCCTCGCAATGTCGACGTTCGCCTCTCCCGAACTACTCCTGATCGCCCCGAGCTCCTCGCTCGAGATGAGCCCGAGCCCGGCCTCCGCCTCGGCGAGGCTCAACCAGACCCTCCTCCAGGTCGCCCTCCTTCGGGTCTCCGAGAATAGTTTCCTCATCTCCTCGCTGCCGTAGCGCCACGTGAAGGGGGAGAGGTACGAATCGTATCCGTAGGCGCCGTCTTTCAAGTGCTGACCTGCCGTCGGCGGCTTGGGGATTAAACCTTACCGAGCTTACCACTTGAACTCGACGAAGAGCTTCTTCGTCTCGCGGCTGGCCCAGCTGTACGACAGGCCTATGACGGCGGCCGCGAAGGCCAGAGAGACCAAGAACAGGGGCCGGACCTCGGACTGGACTCCCGGGAGCGAGCTCAGGGCCTCTCCCACGATGGCGGGCAGCGCCGTGACCACGACCACCGTCATCCCGACTATCACCATCAAGATGACGCCGTAGGGATCGACGAACCTCGGCCTCGGCCTCTCCTGAAAGTCCGGATACTTCGCGCCGAACGCGGTCCCGATGAGCACCTCCTGGGCGGCTATCGCCAACGCGATCGCCAGGTTCTCGAGGGCCACGAGAGGCGGAGGCTTGCTGAGAACCGTGACCAGGACGAATATGCCGACCGTGGCGAGCATCGCGAGGAGCATCGAAGTGAACAACTTGGCGCGGAGCACCTGCTTCGCGGTCAGAGGGAAAGAATACAGGAGGGACGCCGACCTCTGCTCCTGCCCGAAGCTTATGGACGAGATTATCAGCCCGAAGAGCCCTCCCACGAACCAGGTCGGGAGCTGGTCGCCCACCGAGGTCTGGGACGCGCCGCCGGAGCCTAATCCCGAGGACGGGTTGAAGAATACCTCGAAGAGGAAGACTATGGCGAGGACGAACGGGATCGCGAAGTACTGAAGCAGCTCACGGCGCCGCGTCAGCCCCTTGAGGTCCTTCCGCACGAGCGCCACCTCGACCGGGCTCAGACCGAAGAGGGAGAAGAAGGGCGAGCCAGTCCCGGGGGCATACTCTCCGCCCATGACCGTCACCTGCGACGGGGTCGGCGACCAGTACCGCGCGCGGACCTTGACGGCGGCCCAGAGCATCGCTCCCGAAAACAGGATCGTCGCGACGGAATAGAGCGCGTTTTGGGCGGTGTCCCCGACTATGCTCGCCCTCACCGCGAGCGACGCCCACAGGACAGGGAGGAACGCGACTGCGTTCAGGGCGGACGTGAAGGTGCCCACGAGGTCGATGAGGAAGACGAAGTTGAAGATCACCTCGACGGCGAGAATCATCCCTATCGTCGCGGCCAGCCTGAGGACCAGCGCCCCCCGCCGGG
Organism: Nitrososphaerota archaeon; assembly: GCA_027886905.1. Classification (GTDB taxonomy): domain Archaea; phylum Thermoproteota; class Nitrososphaeria; order Nitrososphaerales; family Gagatemarchaeaceae; genus Gagatemarchaeum. Next base: position 38,431 of record JAPCJO010000004.1, read on the forward strand.
CGCGACCCATGACCACGTTGCTCACTCTGTTGATCGCGGCACGAAGTATCTCGACTATCGCCCCTCCGTAGAACAGGGAGACGCAGCTCAGGAGGAACATCTCGACCCAAGTCCCGCCGTACCCGAGCCTGACCGCGGGCCCGAGCGTCACTCCCATTATCACGGAAGGCACCACCGAGTATGCGTACGCCACGGACACTGTGGAGGCGGCCACGTACTCAGCCTGCGTGACCGGGAGCCAGTTTATCGAGTCGCTCGAGGCAAACTTCGAGGACGCGCCGAGCTCGAAGAGGACCCCCGCCACGAGCACGACGCTTGGCACGAGCGCGGGGACGAAGACGAGGCTCTCCTTGACCGCGGATATCAGCGGAGCGGCCTGTGTCGCCGGGAGCGCCAAGACGACGCCGATCAAAGCGAAGCCTATCAACGCGCACGCGGCGAAGCACACGCCGTCTATCACCGCGATGATGGCGGGGTTCCTGAAGAGGCTCTCACCGCCCCTCCCGCTCCGCCCCGACCGCAACTGCGACTTTGTGAGGATCAGCGCGATCGAGTAGACCCTGCCAAGCCTGGTGATGGCCCCTCCCCTTCCCCTATCGCGAGAGCGCCTTCACTACCTCGCCTATGTCGTCGGTCCCGGTCATCTTCAGGAAGACCTCCTCCAGGCTCGAGCCCGGGAGGCCGGCGGTCTGCCTTAGCTCGGCCACCGTCCCCTCCGCCATTATGGTGCCCTGGTACATTATCGCAACCCTGTCGCAGAGGGCCTGAGCGATTTCGAGGACGTGGGTGCTGAAGAGGATCGAGACGCCCTCGCTGGCGAGCTCTCGCAGCAGGTCCTTGACCAGCCGAGCCGAGCGAGGGTCCAGCCCGTTGAGGGCCTCGTCCAAGACCAGAATCTCGGGCTTGTGGACGAGCGCCGATATCAGCGCGATCTTCTGCTTCATCCCTTGCGAGTACCCGCTTATCATCTCGTTCTCGTGCCCGGCGAGCTGCATCCCTTCCAGGAAGTGGGAGACTCTCTCCTTTCTCTCCGCCGGAGCGACCCCGTACATCTCTGCCACGAAGTCGATGTATTCGATCCCCGTCAGGAACTCGTAGAGCTGAGGTGTCTCGGGGACGTACCCCAGCCTCTTCTTCAGCTCGACCGGGGCTGCCGTCTCGTTCTGCCCATACACGAAGACCTCTCCAGCGTCCGGCTTCAGGATTCCAAGGACCATCTTCATGGTCGTGGACTTGCCGCTGCCGTTCGGGCCTAGCAGCCCGAGGATCTCTCCTCTCTTCAACGTGAGGTTGATGCCCTTCACCGCCTTTATGTCGCCGTACGACTTGTAGAGCGATACAAGCCTCAGAGCAGCCTGCTGGTCGGGGATGGCTTCCAAGTCCTATCACGAGATCCTGGTAGAGCTGCGAGGCGCGGGCATGTCTGCGACCTTCGCGCAAAAGCCCTGCGAGATATAGGTTGTGACGAATTCGAACCCTTAATATGTCAATCAAGGGCGGAAAGGACGAGCCCCGATGCCAGGAGAGGCGGAGATTCTCGGCGAGTCACTACCGTTCGAGGAGCGGATCGAGCTTCCGAACTGGGCCTACCGCAGGGTGGACATCGAGGACTATCGCGCCTCTCACGCCTCTTCCGTCAGGGACGCGGCAGGCCAGTGGGAGCGCTTGGCGAAGGAGCTCTTCTGGCAGAGGCCTTGGGACAAGGTGGTGAGCGAGGGAGACCACCCGCACGTCTCGAAGTGGTTCGAGGGAGGCGCCCTCAACCTATCTCAGCTGGCGCTCGACAGGCACGTCGACGGCGACAGAAGGAACAAGCTCGCGCTCATATGGGAGGGGGAAGCGATCGGGAAGGACGGAGCCCCGTCCGAAGTCAGGAAGTTCACCTACTACGACCTCTGGAGGGAGGTCAACAGGTTCGCCTTCCTCCTGAAGAACAACTTCGGGATGAAGAAAGGCGACAAGATGGCCGTGTATCTTCCGATGGTCCCAGAGGCCTTCGTCGTGCTCCTGGCCGCGGCGAGGCTCGGCGTGACCTTCACGGTGGTCTTCAGCGGCTTCAGCGCCGAAGCGCTCTCCTCGAGGATAAACGACCTCGGCGCGAAGCTTCTCGTTACAGCGGACGGCCTGAACAGGCGAGGGAAGCAGGTGAGCCTCAAGGACATAGCCGACAAGGCGCTCGAGCAGACGAGGACTGTGAGCCAGGTGATAGTCGTGAGGAGGATAGACTCCAAGGACACCAGCATGAAGGCGGGGAGGGACTACTGGTTCGACGACCTGATGCGCGGCGTGCCCGCATCCGCGCGCGTCGAGCCAGAGCCGATTGAGAGCGAGCACCCTCTCTATGTCCTCTACACCTCCGGGACCACCGGGAAGCCCAAGGGCATGATCCACGACAGCGGGGGGTATGCGGTCCTCCTGCACGCCACGATGAAGTGGGTCTTCGACATAAAGGACAGCGACGTCTACTGGTGCCCCGCGGACATCGGATGGGTGACCGGGCACAGCTACGTCGTGTTCGGCCCCCTGATCGAGGGCGCTACGGCCGTGATCTACGAGGGGACGCTGGACTTTCCGCAACCCGACAGGTGGTGGCAGGTCATAGAGAGGTACGGGGTCTCGGTCTTCTACACCACCCCCACGGCCACGAGGATGCAGATGAGGTTCGGAGAGGACTTCGTGCGCAAGCACGACAGGAGCTCCCTGAGAATCATACACAGCGTCGGCGAGCCGATCAACCCCTCGGCTTGGAGGTGGCTCTTCGAGGTCGTGGGCGAGAAGAGGTGCCCGGTGGGCTCGACCTGGTGGATGACGGAAACCGGAGGGATAATGGTCAGCCACCTACCCGGACTGATGCTATTGCCGATGAAGCCCGGTACCAACGGACTCCCGATCCCCGGAATAGACGCCGACGTCGTCGACGATAAGGGCGAGCCGGTGAAGCACGGCGAGAAGGGGCTCCTCGTAATCAAGAACAAGTGGCCGGGCATGCCTGGCGCCCCGACCGGGATGTGGGGGGACCCTGAGAGGTACGCGAAGCAGTACTTCGAGAGGTTCGCGTCCAGAGGATACTTCTACTGCGGGGACTACGCGGTGAAGGACAACGACGGCTACATCTGGGTGGCAGGGAGGGCGGACGAGGTGCTCAAGGTCGCCGGCCACAGGATAGGGACGTTCGAGCTGGAATCCTCGATTGTCTCGCACAAGGCGGCCTCCGAGGCCGCGGTCGTGGCCATCCCCGACCCCATCAAGGGCGAGGTCCCAATCGCGTTCGTCGTCCTCAGGCAGGGCTTCGCCCCCAGCGAGGAGCTGAGGAAGGAGATCCGCCTTTGGGTCAGGAGCAACTTCAGCCCCATAGCCGAGCCGTCCCAGGTCTATTTCGTGAACAAGCTCCCCAAGACGAGGAGCGGGAAGATAATGCGGCGGCTGGTGAAGGCGGTGGCCGAGGGCAAGCCGCTGGGGGACATCGCCACCCTCGAGGACGAGGCGTCGGTCGACGAGGTCAAGCAAGCCTACGAAAGCCTTACCGTCAGTTGACGATTCCCCGGCCAGCCTTAAATAATCTCCGCGGGCGGGACGGGAGAACAGCGGGAGTGTTGTCTTGGTCAAGCTGATGATCCCGGGGCCTACGCAGCCCGACCCTGAGGTCCTAAGGGCGCTCGCGGAGCCCGTACTCCCACACTACGGCGCGTCGTGGAAGTCGGTCTACGACGACACCACCTCCAAGCTCAGCAAGGTCTTCGGGACGAAGAGCGACGTACTCCTGATGCCCGTCCCCGGCCAGGTCGCTGTGGAGACCTCGGTCGTCAACCTCGTGGGCCGCGGAGGCACGGGTTTCGTCTGCGTCAACGGGGTCTTCTCCGGGATGATCCCTCAGATGATAAGGGCCGTCGGGGGCAAGGCGGTAGAGATAAGCTCGAAGCTCGGCTCGGGACCGACGGCTGAAGAAGTGGCGGCGATACTCGACGAGTCGGGCGGTAACGCCGCGGGGAAGGCGCTCTTCCTCGTGCACACCGAGACCTCGACCGGAGCGGCCACCCCTCCGGCCGAGATATTCAAGGTCTGCAGAAAGCGAGGCGTGCTTACCGTCCTCGACGCGATCTCGACCTTCGGGGGGATGGAGGTGAAGATGGACGAATGGGGGGCTGACTATGTGATCGGCTACGCGAGCAAGGCCATAGGCGGGATCTTCGGGGCCCAGCCCGTCTCCATAGGGAAGGCCGCCTGGGAGGCAGCGAAGCTCAACAAGCCCCGAATCCACAGCCTGTTCCTAGACCTCAACACGTGGCGCGAATCGATCGAGAAGGACAGCTCGTGGGGGCACCCGTATCCCTCCTCAATGCCGACATCGGTGATAGTCGCGCTCCGCAAGGCGGTGGACCTGGCCCTCGCCGAGGGGCTCCAGAACCGCTACGAGAGGCATGCCAAGGCCGCCTCCCAGACCAGGGAAGGCCTCACTTCGATGGGCCTTGACCTCTTCACGGACAAGAAGTTCCTCTCCAACACCGTGAGCGTGGCAAAGGTGCAGCCCGCGTGGTCGGCTTCGTTCAGAAGGAGGCTCCTGGAAAAGCACGACATCATGATAGCCGACGGGCTCGAGGGGCTGAGCGGCAAGATAATCAGGATAGGCCACATGGGAACGTCGGCCACGCCCAAGAGCATCTCCATGACCCTGGACGCCGTCAAGGAATCCCTGGCGAACGTAAGGGGCTAGCTGCGTCTCACAGAGGCAGGTTCACGGCCTTGCCTTCTTGCATCGACTTGCGCGCGGCAGTCGCGACCTCGACCGCCGCCTTGCCGTCCTGCGCCGTCACCTTCGGCTCGGCGTCCTTGACGATGCAGTCGACGAAGGACTCCATCTCGAGCCTGTACGCCTCCTTGAACCTGTCAGCGTACCAGGAGTAGCTCGCAATCGACTCATGCGACCCTTTCACGACCCGCATTCCGGTGGGAGCGTCGGGCCGCGTGAAGAGCACCCCCTTCGTGCCGAGGACCTCGACCCTCACGTCGTAACCGTAGCTGGACATCCTGCTCGCTTCGACCTGCGCCAAGACCCCGTTCGCCATGGAGAGGTTGGTCACCACGGTGTGCTGGTCAGGCTGCGAGCGAGGCGAGCCCTCGGCCTGGACCCTGCTGACCTCGCTCCCGCAGAGCCACCTCACGAGGTCGTAGTCGTGGCTCGACGTGTCGACGAATATCCCGCCGCTGTTCTTGAGGTCGGGCCACTGCGCCTGGTTCGGCAAGGGGTCGCGGGTGTTGGACCTCACCAGGACGATGCTCCCAACCTCGCCTGACTCGAGCGCCTCCTTGACCTTGACGTGGAGGGGGTCGAACCGCCTCTGATAGCCGACCTGGAACTTGCCGGGGGACTTTTGGCTGGACTTTAGCACCTGCTCCGCCTCGTGGAACGTCGTCGCGATCGGCTTCTCGCAGAAGATGTGCTTCCCCGCCTCGCACGCGAACTTCACGACCTGCGGCTTCAGGAGCGTCGGGGTCGCTATGACTATCGCCTGAACCTCGCGGTTCTCTACGAGCCTGAGGTAGTCGGTGAAGACGTTTGAGACGCCAAACTCGGCCGCAAGCTTCTTCGCGGAGTCTTCCACCACGTCTGCCACGGCCACGAGCCTCGCGTTCGGGATTCCTCGGGAGAGATTCGCCGCATGGATCCTGCCCATCTTGCCCGCGCCGATGACCCCGATGCCGACCGGATTCCCTCCCTGCGCCGCCACGACCGTGTCACCTCACGTTTCAGGGGTAAAAACGATTCCTCCTTACTCTCCATTCGTGATGGAGGGCTCCGAGGTCTGCCGCCGAACCCGAACCGCTTCGGCGCACGAGAACTATGTGCGCGCGCGACGGGGGCTTTTCGCGGCGGGTCGGCTCGCGAGCTCCGACGCCTTCCCCTTCGTCTCGCTGAAGAGGTCGAGCGCTTCCTTCTCGGTCGCCCCCTCGTGCACTATGGCGTTTATCGCCTTTATCACCGCCACCGGGTTGTCGTTCTGCCAGATGTTCCTCCCCATGTCGACGCCGACCGCTCCCTCCTGGATGGCCTTGTGGACGAGCTGGAAGACGTCGGCCTCGGTGTTCAGCTTCGGGCCTCCCGCGACGACAAGGGGGACCGGGCACCCGCCCACGACCCTCGAGAATCCCTCGCAGTAGTATGTCTTGACCATGTGGGCGCCCAGCTCCGCGGCGATCCTGCACGCGAGCGAGAGGTATCTGTCGTCCCTCTTTTCGAGCTCCTTCCCAACCGCCGTGATGGCCATCACGGGCATGCCGTACTCCTCGCCCTCGTCGACCAACTTGCCGAGGTTGAGGAGGGTCTGCTTCTCGTTGGGAGCGCCGACGAATATCGAGATCGAGACGGCCGTGGCGTTGAGCCTCACCGCGTCTTTCATCGACGTTGTGATGCCCTCGTTGCTCAGGTCCTCCTGAAGGATGCTCGTCCCTCCGGAGACTCGAAGGAGTATCGGGACGTCCCACTCTGGGTCGACGGAGCTGCGGAGTATCCCACGGGTGACCGAGACGACGTCCGCATAGGGGACGAGGGGCGAGATGGTGTTCCTCGGGTTCTCGAGCCTTCGGGTCGGCCCCATGAAGTAGCCGTGGTCGCACGCCAGCATCACCGAACGGCCCGTGGAGGGCCTTATCATTCGCGATATCCTGTTCTTCAGCCCATAGTCCATGTGGATGTCTGCCTCCGTGGCCCGGTCAACGGATATTATCTTTTCCGTCTTGCTACCTGTCCCTTAGCCTTGCGAAGGCGAGGTTGGTGAGCTCATCCGCCTCCGAGTTCTTCTCGCGCGGGATCCACTCGAACCTGAGCTTCGGGAACTTCCTCGCGAGCTCCGTCGCATCGAGGTATTTCTCCCCGTAGTTCCCGCCCTTGAACCTCCACCTCCCCGCCATCTGGTTGACCAGCAGGGTGGAGTCAGAGAAGACCGTTATCTCTTCTTCACGGTGGGGTTCGAGGTGTTCCAGCGCCCTTACCAGACAGAAATACTCCGCGTAGTTGTTGGTGACCTCTCGCCCAGCGAAGCCTGAGTCTGAATGGACGCGCTTGCGGTCCCTGTAGACCACGTAGCCGTATGTCCCGAGGCCGGGGTTCGGCTCGGCCCTGCCGTCCGTGAAGACCTCGATCATCGATGTGACGGCCAGGGGCGACTAGATATGTGATTCCAGAGAAATGGGAAATTTAGAATTGGGGGGAGGTTGCCTCACGTCGAGGTCCAACCTCGTCTTGGTGCGGAACGCTAGCTCCGCCTACTCGTCGGCCTCTTCCAGTTCTTCAGCGATCTCAGCGACCTCAGCTGCGTTAGAGATTTCTGAGGTTCCTGAAGCGGGGGTCATCGCTGTGCTGGCCACGACCGTGCCCATCGCATACCGGTTCGAGACCTGGGTGACCTTGATCTTTGCCGACTGGCCTTGCTTGCCTCCCGCCACGAAAATGACGAAGCCGTCAATCTTCGCGATGCCGTCGCCGCGCCTGCTGATGTCGGAGATAGTTACGTCGTATTCCTTCCCGACCTCGACTGGCTTGGGCTTGATGCTGCTGTCTCCGCTGCCGAATCCGCCGCGGCTAGCGAAGCCGCCTCCACGTTGTCCGAAACTCATCCGTTATCACTTCCTACCGCAGTTCCCTTCGGTAGGGCAAGGCTTTCAAACCAAGTAAATAAATCTTGGCGCGTCGATTCTTCTCCGTCTCAAGACCGAGGCATCGTGGTCGTGCGAGTCCAGACGACGCCGGCCCAGATCGACGTGAGTCCTGGAGACCAGGCGTTCACGAAGGCCCTAACTCAGATTCCCCAGACCGTGACGGCGCCGGCGGTCCCGGTGAATGGACCCCAGTTGATTTTGTAGCCGGCAGGCACGTATAGCGCCGTCAACGTCGAAAGTCCAGGTTGGACGGTGTTGCCAGCCCCGTCCTTGATGGTTATCGAATTGTCGTTGTTCGAGGAGTTCGCGGCGGAGATGAATATGTCAGAGTATATCACGACGTAGTCCTTGCTGGCCACAGGGACGGCGGCCGCGCCGCCAAACCCGAGCACACCGGATGAGGCGGTCCCGAACGGGTTCGCGACTTGGTTGAGCGGATTGAAGCCGGGACAGTCACGGATGACTATGTCGGAGTTCGTCCCACTCACCGTCAGGAACGGGGCCCCAAGACTCACCAGCTGGGCTGCGTCTACTCCCCTGACTCTCCAATGCGAGCCGCCCGTAATATTGAGGATAGCGAAGTAGTTGAGGGGCGACTGCCCGTAGATCGGGCTGTTGAGCCCCGTCATGAAGCCTCTCATCGCGTCTATGTCGACATAGCTTGGCGCGAGCGTGACCCCTCCCCTGAGGCTGATGGCTCGACCCTCGTGGCCGCTCCCACCCAGATCCATGCAGATCAGGTTCTTGATTTGGAGGTTTTGAACGCCGTAGTCTTTGCCGCCCGCGTTGCCGATGCTGAAGTACCTGTCGTACCAGCTCACATGATTCACTATCGAGACGCCGGTTGCACTCTGCAAGTAGATCCCGTAGTCGTTCTCTATCGTGCCGCACGAGTCGAAGCAGATACCCGTCCCGACACCCTGGACAAGGAAGCCCACGCCGATATTCGAGCCGACGCTGTTGCCCAGAAAGCCCTCGGACACGCAGTCAGTGAAGCGTGTCCCAATCTCCCCGCACGTCAGGAAGCCCGCGGGATTATAGTTCTGTGTCGTAATCTTGGATGAGCAGGTGGCCGTGCACCCTATCCACCTGTTGCCCCTGTTTGGGTTTGAGTTGTGGTACGCAGTAGCTCCGACGGGGTACCCAGAGTCAGTGTAGAACCCGACAACCCCTGTCACCGTGGCCCTACAGTCGTACATGACGTTGTCATTTGCGCCCGCGCTCGCGCTCCCGGACGCGTTCCCTGCGTGGACGTGTAGACCGTAGGTCGCCATCCCGTAAAGGTTCAACCGTGAAAAAAGCCCACCCTGCGTCGCCACCGCCTTGACGCAAGTCCCAGACGTCTCGTTGCTGTTGAACGACGCCAGGGTGGAGTTGAGATTGACTGAAAAGTCTGCAAGAACCAAGTCGGTCATCGGCACAGACACGGTCGCGTTGGTGTCCGTGGGGCTGGTGGCGCCGGGTGACGCAAATATTCCGTGATAGCTGCTCACGTTGCCTGTGAAGTTAAGGACGGTTGCGTCTCTGCCGGCTCCGAGCAGGTGGATGCCGTTGACGGCGATATAGATTCCCGTCGAGAAGTTGTACGTCCCCGCTTGAACGAATATCAGGCCGCCCTCCGGAAGGCAATTTATCGCCTCCTGTATCCCTGCTGTTGTGGTGCTGGCTCCAGAAGTCCCCGCGCCCAGAGAGGCGCCGTAGTCCGTTATCGCGGACGTGTCAACTATCAGACCGCCGAGTTCAGACCCTATTCCGGTGTCCTTGACGTAGTAGGAGCCGTTCGAGTCCGCGAAGACGATGCACGACGGTGTCATGATCTGATCCCACTGGTTCGTGACAGATGTGGCGGTTGGAGGCGGCGAACCGAGCACGCTCGGGCCGAGCCCTCCAGTCAACGCGGCTCCGGCGACGCCAGCCCCTCCGAGCAGCGCGGCTTTCTTCAGGAACTCGCGGCGCCTGTTGTCTGCCTCGCTCATGCCTCAGCCGCCTTCCTCTCGGTCCTGTCCTTTGTCGCGCCTTTTCCAATCATGGCTGCGCCCGTAGTTGAGACGTGCTGCCTCATCAAGGTTATCGAACCAGCTTCTGGTTTTGACGATCGACGCGCAGCGAAGGGGTCTACGGTTTCTTGTGCAATCTTCGTTAGATAGACGCACGACATCCTCAGCACGGGTCTATCCGAACTCGAGGACTCCTTTTGGCTGCCATGGCAATGAATACCGATAAATAGGGAAAAGGTCCAAAACCGGACGACCTTGAAACAGCACGACTTCACGCACTTCGTGGACCAGCTCGCGGAGAGGGGCGAGCCGTTCGCGGTGGCGACCGTCGTGCGCATACGCGGCTCATCGCTGGGGAAGCCGGGCTTCAAGGCCGTCGTCTCGAGGGAGGGCAGGATAATCTTCGGGACAATCGGAGGGGTGTGCCCAGAATCCGCGGTCGCCGCCATGTCCCAGGAGGCGATCAGGACGGGCAGGGCAAGGGTCGTCACGGTCCACCTCGAAGATGCGAGGTCGGCGGTCGACGGGACGCTCAGGAACGCCAGCCCAGACGAGGTTTATGTGGAGACGAACTGCGGGGGGACGATGGAGATCTACGTGGAGCCATACCTGCCCGCTGACCGTCTCATCCTGGTCGGGCAGGGAGGGAAGGACGACGTCGAGGACGGTCTCGTGAAGATGGGCAAGACCCTCGGCTTCGAGACCGTGGTCATAGACCACCTGCCGGTGTTGACCGAGGACCCGGACATGCTGATAACCGACCTTGACTACGACATCAGCGGCTTCAGGTTCTCCGAGTCTGACACCGTCATCGTCCTGACAAAGGGAGAACGGGACGTCCCGACCCTGGAAGCTCTCTCCAGGAAGAAGGTGAGGTTCGTCGGCTTGCTTGCTAGCCTCCAGAGGGTCACCGAGGACGTCGAGCAGCTCCGGAGCCGAGGAGTGCCCCCCTCGTTCCTCGAGTCTCTCCACTCTCCGGTCGGGGTAGACATAGGCGCAATCACTCCGGAGGAGGTGGTGGTGAGCATCATGGCCGACGTAATCGCAACGAAGAGGGGCCGTCACGCCGCGCACGCCGTCTTCCTAGGCAAGGTGCTGGGGGGCCAGCGCGGCGGCACGACGCGGACCGAGTGACTCGCGGCGAAGAGTTTATTCGGGGACGCGCGTTTTGCCGAGGCGTTCGGCCCATGCTTCCTCGAAGCTTCCAGTACTTCGCGCCGACGACCCTCGAGGAAGCTGTGTCCCTCCTCAAGGAGCACCGGGGGGACGTCAAGGTGCTCGCCGGTGGTATGAGCCTCATCCCGCTCATGAAGCTGCGACTCGCCTCTCCGGGATGCGTCGTCGACATCAACAGGGTCGAGGGGCTGGATCACGTCGAAGAGAGCGACGACGGCAAGGCGCTGCTCATCGGCTCGCTCACGACGCACCACGCGCTCGAGTCGTCCCCCCTCGTCAAGAGGAGGGTGCCGCTTCTCTCGGAGGCCGCGGGATTGATAGGCGACTCGCAGGTCCGGAATCTCGGCACCATAGGCGGGGCTCTGGCCCACTCGGACCCGAGCGGCGACTGGGGCGCGACGATCCTCGCGCTAAGGGGCGAGCTCACAGTCCTCGGGTCGGGGGGCGAGAGGAGCATCCCTATCGACGATTTCCTGCTCGACACGTTCACGACTGCGCTCGACGAGGGCGAGCTCATCACCCGGGTCTCCGTCCCGATCCCACCTGACAGGGGGAGCGGCGGGGCGTACCTGAAGCTAGAAAGGAAGGCCGGGGACTTTGCGACCGCAGGCGTGGCCGTCCAGCTCGCACTGGCCGAGACGGACGAGGGGGACCGCTGCGAGTACGCGGGGATAGGCCTCACCGCCCTGGGACCGAAGAACCTCCGCGCGAGCAAGGCGGAAGCGCTCCTGGTCGGCAAGAGGATGACGAAGGATGCGATATCAGAGGCCGCCTCCGCCGCAGCGGAGGAGTGCGCACCGACAGACGACCCGCTCCGGGGTTCGGCGAAGTACAAGCGCGAGATGGCCGGGCTCTTCACGCGGAGGGCCCTAGAGCTCGCAGTCACCCGGGCCCGCAAGCAAGGGGGGCGCGTTCAAAGATGACCGGCATCAGGGTCAGGGTCAACGGCAAGGAGAGCGAGAAGGAGGTCGAGCCGCGGCTGCTCCTCGTCCACTTCATCCGCGAAGTCTTGGGCTTGACGGGAACCCACGTGGGATGCGACACCACGAACTGCGGAGCCTGCACGATTCTCCTTGAAGGCAAGTCCGTGAAGTCTTGCACGATGTTCGCGGTGCAGGCCGACGGGCGGGAGATCACCACCATCGAGGGGATGCAAAGGCCCGGCGGGGAGCTACACCCGATACAGAGGGCCTTCTGGGAGAACCACGGCCTCCAATGCGGCTACTGCACGCCCGGAATGGTGATGCAGGCCGCCTGGCTCCTCAGCGAGAACCCGGACCCTACCGAGCAGGAGATCAGGCTAGGGATATCGGGCAACCTGTGTAGGTGCACCGGCTACCAGAACATAGTAAAATCCATCCAAGAAGCGGCCAAGACTATGCGCACGGATGGGAAAGCCCGGCGTTGAGGCGATGCCTACTTTGTCAAGAGAGGAGGACGGGGAGTCTGTAGCCTGTGGGCCTTGCCGTGCCGATACATGTGGATGTAGCAGTATTTTGCACCGCAAACGTGGCAAGTGAAGAAGTACTCCTTCCCCAGAGCCTTTCCACAAAAACTGCAGCTTGCAGTCTTGGTCTGCCTGGACTCGGGGCGCATTTCGTTCGCCAAGCCTAATTCAGCAGATTTCAGTAAGGGCCACTAATTCTTAAGCATAGATATCGGAATATTAAAATACCGAGGATATTATTGCAATAATTGCATATCTGCGTATTTTGGAGGATTTTTGGTTTGCAGGTTTGCACATATGAAAATTCAGTTGTCTTGGCTGCCGACCAACTCTTTGACGACGGAGGTCCACGCCCTCGCGCAGTTGTCCGGCGAGTATCCTCCTCCGCCGAGGGCCACCAGCCGCCCATTGCAGGCCTTGTCCGCCACGTTGTGGAGCGCTCGCGCGACGCTCGAATGGAATTTCTCCGAGAATTTCAGCCCCCCTATCGGATCGCCGGCTAGGCTGTCGGCTCCGCACTGCAAGATCACGAACTCGGGCCGGGCACGAGCCGCAAATTCTTCAAGCCTGGGCAGGATTTCCTTGATCGTCTCGTCTCCCTCCCCCGGCAGGAGTGGGATGTTCACCTTGGTGCCCTCCGCCGGCCCGCCGCCAGTCTCTCCCTCGCTGCCCGTCCCTGGATAGAGAAAACGGCCGCTTTCATGCACGTCGAAAATGAAAACTCCGCTGTCGAATTCGTACGGGTAGAAGACCCCGTCGCCGTGGTGGACGTCGATGTCCACATAGAGCACCCTCTTGATCCCCCTGCTCCTCAGCAACTCTATGGCCACGCCTATGTCGTTGAAGACGCAAAATCCCGCAGACGCGTCTCTGCGCGCGTGATGGAGCCCTCCCACCGGGTTGAACCCGTGGTCGACCTCTCCGCCCAATGTCTTCTCGACGCACGCGAGGGTGGACCCCACGGCAAATTCGGCGGCCTCGAAGACGCCCTTGAAGGCCGGAGTGTCTCCCTCATCGAGATATCCGCGCCCCAGACTCGAGGCCTCCCTGACCGAGTCGACGTGGCTCTTCTTGTGGAAGAGCTCAAGCGCTTCCTCGTCTGCGAGCTCCGGTTCGACCATCACTTCGCCGAGGTCCTGCCTGACCAGCTCCTCCCAGAAGCGGACCGCCCGGGCGGAATTGAACGGGTGCGGCGGCGGGAAGGAGTACTTGAGGAGCCCGTCGCCCTTGACCACGCAAACGCGGCACACTCCTTGGACCACCCTAGATTCTTGAGGCCAGCGCAGAGACCGCGGTCCGGAGCGAGTCGGCGCCGGCCTTCACGAGCTCAGCCTGCCTGACGATGCCTATCGACTTCAACAGCTCCTCCGATATGAGCCGGTCAGGCCCCGACGTGAGCTCGCCGGTCACGTCCGAGTAGTCGAGCTCCTTCTTCAGCGCGTAGCTGTGCATCGCGTGGAGGTCGAGGACCGTCTTGACCGTCTCGTAGCCAAGGAAGGAGTAACACTCCACCGTCTCCCTCGAGTCCAGGAGCTCGAGGGCCTTCCCGCGGACTATGGCGACCGCGTCCTCGGACCGGTACCTTCCGAACTTCAGCGACATTGGGCTGTCCATCGCCGTGGTGCGCAGCACGTCGTAAAGGACCGCGAGAGCCTCGAGCCGATTCTCGCAGGACGACCTTGAGGCTAGCTTCAAGCCGGACGCTTCGGTCCACTCCTTGAAGATGGCCGACTTCCTTCTCGAGAGGCCCTTCATCTGGGCGAACAGATGGCTTGGGGACGGCACCTGGAGGCTGGAGAATATCTCTGAGACGCAGAGGTCAGTCGCCGCGGAGGTGAGCCAAAAGTCCGCCTCCGCAAGGTTCTGCCAAACCTTCTCGTCGACACGCCCCAAAGCCTTGAGCGCGGCCGCGAGGTGCGACTCCGCCGCCTTCCCGCAGCTTTCCTTGAACTTCCTCCTGCAGCTTGCGATGGTGCTCGCAAGGAGGAGCGCACCGTCCCTGAGGACGGTCGCCCTCGCGAGCGACACGCTCAGCTCCGGGTCGGGGTCCCGGAGCTCTCTCTCCGACCTGAACATGATCTCGGCGTAGAACTCCCCCACGCGCACGTACTTCGGCGGGGTTGGGTCCTTGCTGACCACGAGCAGGTCGTACTCGCAGCTCTTCCTGCTCATCCGCGCAGTGTGGCATCCGACTATGGCCACCTCGTTCGAGGGGTATGTCTTCAGGACGCTGAGGATCGTCTGCGTGTTGGGGTCCGTCTCGGTCCGCGAGACGGGCGCGGTCGTCTTCGTCCTCCCCGCGCTCGCTCTCCTGCTCATCTCCATCAATCCGTTATCAGGGCTTTCATGCACTGCTGCTGTCCTGCGGCGGCGAAAGCCTGTTCCGAGTCCGAGAGCGGAAAGCGGTGGGTGATCAGGTCTTTGACCGCGAGCGCCCCGTCCGCCAGGAGCTTCATCGCCGCCTGCGTCTCCCTCTCGCTCGAGGCGTAGCTGGTCACGACGGAGGTGCCGTTCAGGAAGAGTCGCGCCAGGTCTAGGGTCCCCGTGGCCCCCCTCTTGGGCGCCCCGAAGAGAAGGACCGTGCCTCCCCTGGCGGCGAGCCTCGTCGCGTCTTCGAACGCCACCACGCTAGCCGTCGCGACCACGACGAGCTCCGGCCCATCGGGCATCGGCCCGCGGATCACCCTCTCCTTCTCCTCCGGGTTCGCCGGGTTGAAGACGATCTCGCAGCCGACCTTCCTAGAGAATGAGTTCCTGTACTCGCTCACGTCCCCCACCGCGACCTTCTCGACGCCCGCGTGCCTCAGGAGCTTGTAGATCATCAGCCCCACCGGGCCTGCCCCGTAGATCACCGCGCTTCCAACCCCCGTCCCCCGGGCGTTCTCGACGCCGAGGATGCAGCACGACAACGGCTCGATGAAGCTCGCCTCCTCGTACCCGAGCCCCTCGGGAAGCTCGATCACCGCGCCCCTGTCGACGTTGAACTTCGGGACGACGAACCTCTCCGCGAGGCCGCAGGGCACCAGGTTGTGCTTTGCGAACTCGGCGCAGTAAGTCGTCTTGCCGCGCTTGCAGACCTCGCACGAGAGGCACGGCACGTGGTGGTGGGCGAAGACGCGCATCCCTCTCGAGACCTGTGTGACGCCCTTGCCCACATCCTCGACCTCGCCGACGGCCTCGTGGCCTAGTATCTTCGTGGTGATCCCGACCCCCTGCACCTTCTCGAGGTCCGTCCCGCAGACGCCGCAGCACCTGAGCTTGACGAGGACCTCTCCCTCGCCGGGTGAGGGCTCGGGGACGTCCTCCATCGTGACCCCGCCCATCGGCCCTACCAGCGCGGCTTTCATTCTTCGCTGCGAGAGGCTCTTCCGGACGCCCGCTATAAGCGCACGCCCCGAGACGGGCTCGCATCCTCCAAAGAAAGGTCAGTCACTTTGGGAGCCCTGTGACGTCCTCGCAGTCGAGGAGCGCTCCGCAGTTCGGGCAGCGATACTTGCAAGAGTTGATCTCGACCATCATGGTGCCGCAGTAGCACCGCTCCCCGCCCTGGGACGACAAGTGGAATCTCCCAAGCCGAATTCGGGCGCGCTCCGCTAAAAGGCCTTCCTCAGATTTCCTGAACGTCATGATTTATCTGCCGTGCGCAGCGCGGATGGAGAGGCGCAGGTTCGATGAAAGGAAGCGACAAGTGGGGCCAGGGCGGCGGGCCTAAGGTTCGCGTCGAGTTCGTCCTAGCCGTCCTCGTGGCTGCGACCCTGGTCGGAGCCTACTTCTACATCGAGGGCAACAGGCTGAGCTCCGGTGTCCGTGTCGGGACGGTCACGACCATATCGACGACGGGGGTCCAGTGCGACGACAGCTCGATGCCACAGGCCGCGCAGGCCGTCGAGCAGGACCCGACCTTCACTGGCCTGAGCGAAGGGCTCTGTTACAACTACCTCGGCGAATCCCAGGCTACAATGACGTTCGCCTCCTACAACGGCACGATCGCCTACCCATGCGGAGACGCCCCCCTGCAGTCCCCCGCGTCGGAGATCCTGGTCAACGTGACGGGGTCGCAGAGCTTGCTTTCGGCGCGCCTCCTAAACTCGTCGCAGGTGGGATACGAGCAGCAGGCCTGCGGCGCCTCCGTCCCCGTGGACGTGGCCTCGGTCACGGACGTCGAGTCGACCATCCCCGCCGTCCCGCAGTTGAACGTGACGCTGAGCCTCCCAACTGGAGGGACATCCGTCGCGAGCCTCAAGGCGGTCCTCACCTTGGATGGAGGCTCGCAGACCTTCCGGTTCGGCGGCGTGACCTCGGACTCTCCGCTGAGGCCGTCCGCGTCTGCGTCCAGCACCGAGATCGTCCTACCGAACCTCTCGTTCAACGCCGACGAGGTGTACCCGATGGCGGTCTCCGGGAATTACGTGGACGGGCAGGCGTTCAGCTATCTGGTCCACGTGGAGATTGCCCAAATCCCCTGAAGCCCGGACCGCCGATGACGCTCGCAAAGGGTTTTAGGGGCGCGTTTGCGCGAGACCCCAAGCTTGCCCAGCCTTCCGTTCTCCCGTGACGCGGACGAGGGGATGCCGCGAATCGTCAGGAGGAACCCCAGCAAGCCCGTGACCAAGTTCTGCATCAACTGCCTCTCTCCCCTCGAGAAGGGAAGTGAGCTTGGGGGGTGGCTGGTTCCGCAGGACTACTACTGCAAGAACTGCGGGTACAAAGGGTACGTCTATCTGGAAGACAGGCGCAGCGAGGACGAAGGCCTCGGCGAAGGAAACGAAGCACAGCAGACCGGCGACCGAGACCCATAACCGACTTGTCCTCCTCAGGCGCACGGGCGCTGCAGCCACCCCCGGTAGCAACCGACACGACGTCCTCGGCGAGGACGAACTGGATGTTCTTCTTCATAGGCATAATCGTCTTCACCATAGCGATGATGCTCGTCTCGTTCCCCGTGGGCTTCTACACGGTCTTCGGGACACACCTCTCCGACAACTACTCAGCCTCAACGCCCGTCTACTCGGTGGGATACGACTTCTTCTTCGCAACGGTCCAGGTCCCCCTCGTCGGCAACTTCGGAAGTATCTTCGTCGTCCTGTCGGCGATCTACCTGGCGTTCCTCGTGCTCGCGGCGAGGCAGGGCACAGGCCTTCTCAAGGCGCTCCGGGCCTCGGTCTCCGACGGCTACGACGCGCTATTCAAGAACCCGCTGACAGCGACCTTGGTCATCCTCGGCGCAGTCAGCTTCGTGACAGTCCTGGTCGACAGCTTTCAAACGAGCGCAGGCGTCTCCACGGGGTCTCTCAGCGGAGACCCGTTCCTGCTTCTCGTGAATTTCTTCCTCGCTCCCCTCACCGAGGAGGCAACCTTCAGAATGATCATGATAGGCTTGCCCGTGCTCGTCCTCTCCCTAATCATGTTCCGAGAATTCTCGCCGTTCAAGGTCGCCAAGGCGCTCTGGCGCCCCTCCTCGGCATGGGACGTCGACGAGGACGTCGAGACGGAGGCGGTCACCGTGCGCTCCTTCAACGAGACGGGACCCTCGCTCTTCCCAGACGGCTCGTCGGACTCGCTGAAGGTGAGGGCCATCAAGCCGGTAGTCTACGTCTTCCTGTTCCTCTCCTCCTTCATATTCGGGTACGCGCACTACGCCTCCGGGATCGGCTGGGGGCCAGGGAAGGTCAGCGAAGCCGCGCTCGCCGGGGTCGCCCTGGGGTACCTGTACGTCAAGTACGGGTTCCAGACCAACGTCCTCATGCACTGGTCTATCAACTACGTGGGGACCATCTTCGCCTTCTTCGGCCAGGCCGCATACGGGGTCCCGTGGACCTCCAACACCGGGAGCTTCCTGGACATCATCCCGACCGTTGACATCGTCTACCTCCTGGGAGTGCCCTCGACTCTCATCGTGGGGAACGAGATTCTGAAGCGAGCGATGCGCAACAGACGCTGAAGAAGACGAGTTAGAATCCGCACGGGCCCCGTCTTCAGGTGGCCGTGCTTCCGCTAGCCTCGGTTCGAACGGGGGTTTGGATTGTGCATGAAGAAGTTGCGGATTTCGTCGTGCAAAGCGCAGATTTATAAATCTAGATTCCCAATCCATAAGCATGGAACTCGACCAGAAGCTAAGATACGGACTCGCAGCTGCCTCTGTCGCCTCAGTTGCACTGTCGGCGTTCGGAATGCACGTGAGCGTGCTAGAGATAGCTGGAAGAGTAGGCTGAGCGGTAGACCGGACTTACCTGACTTTCAATACTGACTCTTCGAGGCGAGCCAGTAGTTCCTCAGTGGCGAAGGCCCAGCGCTCGTTAGGCTCGTCCCACTGGTTATAGCAAATCGTGAAGTACTTCATCTCCCTCTTGTCAAGGAGCAGCAACTCTGCTCTGCTACCGAAGGGCTTCAGGATTTTCTTGAAGTGTTCGAGGGCTTCGTTCGCCATACTGAGGGGGATGAAGAGTTGCGCGAAGTAGGCGTCCCCCGCGGCCTCTGACCAGAGGAACGGCAGGCGGTTCATCTGGCTCCTAAGCATGATGCTCTCCTTTCCTCTCAGGCCGCGGACCAAGAGCGCGACGCCCAGGTAGTCATATCTCGCGAACCCCACGTCTTCCCCACGCTCAAAATCGTAGTTGAGGCGGTGCCAGCCCACCGTGTGGTGCGACACGAGACGCTGGTCAAGAACGTGGCGCGCGTAGTGCCATCCGAGCGTCTTGTAGTTGATGTCGACCCCGTTTATCCGCTTGATCGCCGCCTGGACCTCCATGAGGGAGCGGTCGCTGTCCTTCGAGAGCTCCTTGAGGATCAGAAGGTCCACCTTGTCCACCTTCTTCCGCTCTGAGATCATGGCGCGCGCGGCCCTCTCGTCGAGCGGGGGCGCGTTGCTCCAGTCAAAGTCCCAAACGCCGTCGTCGAAGTCGAAGCAATCCGCCCTCATGGGCGCGACCCTGTGCACGTCGCAGTCGAAGAGCTCGACGGAAGAGAAGACCCCTCTTTCCTTGAGGCTGCCCATGAAACGGTGGAACTCCGCCGCGAACTCGGCCGGGACCGCGGCTTGAGCCAAGAAGACGTCGTTGGGCATGGTGCCCGCGTAGGCGACCAGGTAGGAGAGGTCGCCCATGGTCTCGAATATCTTCGGGGCGCGAGCGCGGAACTCGTCTGAGACACCCAGCTTCATGACGATCCTTCTGAGCCCCAGGGCGCCGTAGTCTGGTTCGGCCTTGACTGCAAAGCCGCGCCTGACGAGCTTCTCCTTGTAGCGGTACCTGACGCTCTCCTTGAACTGGCCTAGCCGCCTGGATATCTCCGCGATGTCCGGGCCTATCTCGGTCACTTGCTTGACGAGGGCCACCGTGTTCGCATTAGAATCGGTGTTGACGGGGGTATCGGTCAGCGTAGGGTCGTCCAACAAAATGTTACAAAATTTGACGCATAATCCAACTATATTATGCATATGGATTCCGGTTCTATTTTCCGGCTGCCCTCCTCGGCAGCCGCCCCATGCTAGATGCTTAGCGCCGACCGGAGGCCCTTGTACCTGTTGCGGATGGTGACCTCTGTCACGCCTGCCGCCTCCGCAACGTCCCTCTGCGTCTTGTCCTCGCCCTCGAGGGTGCACGACACGTAGAGCGCCGCCGCCGCGAGACCCATGGGGTCCTTGCCCGCCGATATCCTCGCCTCCTCGGCCTTCTTGAGAATCTCCAACGCCCTCCTCTTTGTCCTCTCCGAGAGCTGCGCCCTAGAGGCTATCCTAGAGACGCACTTGGTCGGGTCGACCACGGGCATCTTGATGTCCATCTCCTTGAGGAGAAGCCTGTAGCACCTGGCGATGTCCTTCTTCTTGACGTTGGAAACCACGGCGAGGTCCTTGAGAGTCCTCGGGGTCTCTCTATCCCTACACGCGGCGTAGAGCGAGGCCGCGATTATCGCGGATATCGACCTTCCCCTGACCAGCCCGCGCTCGAGGGCCTTTCTGTAAATGTAAGCGGCTTTCTCGATGACCGCATCGGACACTGAAAGCTTGTCCGAGAGCCTGTCCAGCTCGCTGAAAGCCTGCCTCAGGTTCCTGTCCATGGGCTCATGCACCTGGCTCCTGCTGTCCCAGGTCCTCAGCCTCTCCACCGTGGCCTTCATAGACGCCGAAAGCGACTTGCCCGAGGCGTCCTTGTTGATCCCGCCGATCACCGTGGCCAGGCCCATGTCGTGCATGGCGATCGAGGTCGGTATCCCTCCCCTTGACCTGTCGTCCTTCTCTTCCTTGGAGAACGCCCTCCACTCTGGCCCTGTCTCCTCTATCTTGTCCTTGACCACAAAACCGCAGCTGCTGCAGACGAGCTCTCCGCCTGCGTTGTCCACCACCATTGGACCTTTCCCGCACCTCGGGCACTTGTCCAGCGCCCGTTGCAACTTCATCAGTCTTGAGAAATCTCTTTCAGATGACAAGCAATACACCGGAGGGGCTTGAGCCGAAGTTGCAAATCTTTTACAGCTATTTAGCTTTTGTGGAGAAACAAGTCCCTCCAAGGTTCACGCCGAGCGCGTCGACACCGATGAAGGACCCGACCGGAGGTCCATCAAGCTTTTATATCTAGGACGCGAGTCACGTTCAGGTAAGGCCTGTGGGCGCCGACTTGGTCATGTTCGAGAATGCCCTGCAGTTCATAGGGGCCTTCGTCGCATTCTCAATAGCCCTCGTCGCGTACAAAGGTGTGCGCGAGACGAGTAGCTCTTCGATGCTGAGGCTCGCCGCGGCGTTCGTCTTCCTGGGCACGGGTTTCGTCCTCGAGGGGCTAGAGGGGGTCGGCGCCTTTGCGAGCATTCCTGGACTCGAGATCTCACTTGCGACGATCCTGTTGGCCGGACTCTTCCTTCAGACTGTAGGGTACTTCTTCCTGGCCTTCTCTCACCTCCTGGACGTGGTGGTCTCGCGCCGCCTAGGGCCGCTTCTCGTGCTCATCCCCATCTTCGCCGTGAGCCCTACGAGCGTGGACACGGTCCTAAGAAGCCTCTCCTTCTACTTCATCCTCTACGGCGTCCTTGAGACGGCGCTCTCGTACTCCAAGACCCGGAACCCAAACACCCTGTTCATCGCGACTGGGCTGGGAATGCTGGCCGCTGGGTGGTGGGTCTCTCTCGCCGCCCCTGACATTGCATTGTTAACATTATTGCAGCTTTTGATGAGGGAAGTTGGACTGATTGCGCTATTCATCCCCGTCTTGAAGTTCTCGTTCAGGAAGCCAGGAGATCTTTTGAATGCCCCAGTATAGAACGCAGGGCAAGATAATCGCGGACATCCTGACGACAGCAAGGGACATGAACCAGGACGGGCAGGGCGTCGGCATAACTACGTTGCTGAGGCGAGGGAACGTTTCATACACCAGGATGACAAAGCTGATCGTGGACCTCGTCGGAGCCGGGCTCCTCCTTGAAGAGACCCTGGAGAAGAACTCAAAGTACAAGATCAGCGACAAGGGCATGATGTTCCTCCAGCAATACGTCCAGTTCGAGGACTTTGCCCAGTCCTACGGACTGCGGCTGTAGGCACGCTCCCGACCATCAGGCTACCTTTTTTACTCGCCAGAGAGCTGTCGCGCCCGGAGCGGCTGAGATCACCCACATGATTGGTTTCCTTGGTGCCGGAAGGGTGGGCGCCCAGGCCGCCCTCGAGGTCGCCTCAGCGGGGATTGACGACGTCACCCTCGTCGACATCGCGTCTGGGCTCGCGGAGGGGGAGGCGATGGACATCTCCCAGAAGATCGCCGAGACGGGCGTGGACGTCGACGTTAGGGGGTCCACCGACTTTTCGTCGCTGCGCGGGTCGAAGATCGTCGTGATCACCGCCGGGCTGGCGCGCAAGCCGGGGATGACCAGGATGGACCTTCTCGAGAAGAACGCGGGGATAGTGTCCGCGGTGGCCAAGGAGGTCGCCAAGCACGCCCCCGGGTGCATCGCCCTAACGGTCACGAACCCGATGGACGTCATGAACTACGTCGTCCTGAGGAAGACGGGGTTCCCCAAGGGGAAGGTCGTCGGCATGGGCGGGATACTCGACCTGTCCCGGTTCAAGTCCACCCTCTGCGCGATGCTTGACATCTCCCACTCCTCCATCACGTCCCTCGTCATCGGCGAGCACGGCGAGAGCATGCTCCCGCTCGCGAGGTTCACCTCGGTGGGGGGAGTCCCCCTGACGACGCTGATGGATGAGACGCAGATCGCGCAGGCGATGGACGCCACCAGGCGGATAGCGATAGATGTCATCTCGAAGAAGGGCGCCACGGTGGACGCCCCGGCCAACGGAGTGGTGAGGATGGTCAAGGCCATCGCGTGGGACCGGAAGGAGGTCATCCCCGCGTCGGCGTACCTCGAGGGAGAGTACGGGGTCAACGGACTGTGCATCGGCGTTCCCCTTGTCCTCGGGGGGAACGGCGTGGAGAGGATACTTTCGCTCGACCTCAGCGAGAAGGAGAAGGCGCAGTTCTCGAAGGGCGCGCAAACGATCCGCGAGGGCATCGCCGCCATCCAGGGGTCACTGTAGCTCCTCGACGAATGGCTAAAGACACGAATGGATTAAACAAATTGTCGAAAACCGTCTAACGATTTTTCTTTTCCCTCAATACTTTTATGGCCGGCATGTTGGCCGTGAGACGACATTGCTTATCATAGCACTAGTGAAGGGCGTCCCAGCGAGGACCGCCAAGGTCGTGAGGGTGGACAACATCGTCCAGCGCGACTCGATGGAGATGGTCGTGAACCCGAACGACGAAACGGCCATCGTGGGCGCAGACTACCTGAAGAGGCGCGTGGGAGGGAAGATAGTGACCCTGAGCATGGGCCCTGATGCCAGGCTGAAGCCCATCCTGACGCCGCTCTACAACACCCAGGCGACGGGCGTCGACGAGGAGATAATCCTCAGCGACCCGAGGCTGGCCGGGTCCGACACGGTGGCGACCTCGTACGCGGTGGGTCACGCCGTCTTCAAGATCTACGAGAAGCACGTGACGCCTTTCGACTCCCTGATCACGCTGATCACCGGCGGCGCGTCGACCCAGGAGATCGAGGCGAAGGCGCGAGAGCTCTACGACCAGAACCTCCTCCCCAACAAGGTCTACAACGAGGAGCCAGGCACCCGCACCTCGATAATCGGGCACTTGGTGGAGGGCAACCTGTCGCGTGACGAGGCCGTGGCGAGGCTGCGGACCGAGAGGGCGAACGTGACGAAGTTCGTCGTGGTCGCGGGCATCAGAACGACCGACGGAGAGACCGGGAGCGTCGGCCCCCAGGTCGCCGAAGTGGTCTCCCAGAAGATGGGCATCGAGCTGCCCCACGCGACGTACGTCGAGGAGCTGGACGTCGACCCGGACTCTCTGCGCATCCACGCCGGCAGGAGGATCGGGAGGATGATCCAGAGGCTTGAGATCGAGGCCCCGTGCCTGATGACCTTCGCCCCAGAGTACGTGGCGAAGACCATCCAATCCGTCGACTTCAACCGCGTGATAGAGAACTACTACAAGGGCAAGGTGATGGAGCCGATAAAGTGGACGGCGGACATACTCGGCGCGGACCCGGCAAGGCTGGGCTTTGGAGGCTCTGCGGTCATAGTGGGCCCGGCCATCATAATGGGGGCGCCCATGGGACAGAAGACGCTGGACAAGAGCCTCGTCTTCACAAGGAGCGTCGACAAGACCACCTGGGAAGGGAAGGAATTCGGCCCGTTCAAGAGCGGCGACGTCGCGGACGCGCTGCCCCAGACCCTCAAGGACGACCTCTTCGCCAAGGGGGCGGTGACGCCGTTTACTCTGCAGATGCTGGGATCGGAGCTGCTGGCATGAGCACCACAACCTCCTCCACGACGGCGCCCGCCACGACCTCTGCGAAGGTCGTGCTCGCCGACTACAAGGACGTCTGGGTCTTCCTGCAGCGGCAGGACGGACACCTGTCGAACGACTCCCTAGAGCTCCTGGCTTCCGGGAGGAAGGTCGCCGACCAGGTCGGCCAGAGGCTCGTGGGCCTCATCCTCGGAAACCATCTGAGGGGCCTCTCTGAGGAAGCGATAGACTACGGCGCGGACCTCGTGCTCGTGGTCGACGACCCGGCCCTGCGCACCTACCACACTCTGAGGATGATCGACACCCTCGAGGCGATGATACTCAAGAGGAAGCCCTACGCGATAATCTTCCTCGCCACCGAGTTCGGAAGGGAGCTCGCGGCGCGGCTCGCCTACAGGGTCAACTCCGGGCTCGCGACGGACAACGTGGACTTTGAGGTCCAAGACTACTTCAACCCGAAGTTCAACGAGATGTTCCCGAAGACCATGACCCAGGTCAGGCCTGACTTTGGGAGCAGGGTCGCGAAGATCTGGACGCCGCGCCACAGGCCACAGGTCGCCACCCTCAAGCCGGGAAGCTTTACCCCGCTGGCTAGGGACCCGAGCAGGAGGGCCAACGCCAAGATAGAGAAGGTGCAGCTCCCGCGCCCGGGCAAAGCGTACGCGCTGACCGTGAAGGAGCTCGTCGAGCTCCCCAAGTCCAACGTGGACCTGGACCACGCGAGCGTGGTGATAGGGCTGGGGATGGGGATACTCCGGGGGGCGGACGGCTCTCCAAGGAACCCGCTCGTAGCCTACAAGCTCGCGACCGAGCTGAAGGAGCTCATCGAGAGGAAGTGGGGGCTCAAGACCGAGATCGGCGCCTCTAGGGGCCTCGTGATGGCCCAGGTGAAGGCACTGGAAGGCATAATCACGAGGGACCACGAGCTCGGCCAGACGGGGACGCTCATCAGCCCGGACCTCTACATCGCGCTCGGCGTGAGCGGTTCGGCGCCTCACAGGGCCGGGATAAGGGCGAAGAAGATCCTCGCGGTCAATCCTGACCCGAATGCGCCGATCCTCCTCGCCGCGCAGTACTCCGTGGTCGGCGACCTCTACGACTTCGTGCCGAAGCTCATCGACACGCTCGAGGCCCTTCCCGATAGGGCTTGAATGCCGCTGGCGCAGAATACGACGTAATCGTGGTGGGGGCGGGGCCTGGGGGCTCCGCCGCTGCCCTGACGCTCGCCCGGAAGGGCGTGAAGGTTCTCCTCATCGAGAGGGCAAAGGCCCCCGGCGAGAGCAACGTCTCGGGAGGAGTCCTCTACGGGGATTTCACCAAGGGCTACGGGCTCATGGACCTCCTCCCGGACTTCGAGTCCGAGGCGCCGCTGGAGAGGAAGGTCCTCTCCCACGAGGTCGACATCCTCTCGACTCCGGACCAGAGGACGGGGACGTACCGGCGGTACCGCCTCGACGGGAACTCAATCCTCGCCAGGCTCGGGCTGTTCACGGTCGAGATCGAGACGGGGCACAACTACACGGTGACGCGCAGCGAGTTCGACCCCTGGTTCGCGCAAAAGGCCACGGCCGCGGGGGCCGAGCTGATGGTGGAGACCACTGTGAGCGGGCTCCTCACCGACGCGGAGGAGGCGGAGGAGCAAGGTGGGGGCAGGGACCCCGCCGTGCTCGGAGTGAAGACCTCGCGCGGAGAGATAAAGTCGAAGCTGGTGATCGACTCTGCGGGCGTGACCTCCGGCCTGGTGGAGGCCGCCGGGCTCAGGGAGTCGCTCGGGCCAAGGCAGCTGTATCAGGCGGTCAAGCACGTGTTCCGCCTGCCAAAGGGGGAGGTCGACAAGCGCTTCAAGCTCAGGGAAGGAGAGGGGCGCGCGGTCAACTGCTTCGGCGACTTCATGCAGGGGGTGAGCGGGAGCGCCTTCGTGTACACCAACCGAGAGACGATATCAATCGGCATAGTCGCTTCAGTGGACTCGATGGTGCGCGCCTTCACGGAGCGCTTCGACAAGGTGGGGACGCTCCGCGACGTGCTGGACGCCTTCGAGTCGCACCCCTACGCGGCCGAGCTCCTCGAGGGCGGGGAGCTCCTAGAGTTCTCGTCGCACAACATCCCCAGAGGGCACACGGCGATGCTGAAGAAGCCCTACGCGGGCGGCTACCTCCCCACGGGAGACGCGCTGGGGGCTTTCATCAAGATCGGCCCGCTCCTCGACGGCATGCGAAGGGCGATAGCGAGCGGCATCATGGCGGCGGAGGCGTACATGCTCGCGAGCGAGTCTGGCTCCTTCCGCGCCTCCAACCTCTCGAGATACAAGGACATGCTCGCGCCCCTGTATGAGGACGTCAACAGGTCCGGGAGGGAGAGCTTCTTCAGCGAGAGCGGCTTCGCGTACTCCACCCTGCCGCGCATCCTGTTCTCTTCCTCGCTCTTCTCGAAGCGGGTGAAGTTCGAGGCGTCGCCCGACCCCCGGGCGCCTCGCAGTCCGGCCATCCCCTCGGAGGCCGACGGCCCCTCCGCCCGCATCACTGTCGACCTCGAGGCGGCCTCGAAGTCCTCCGTCAAGCCATGGGTCCCAAGTTGCCCGGCCGGGTGCTTCTCGCTGGTGACGCCGAAGGGCGCGTTTACGTCCTACAAGGAGCTCTACGCGGCCAACTTCAAGCTCGCCGCCTCCTCACCAGAGCACAAGGGCGGGCTGGACGTCCTCGCATACAGGGAGACCGTCAAGGACATCCTAGAGGGCACCGTCGCCTTCGACGCCCGGGGGTGCGTGGGGTGCGGGACGTGCGGAGAGATAGGCCCCAAGGAGATGGTCGCCTTCGAGCCCGAGGCGGGAGGCCGCGGCGTGCGCTACAGGTACGGCTAGCACCGAAAGATTCTGCCCGGGCCTAGCGCGAGTTCAGCTTGTCGAGCTTGAACGCGGAGTGGATGGCCCTCACCGTGTCCTTCGCGTCCTTCTCCGCCACTATCAGCGAAAGGTTCTGATTGGACGAACCCGAGGCTATCATCTTGATGTTTATCCGCTTGGCGGAGATCGCGCCGAACGCGGTGGACGCCACGCCCATCGTGGTCCTCATCGCTCCGCCCACAATCGCGATAGCGCTCACGTCGTCCTCCGTGAGTATGTGCCTGTAGCCCCCCTGGCCGAGCAGCGCGAGCTCCAGGGCGTTCGCACCCTTCTCCATCGAGGACCTCGCCACGACCATGCTGATGTTGGACTCCGACACACTCTGCGATATCATCAGGACGTTTATCCCGATGCGGCCCATCACTTCGAAGATCCTCGCGGCGCTCCCCGGCTTCCCGACCATGCTCGCCCCGGCCACGGTTATCACGGCCACCTCCTTGACGAGGGCCACCGCCTTCACCACGTTCTTGGCGTAAAGCCGGGGGTTCTTCTTCACAAGTGAACCCGGGTCCTCGGGCTTGAAGGTGTTCCTGAACCTCACGGGTATCCCCTTCTCCGCCACGGGCTCCAGCGTGCGCGGGTGAAGGGCCTTCGCCCCGAATACCGCCATCTCGCCGGCCTCTTCGTAGGAGATCTCGCGCAGCACGCGCGCGTCGGGGACTATCCTGGGGTCGGCCGTCATCAGCCCGTCGACGTCGCTCCAGATCCAGACCTCGTCGGCATCGATCGCCGCCGCGATCGTCGTCCCCGTGAAGTCGGAGCCCCCCCTTCCGAGCGTCGTGATGTCCCCGCGCTGGGTGGCTCCTATGTAGCCCGTGACCACCGGGGTCTTCCCCTCGGCTAGGAGCGGGGCGAGCTTCTCCTTGACCTGGAACTTGGTGACCTCCATCAGCGGGGTGGCGTCGCCGAACCTGTCGTCGGTCATTATTCCCGCCTCCCCCCCTGTCATGTAGACGGCGTCCATCCCCCTCTCGATGAGCGCTCCCATCACGATGGGGTTGGAGAGCCTCTCCCCGCAGGCTAGTATCGCGTCCTTGGACCTCGGGGTGAGCTCGCCCAGCACGGTGCTCCCTCGGGCGAGCTTCTCAAGCTGGCTGAGCGTAACGTTCAGCATCCCGAGGACCTGCCGCCTTACCGCCTTGTCGCTGACCGTTGCGGTGAGGGCCGCGAGGTGGGTCTCCCGTATCGAGGCCAGCCGCTCTTCGACGGGTTTCTCCATCCCCTTCGAGGCGTCCGCGCAGAGAGCGAGAAGCTCGTCGGTGACGTCCCCCATCGCGGAGCAGACGACCACGACCTGGTGCCCCTTGCCGTTCCCCTTCACCCGGTCCGCGACGTTCTTGATGCGCTCCGCGGACGCCACGGAGCTTCCTCCGAACTTCATGACGACCTTCACTTTCTCAACCTCCGCCCACTCCGCTCATCCTGTAGCTTGCGATGGCCTCCGCGGGCCCGTTGATCCTTCCCCTTATCTCCAGCAAGTCCCTTAGCAAAGAAGACGCTGTCTCGGGGCCTCCCGCCCCCTTCCCTATTATGACCTTTGGGCCCGAGTACTCGCATTCGAACTCGACCGCGTTGTTAGCGCCGTTTATGCAGAGAGGGTGATCCCGCTCGATGAGGGTCGGGGCGACGGTGAGTCCGGTCTCTCGAGACGCCGACGCTATCAGCCTCACGGCCTTCCCGTCCTTCTTCGCCTTCTGCACTTCCTTAGCGGACATCCCCCTGATCCCTTTGACCTTCACGTCCTTGATCCCCGCCTTGCTGAGCAAGAGGTGGTTGGCGGTGATGACCAGCTTCACGGCGCTGTCGTATCCGTCTATGTCGAGGGACGGGTCGGCCTCGGCATAACCCGCCTTCTTCGCCCCGTCCAGCGCGTCGTCGAAGGGGAGCCCCTCCCCTTCCATCTTGGTGAGTATGTAGTTGCACGTGCCGTTGAGTATCCCTCTAATCCCAGTGAGCTTGTCGCCCATCGAGCACGTCTTTCCAAAGTCGAGGACCGGCGTCCCCCCTCCCACGGCGCCGCTGAACCTGAGCTGGACGCCGTTGTGCCTGGCGAGCTCGTGCAGGGCATAGTATGCTATCGCGAGGGGACCCTTGTTGCACGTCACGACGTGCTTCTTGCTCTCGAAAGCCGCCTTCATGTGCGAGAAGCCGGGCTCCCCGGTCTTGAAGTTGGTCGGCGTCGCCTCGATGAGGACCTCCGCTTCGAGGTCGCGTATCACATCAGTGGGCCTCCTGGGCACCTCCTTGCCTCCGGCCTTTGAGGCGACCCCGCCCGTCTCCGCCTTCGCCCGAAGGGCCTTCTTGAGGTCGATCCCGTGCTCGTCCGTGAGCCACCCGGAGCTGTCCATGATCCCGACCACCTGGGGGACGAGACCGTAGGTGGCAGCTAGCTCCTTCTCCTGGGCCATGAGGAGACGGGCGAAGCTCTGCCCGACCACCCCGAAGCCGGCCAGGACCAGTCTCAAGGATGGGTGCCCGGTCTCGGTTCGGCTTTAGGAGTTTCGGTGACCGGCAGATTCCCGGGAACGGTTATTAGTTCCAGAAGGCTCACGCCGTCCGGCATGAGCGCCCCGAAAGAGCGTGCGACCTTCCTGATGCAGGACGACATTCCTACGTCGTGGTACAACATACAGGCTGACCTCCCAGAAATGCTCCCACCTCCGCTCGACCCGGGCACGCACCAGCCCATGTCGCCCGAGCCGCTATTCAGGCTGTTCCCGAAGGAGCTCGTAGGGCAGGAGGTCTCGCAGGAGAGGTGGATCAAGATACCAGACGAGGTGTTGGAGGCGTACCGATGGCTTCCCCGGCCCACCCCTCTCTTCCGCGCTTACAAGCTGGAGAACTTCCTGAAGACTCCCGCGAAGATCTACTACAAGTGGGAGGGCTCCAACCCGACGGGCAGCCACAAGCCGAACACGGCGCTGGCCCAGGCATACTACAACATGAAGGAAGGGACGAAGAGGCTGTCCACCGAGACGGGCGCCGGCCAGTGGGGCTCCGCACTATCGATGGCGGGGGCCTACTTCGGGCTCAAGATCAGGGTCTTCATGGTGGCCGCGAGCTACAACCAGAAGCCCGGCAGAAGGACGATGATGGAGACATGGGGTGCCGAGTGCGTCTCGTCTCCGAGCAGCAAGACCAAGTTCGGGAGGGGGCTCCTCGCCAAAGACCCCCAGGATCCAGGCTCCCTGGGGATAGCGATAAGCGAAGCGCTCGAGGACGTCCTGGCCGACGACGGGGCCAAATACAGCCTCGGCTCGGTGCTCAACCACGTCCTCCTTCACCAGACGGTCATCGGCCTCGAGCTGAAGAAGCAGCTCGAGCTTCTCGACGTCCAGCCCGACATGGTGGTCGGGAACATCGGAGGGGGCTCGAACTACGGGGGCTTCTGCCTCCCACTTATGGGAGACAAGATAGCGAAGAAGCTCCCGATGGACTTTGTCGCCTGCGAGTCGAGCGCCGTCCCCCACACCACCAAGGGGAAGTACACCTACGACTTTGGGGACACCGCCGGGATGACGCCCCTCCTGAAGATGTACACCCTCGGCAGGGACTACAAGACCCCCCCCATACACGCCGGAGGGCTCAGGTACCACGCCATGGCGCCCATCATCTCCTACCTCATCAACAAGGGCTACATGCGCTCGGTGGCCTTCAGTCAGACCGAGGTCTTCGAGGCCGCGGTGACCTTCGCAAGGACCGAGGGGATCATCCCGGCACCAGAGTCGGCTCACGAGATCAAGTTCGTTATCGACGAGGCCATAAGGTGCCGAGAGAAGAACGAGTCGAAGGTCATCGTCTTCAACAACTCTGGCCACGGGCTGCTAGACCTGAGCGCCTACCAGTCCTACCTGGACAAGAAGCTCGAGGACTGGGCGCCGACGAAGATAGAGTACCCCAGCATGGTCGCGTAGGCTACTTTCGCGGCTCGCGCACATAGTCGTCGAAGATGGCCTTCACCTTGTCGGCGGCCAGGCCGTTCCCCTCGGTGACGCCCTTGTCGGTCACCTTGATCTTCTCCATGACGATTATCGCCCCGATGTCCTCCCTCACGGAGACCAGCCCCGGGAACACCCTGTTGAGCCTCTCCCCGAGGGCCTTGTAGTCGAACGGCCGCTCGGTCAGCCTGATCTCACGGACGTTCTCCCCGTTCATCGCGACCTTGAAGACACCCGCGCCCGCGCCGACGACCTTGTCCAGCACTATGTTGAGCCTCTCGTCCACCCCGACGAGCTGCCCGGTGTACTCCTTCCCGTCCCCCGCGACGACCACGACGTGTCTCCCCACGAAGGCGTTTAACTCCTCCCCGAACTTGCGAAATATTACCGATGACAATCAGTTTCGTTGCGTGAGGCTCCCTTGAGGGTATATAGGAATTATTTCACCGAGAAGGTGGCCGCGGAATCGCAGAATTCCCCAGCAACCCGTATAACGGCCCCGCCGGGCGAGTGATGTGTGAGCGCCGCCTCGCGCTACCTCGCGCTTCGCTTCATCGTAGTCTTCCTCACTGTGCTCTCGCTCATAGACCTCCTTTCGATGCTCCTTATCGTCGGCTACCACGCCTACCACCCCGCGGTAGCCACGGGGATTCTCGCCCCGATGACCTTCATCCTCGCGGGCGCGTCGGCGGCGGCCGGCGCGCTTGCCATGGTCTACGCCCTCCTCTCGTATCCGGCCTATCGCAAGACCCTGTTCCTCCTGACCCTGATCACCCTGGGCATCTTCGGCGCGCACCTCTACACCATCAACCTGCCGTCGCTCTACACCACGCACACGCTCAGCGGCCAGCTCGGCCGGACCTCCAGCGACAACTTGGTCACGATGACGTCTAGCCTCTCTGGGTCCACCCTCCACCTAACCATCGCCGCCACGGGAGGCGACGCGATAGGCTCTCTGTCGGTCGCGGTCGGGGACACCGCGCTCCCCAGCTCCGGCCTGAAATCCGTGCCTTCGCCAACGGAAGCGCTCCAGCCCGGGTCGCAGGACACGGGAAACTGGTCGCTCGGCTCGCCCCCGTCCGGGCCTGTCACCCTCACCTACCAGGACCTGACGTGCTATGCGACGGACAAGCAGGTCGACGGATGCATCATGGACGAGGTCTACTACGTGCCCGCCGCGCAGGCGATGCTCTCCGGAGAGAAGTGCGCCCCCTACGCCGACAACTGCAACCTCGAGCACCCGTTCCTCTCGAAGGCCTTCATCGCCGCAGGGATCGCTATCTTCGGGAACGACGCCTTCGGCTGGAGGATCTTCGAGGTGATCCTCGGGACGTTCAGCATCCCGGTGCTCTTCGGGTTGTGCCTGGCGATAACCAAGAACCAGCGCCTCTCGCTCTACGCCGCGTTCCTCCTCGCCTTCGAGACGCTCTTCTTCGTCCACTCGAGCATCGCGGTCATCGACGTCGGTGCCATCTTCTTCAGCCTCCTGGGCTTCCTCTTCTACTTCGCCAAGGTGCACTGGTGGAAGTTCGACTCTCTGGTCCTCACAGGCGTCGCGTTCGCGCTGGCCGCCGTCACCAAAGAGACGGCAATCTTCCTCTTCCTCGTGCTTTTCCTCTACCACCTCTTCTTCGCCCCGGGAAGCCGAAAGCAGATCATCCTCTCGATCACGAAGCTCGTCGTCACAGTCTTCGCCGTCTTTGCGATAGGCCTGCAGATCTACGACGGCGCCCTGGGTGCGGGCGCGGCGACCACCTTCGTGGGCCAGATAGATTTCATCCTGAAGTACGGGGCATCTCTGACGATGACGCCCACCAGCCAGGGGTGGATCGACAGCGTCCTGCACACCCCCATCACGCCCTGGAACTGGGTGACGTACTACTCGCCCATCGGATACCTGATCACCAACGTGAGCGTGTCCTCCCCGACGGGGAGCTACTCCTACGTCTCCGCCGGATACTACGGGGTCACGAACCAATTCGAGGTCTGGCTCGTCTACCTCTGGGGCGCCTACACGTTCTACCTCTGGTGGAAGTCCAGGGGCTCGACCTTCGCCTCCGAGTCCGACGGGAAGGAGTTCCAGCTGGCGCGCCTCGCGCTAATGTGGTTCTTGGTCGTCTTCCTGGGATACCTCGTCCTCTTCTACTACGGCCGCATCACCTATCCTTACTACTTCATCTCGGCCGTCCCGTCCCTGGCGATAGGCGGGGCATACTGCCTCACCCGGACGTGGTTCCCTCGACCCGTGGCCTACATCTTCCTCGCGGGCGTCTTCCTCTGGTTCTTCATCTTCTATCCGGACAAGGCGTTCCTCCCGACCCAGGTGCGCGTCTGGCTCGGCCACTGACGCGACTATTCACGAACATGTTAATCCTCGCGCGGATTGCGAAGGTTTTTCTACATCGCCGCGCCACCACACGCAGACGCCTTGAGCAGAGTCGCTGAGGTCAAGTCGAGGATTTCCTCGGTGGAGCTCCTCTCCACGCTGAAGAAGAACTACAGCTACAAGGAGCTCTCCGCGATCCTGGGGCTCTCGGCGCCGATCCTGAGCAGGTACGTGAGGGGGCACGTCCTCCCGAGCCCGTCCCGCTCCGACAAGTTCGTCGCGGTCTTCCGCGAGCGGCTACTCAAGAAGATGGTGATGGAGCACATCAGGACGACGGGAGAAGGG
Organism: Nitrososphaerota archaeon; assembly: GCA_027886905.1. Lineage (GTDB taxonomy): Archaea > Thermoproteota > Nitrososphaeria > Nitrososphaerales > Gagatemarchaeaceae > Gagatemarchaeum. Next base: position 72,022 of record JAPCJO010000004.1, read on the forward strand.
GTCTACGACCTCACGCACGTCGTCACCGACGTGGGGCTCCTCAAGCAGATAGCTAAGGTGGTCTACAGCGAGTTCGAGCCCTCCCACGTCCAGAAGGTCCTCACGATGG
>JAPCJO010000022.1 GCA_027886905.1 Nitrososphaerota archaeon
GGGAGGGTCTCGCCTCGCAACGCGCTGATCTTCGGCCTGGTTACCTCGGTCCTCTCGGTGGTCATGTGCCTCTACTTCAACTGGCTCGCCGCCGCTTGCATGCTCTTCGGCCTGGTCGACAACGTGGGCGTCTACTCCCTCTGGCTGAAGCGGAGGAGCTGGCTCAACATCATCCTTGGAGGGATCTCCGGCGGGATGCCCGTCCTCGTGGGCTATACCGCGATAGCAGACGCAATCACGCCCCTCGCGCTCTTCATGTCCGCGCTGGTGATAGTCTGGATACCCACCCACATATGGAGCCTGGCGATCAAGGAGAGGGAGGAATACAAGGCCGCGAAGATACCAATGCTGCCGGTGATCGTGAGCGAGCGGGTGGCCACCGTCTGCATCGCGATCACGAGCTCGCTCCTCGTGGTGTTCTCGCTGGCGATCCTCTTCGTGCCAAACGCGGCGAGCCCCTTCTACATAGTGTCAGCCGCGGCGCTAGGGGCGGTGATACTGGGATACAGCGTCAAGCTCGTGATAGACAAGACGACAAAGACCGCGTGGACGCTCTTCAAGCTATCGAGCCCCTACCTTACGGTCATATTCATCGTCATAGTACTCAACATCTGGCTCTTCTGACCCTTGTAAAGAAGCGTCGCATCGCTGCATCAACAATTGTTGAGCCTGTCGCTTCTAAGGCCCGGGTTCGTCCCATAGGTCAAGACGCAATGGAAAGCCTCGAGCACCAGCCGAGACCACTTGCTAACTTGGTTTCCGGAGCGGATGTTGTGGCCCTGATTGCGACGCTTCCTCAGAACAATAGCGAGTATGCTGCTGCCGCAGCCCAGGCGGGCGCGGGCGCGATAATGGTGGGCATCGACAAGACCGACACCTCGCTGCCGGGCCTCTTCGGGAGCTTCGACCTCATGGAGGACTCGATCGACTCCATCCTGAGCACGACCAGCGTGCCCGTTGGGATTTCGATTGGCGACTCGAGGCCTCTCATAGAGGAGAACTGGGAGAGGATAGTCTCCAAACCCTTCAGCTTCGTGAACATGTTCGCTCACCATATGCCTCCTTTCGTCCTCGAGGACGACCGGGTCGAGAAGCTCGTCTCGATAGGGTCAGGATACATGCTGGAGCAGGTCAAGAGCATCTCCGAGATAGAGGGCGTGACCGCCCTAGAAGCCGCGATAGTCGCCCCCCAAGGAAGGAATCACATCTTCAGCGTGCTCGACCTCGCGACACTAGGCGTGCTCGCAAGCCTCTCCGCGAAGCCGTTGCTCATGAGGACGCAGAAGAAGATGGGCGCGAAGGACGTCCGCAGCGTCATGAGGTCGGGCATCCGCGGGATAAGCGTCGACGCAGCCTCCCTGGAGCCCGGGATTGAAGCATATAGGGATGCCATAACGACCTTCAGGACTCAAGTGAGTCCGTCTGGCACACCGCAGTCACAATCGTAAGGCCCCCGTAAAGGCGATCGTCCTAGCCGGAGGGCTCGGCACCCGCCTCAGGCCGTACACGCTATTCCTCCCAAAACCCATGCTCCCCGTGGGGCCGAAACCAATCATGGAACACATCCTGGACTGGCTCAAGGCCAACGACGTCAAGGACGTCGTGATAGCGACCGGGTACCTTGGAAGGATGATCGAGCAGTACTTCGGGGACGGGAGGGACTTCGGGATGCGAATAGAGTATGCCCAGTCAGACAGGCCGATGGGACACGCAGGCCAGCTGAAGACCGCGGAGAGGTTCCTGCCCGAGACTTTCGTGTGCCTCTACGGCGACGCCATCCTCGACTTCGACCTCAAGAAGCTGCTCGAATACCACGCCAAGAAGAGCGCCTTCGTAACCATGGCCTTGATGCAATACGAGACCAAGATGAAGTACGGGGTGATCTCGACACATCCAGAAGGCAGGATATCCAAGTGGAAGGAGAAGCCGGTCATCACGAGCGACATCAACATAGGGTGCTACGTCATGGACAAGAAGTTCCTCGGCTACATCCCGCGGGGAGAGGTGTACGGGATGAAGGAAGCGTTCAAGAGCGCCATGAAAGACGAAAGGGCAGTCTACGCTCTGAGGGTGAAGGGCGAGTTCACCGACATAGGGGACATCGCGGCGCACAAGGAAGCGGACAGGGCCTACATCGCTCGCTACGGCAAGATTCCGTGACGAGTTTTCACGGGCGCAAACACGTCCGAAAACGATGGCGGTGCGTTTAAAACGGATGACTGAGCACAACAGCGGGTAAATCTAGGATATTACAAGTGCTCTAAACGATGCCACAGGACCAACTCTCTCCGCAAGCAATCGCACGCGCGGACCCGAAGAACATCTACCGAGTGTTCGAGGCCTGGCCCCGCTTCGCGGAGCAGGAGTCGTCGCTCTCGATGGAAGTAGGGCATCGCCAATTCGACCGCGTCATCTACGTCGCCAACGGCGGCTCCGCCTCTGCGGGAGACATAATCGCGGACTGGTTCCTCGCATCCGGGGGCGTGGAGGTGAGCGTCTTCAAGGGTTACCTCCCCAAGGTCAACCTCGCAAGGGCGTTCGTCCTCGTCTGCAGCACCTCCGGGAGCACCGAGGAGACCATCCAGCTCATGAGGAGACTCGCCGTGAAGAAGGCGATCATGGTGGCGATCTCCTCCGGAGGGAAGCTTCAGCAGATGGCCATGGAGCTGAAGGTGCCTCACATCACCATCCCGATCGAGATGGCCCCAAGGTACTCCCTCCCGCACGTCCTCTTCGCGGCGATCGCGGCGCTCCGCAGCGCAGGTCTCGTGGGAGAGAAGAGGTGGAGCGAGGTGAAGGAGGCCATAGACTGCATGAAGAAGGTCGCCCCGGCGCTCGCCACCACCTCCCCGACGTCACAGAACCCGGCGAAGCAATGCGCACAGCTGGTGGCCCCTTCAGGGATACTGCCCAAGATCTACGGCTCGTCCGTGACCAAGAGCGTGGCGGAGCGATTCAAGACGTGCCTCAACGAGAACGCCAAGATGAACGCGGCGTGGGACTCGGGCCCGGAGCTGTTCCACAACGAAGTGGAGACGTGGGAGACCCCGGAGAGGAAGATGGTGCCGATATTCCTGCGTCACACGGCCGAGCCCAAGTACGAGAGGGTGAGGATGGACTCCTTCGTCGACATCCTGGGCATGAAGGGAATAAGGTGCCTGGAGATATGGGGGAAGGGGAAGGGGAACCTAGCGCAACTGGTCACCCTCGACTACCAGACCGATTTCGCGACGTACTACGCCGCGATACTGCGCGGGGTCGACCCCTCGAGCATCAAGCTGATTGACCGGCTAAAGTCGGCCGTGGCAGGCCCTTAAATCAGCCTCCGGCCCCAACGCGTCATTGGCGAACCCATCGGGCGGACACCGAGGGGACCCGAGCCAACCTCACAAGGTGCGACTGAAGGGAGTGCAGCAGACTCTTCTCATCACCCTCTATGCGAAGGCGCTGGACAGCCGGTCGAAGCGTCCCATCCTCGGCGACAAGAAGGCGGACGAGATGGTCCGTGCGATCGACTATGATTTTGCAGGGGTGCACAGGCCCGGGAACGGCAACGCCATCGTCGTCAGGGCGAAGCAGATAGACGAATGGGTCAAGGAGTTCCTCCGGGCGAACCCCAGCGCGGTCGTCTTGAACCTCGGTTGCGGCCTCGATTCGAGGGTCTCCAGGGTGAGCCCTCCCCCCGACGTCAGCTGGTTCGACCTCGACTTTCCCGGGGTCATCGAGGAGCGCAAGAACTTCTTCTCGAACCGGGACGGATATCAGATGCTGGAGTCGTCGGTCACCGACCCCGCGTGGCTGGAGAGCGCCCCGAGGGGCAGGCCCGCGTTGGTGGTCGCGGAAGGATTGTTCGAGTATCTCACGGAAGACGAGGTAAGGTTGATCCTCAACAGAGTGACCGACAGGTTTCCCCGAGGCCAGGTGGTCTTCGACGTGATGAACTCGTCCGCCATAAGCTCCGGGCGGTCGACCCTGAAGGAGAAGATGGATGCGGAGCACAGGTGGGCTGTGGACGACGTCCGGGCGGTCGACGCGCTGGACGCCCGCCTCAGGAGGGTCTCCAGTCCGAGCATCTTTACCTCGGGCTATATGCCGCCGGGATATCGCCTTGCCTTTGGGGTCGCGAGCGTTGTCCCGCGCTTCAGGGGAATGATACGCCTGCTCCGGTACGAGTTCGGCTAGGCAGTCCTCGTCGTGGCCGCGACCCTAGGTGATCCCGACGAGATGGGCGAGCTCCCTCCTGCTCGCAGCCCCCAACTGCTCCGCGGCGACCTCGGGTGAGACCTCGTTCACAAAGACCCCCGACCCCAGCTCGAGCCCCGAGAGGGTGGAGACGCGCGGATAGACCTCGAAGTGCCAGTGGATCTGCTTTGTCGTCTTCTTCTCAGACGAGTTGTGCACGACCAGGTTGAAGGCGCAGTCGCCCAGGACCTTCGACATCCCGCCCAGGGTCGCGCGGAGTATGAGTGCAAGGTCCATCAGCTCCTTCTGCGAGAGCTTCAGCAGGCTCGTCTGGTGCCGCTTCGGGTAAATCCAGAACTCGTAGGCGTGGGCAGAGGCCCACGGGGCGAACGCGATGAAGTACTCCGTCGAGAGGATCTGCCTCGGGCCGCCGGTCTCGGAGGCCACGACCTGGCACATGGGGCATATGCCTAGCTCGTTGAGGGAGTTCTGGACAGTGACGGCCTCCGACTCCACGACCGGGGGCAGGCGGGGGATTGTGACCAGCTGGATGTGGGGATGCTCGATTGTCGCGCCGGCGAGCTTCCCCTGGTTGATGAAGATGGCGACGTAGCCCACGCCGCGCTGGGCGTAGAGCCAGCGCGTCTTGTCCTGCAGGGTCGCTAGGACGTTCGTCCACTGATCGATGTCGAGCTTGGGGAACGTCAGGTCGTGCTTCGGCGTGGCGACGAGTATGTAGTGGTATCCGACCGCGGGCTCGCTGTAGTGCGGGGCCTCGCCGTACGAAGGCGCCGCGTTCGGCGTAACTATGGGGAACCGGTCTGGGAAGACCCGGACGATCCAGCCGCGGACGGGGTCCCCCTCGGAGTCCGTCTGCTTCACGAGTGTATTCCCCATCTTCACGACGACCAAGTCCGCCTGCGCAGTCATCTCCTCGTTGCCCGGACAGAACGGGCACTTTGTCCCATGGTCTGAGTAAGGCCTCAGCTGGGAGCGAGCCCCCCTGTCGGATGTCACAACGGAAAGCTTGTCGGTAAAGTAGTCTTTCCTTATCTCCACCATAGATGGCGTGCGTCTAGTTCGAAACGATATATTACCTCTCCGCACCGGAATTCTCTTGCACGGTCCCGGCGCGAGAGATTCGCTCGACAAGACTGTGGCAATGAAGAAACACCTCCGGCGCGAGCTAATCGCGGCTTCTTGTCCCTCGGCGCGGCTGATGCGCCCAAATCGGCCGGGAAAGCCACGAGTCGCGCACCATTATCCTCGTAGTGACTTGCGCGCGGCGCAAGGTTATATTCGGGATAAATGCGCCGCGGAAGGCAAGAGAGTTTTTTGGCGGGAAGAATTCAGAGGAGCGAGCTCCTCAAGTGAAGGAGGTCGGGTACATCCTCCTCGATGGATGCAGCGACAGGCCTGTGCCTGCCCTCAACTACTCGACCCCTCTCGAAGTCGCGAGCACCCCCAACCTTGACGCGATAGCGCGCAAGGGAAAAATGGGAAGGGTGATCACGGTGGGCAGGGGGATATCCCCCGAGTCGGACATCGCGGTCTTCAACATGCTGGGCTACTCGTTCGACAAGGGGTATCCCGGCCGGGGGGTCGTCGAGTCTATTGGCGCTGGCCTCGAGATGAAAGACGGAGACCTCGCGCTAAGGGCGAACTTCGCGACCACTTCGAACGGAAAGATAACCGATAGGAGGGCGGGGAGGGATATGACGGCGAGCGACGCAGGGACCCTCCAGGAGGAGCTGAAGAAGGTAAGGTTGCCCGATGCCGATTTCGAGTTCAGGAGCACGATCGGTCACAGAGCCGTCCTGGTGATCAGGGCGAACAAGCCCCTCTCCGCCGAGATCTCCAACACCGACCCAGGCTACGTCCGCATGAAGGGGTTCGGGGCGGCGAGAGAAGCCAAGGACGTCGAGGCCATCCAGACGTGCAAGCCGCTGCGGCGCACGGAAGCTTCCAAGAGGGCCGCCGAGCTGGTAAACTCGTTCTCCACCCAGGCGATGAGGATCCTTGACGAGGCCAAGGTGAACCAAGACAGGAAGAGAGACGGGAAAAAGGCCGCAAACATGCTCCTCTTCAGGGACGCCGGTTCCTTCATCCCCAAGCTCCCGCCGTTCGAGGAGAAGCACCACTACAAGGGCGTGGCCCTGGTCGAGATGCCGGCAGAGGTCGGGATCGCGATTCTGCTCAACATGAAGATGGTCAAGGTGGACGACCCCGCCGACCTCTCCGGGAAGGCGAAGCTCCTCAAGAGGGAGATGAGGGAGGGGACGGTGGTCTACGCCCACATCAAGGGGCCGGACGAGTTCGGGCACGACGGCGACGCCCCTGGAAAGCGGAAGAACATCGAGACCATCGACAAGGAGTTCTTCGGAGCGATCAGTGACCTGCCGCGCGACGGGACGACCCTCGCCGTGTCCTGCGACCACGCGACGCCCTGCATCCTGAAGATGCACTCGGCGGACCCTGTCCCCCTTCTCATCACGGGAAAGAGGACCGCGGCGGACGCGAGCTCCTGCAGGTTCACCGAGAAGGACGCTAAGGCCGGGTCGATAGGGACCCTCAGCGGCAGGGCGGTGCTGAGGAAGGTCCTGTCTTCCGACTAGACGACAAGAAGACTAGGCGGACCGCGTCGCCGGCGCCGCGCGCTTGAAGGACTCTATCTTCTCCGCCAGCAGCTCCTCGAGGGTGGGTTTGCCCTCGTCGTAGGCCTCGAACGCGACCCTCGCGACCGGCTTGCCGATCCTGATCAGCTTGGTGAGGTCTGCCGGCGTCCCTAGGACGACGGCGTCGCACTCGACGGCGTTTATGCTGTCCTCTAGCTCCGTCAGCTGCGAGCTGCTGTAGCCCAGGGCAGGCATCACGTTACCGATGGTCGGGTACTTCTCGTAGGCCGCCTTTATCGAGCCAACCGCCCAGTGGCGGGGGTCGACGAGGACGGCGTCTACGGCCTTTGCCGCTACCGTGCCCGCGCCGTAGGCGAGCTCGCCGTGAGTCACGGAGGGGGCGTCCTCCACCACCAGCACCCGCTTCCCGCGTATCCAGTCTGGGTGGTCGAGAACAGCCTCCGATCGCGTCTTGATGACCTTGGCCTTGGAGTTCAACTTGGCGCAGGACTGCACGGTCTTCTCGACGTCGTCCTTGGGGGCGACGTTCACCTTGTTGACGACCACGATGTCCGCCATCCTCACGTTCGTCTCGCCCGGGTAGTACCTCGACTCGTGCCCCTGCCTCAACGGGTCGGCCACTACGATGTTGACGTCTGGCCTGTAGAAGCTCCAGTCGTTGTTCCCCCCGTCCCAGATGATGACGTCTCCCTCCTTCTCCGCCTCCGCGAGGATCGCCTTGTAGTCCACCCCGGTGAAGACGACAAGGTTTCTGCTCAGGTGTCCTTCGTACTCTTCGCGCTCCTCGACGGTCACGTGGTAAGTGTCCAGGTCTTCTGGGTCCTCGAAGCGCTGGACCGTGGCCGACAGGTCGTTGTAGGGCATCGGGTGCCTGACGACCACCGGCTTGAGGCCGCGCTTCTGGAGGATGTCGGAGACCTTTCGGGTCAGCGTGCTCTTCCCAGCCCCGGTCCTCACTGCCACGACCGCGATCACCGGTTTGTTCGCCTTGATCATGGTGTCCCCCGGGCCGAGGAGGTGGAAGGCAGCCCCCTTGGACTCGGCCATCGAGGCCCTGTGCATCAGATAGTCGTAGGACATGTCACTGTAGGAGAAGAAGACATCCGTGACGCCCTCGCTCTGGATCAGGCTCTCCAGATGGTCTTCTGGATGGATCGGGATCCCGTTTGGGTACCGCCTCCCCGCCATGGACTCGGGATACGTCTTGTTGCCGTTGAAGGGCGGCTGCGCCGCGGTGAAAGCGACCACCTCGTACGCGGGGTTCTCCTTGAAGTAGGTGTTGAAGTTGTGGAAGTCCCTCCCCGCCGCTCCCATGATTATCGCCTTTCTCGCCGTCGCCCCGCCCGCCACGTCGCTGTGCGCAAAAGCCAACTTTAGTAAATGTTGCCCCGCAGGAGACCGCCGACGGGATGGGCAGCCGGGAGCGGACGGCGAGACATCATGCGCTTATGTAGCGAGAACCCGCCCGGAGGGCGCGTCGTAGAGACAAGGGAGATCGAGGAGTGCACTCGACTGAACTTTGAGGGGAAGATAGGCTTCGGGGAGAACGTCAAACGGATGCTCGCGGCCGGCGCAGTGTGGTATTCCGTCGACCTCGTGCAGCTGATGAAGGTGTCATACGGGGAGGGAGACGCATACGCTGAGAGCATACGGCTAACCAATCCCGGCAAGGCCAGTGGAAAGTTCAGCGAAAGGGCGGTCGTAGAGGCGATAGCCGCGACACAGAGAAAGGAGATAGACTACAGGGAGTTTCTTCGAAGGCTCGTCTCGGCAGGGTGCGTGTATTACGTGATATTCATGAAAGGAAGGAGGATGGTGTACGTGGGAGGCCTCGGCGAGAACCACGAAGAGGAATTCCCCGAACAGCTCGTGCGGTATCTTGAGGACTGACTGTCTCGGCCTCGCCGAATCCAGGTCTCAGAGTTTCCGTCTTTGGGTACGATGTAGGTCCTGAAATCGAGTCGACCGCGGCACGGTTGGGCTCACTGGTGCTTGTGGTTGGTGAGGTCGCCGCCTTCCTCGCTGAAGAGCTCGTCGAGGTCTTGGCCCTTGCGCACCACGATGTGGCTGCCCTGCGTCGTCCGCATCAGGATGTACGGCTTCGGCTGGCAGTGGAATTGGGAGCCGATCACAAAGGAGTAGGCACCTACGTCGCGGAACACCACGAGCTTGCCCGGCTCCGCGCCTCCGAGCTTCGACCTGTTCGACGTCGGGAAGATGTCGAGGGCATCGCATAGCCTGCCAGAGAGGACGGACTTGCGCGGGGACGAGCTCCCGCCCGGGATGACCTCGACGGGATACTCGTGCTTCAGCAGCGCCGAGTCCAAGAGGTTGTGGTAGCCCGCGTCGACGTAGACGTACTTCGTCTCGTCGAACTTCTTGACGTTGACGATGCGGGTGACCATTATCGTGGATTCTGCCGAGAGGAACCTGCCGCTCTCGACGATAAGCGTGAACTTGTCTCCGAGGCTCTCGATCATGCTGTTGAGCTGCCCCAACACCTGTGAGGAGAAGTCCGAGGCAGTCGGGACAGTCCTCCCGTAGGGAGCGGGCAGGCCGCCGCCCATGTCGATGGTCCTGATGGGGAAGCTGCCGAGCTCTCTCCTGGCTCCGAGAACGAAGCTCTCGAGCTTCTCTAGCGCGACCGCGAAACACGATGGGTCCTCGATCTGGCTTCCGAGATGGAAATGGAACCCCTCGAAGCTCATCCCCGGCGTGGAGAGGATCTTCCTGAGGAGGGACATCGCGCTGTCCTCGTCCGCCGAGTCGAACGGCACTCCGAACTTCCCGTGCTTCATGGAGAAGCGCAGTTCCGCCTTGACGCTGACTTCCGGGTTGACGCGTATCAGTACCTCCACGTCGTCCCCGACTCTCGCCCTCGCTTCTATCAGGTTGAGCAATCCGTTGTAGCTCGAGACGACGATCTTCCGCACGCCGAGCTTCATCACCTGCTCGTATTCCGCCATGGTCTCGGTGATGCTGGTGTAGATGACGTTCTCAGAGGAGCCGCCGCACTTTAGGAGAAAGTAGAGCTCGTTGCTCGCGGTCAGGTCGAACATTATCCCTTCTGACACGAAGGTCTTGATCACCGTCGGATTGTAGTTCGCCTTTGTCGAATATGCGACGCGGAAAGGCCCTTTGAAATCTTGGTAGGCTTGTTCTAGTTCGCTCACTGTCCTTCGCAGTGCCGCCTCGTCTATGAGAAAGTATGGTGTTCCAAATTTCTCGGCCAGATGGAATAATTCCTGATCTGAGAATTTTGGTGTCACGTTCCGCAATCGTGACAAAGGTTGCGCCCGGTTTTCAGGCAATTTTGTTGTTGCGCAATCCCCGCAACGATTAACTTAAAAATGTTATTCCAAAAAAAATTCGTGGTCGGATTTTTTTCGCGAAAAAAGAATCTGAAATCTATAAAGCAAAAATAGTTCCGCGGCGTTGCGAGAAATCATCCCGAACCGAGACCGAGTCGGAGATTCGTCAATCCAAATAGAAGTCGTCACCGCTCGAGCCTCTCTCAAGATGCTAATGGCGGCAGGCCGCGTTCACACGAAACTTGCCGCGTACACCGGGATGCGCGCGACTGCTGCCAAGGTGCCTTCGAGACCTCGACAGAGAGCCGGGACCAAGACGCGCCTGCCCGAGGTGCTCTCCGCAGACCGCAAAGCTCTGGCGTTACGCAAGAGGCCTTGATTCGATGGTGCATGCCCGATTGTGACCAAGATATGGTCAGGATGCGGAGCATCGACGCGCTTGACCAGATCGAGACTCGCGCGATGAATTGCATACCGCAGTCCGAGCAGGCCTCGTCGGTCCGACCCGCGGCGAGGCAGCATCACCCCTAAGGGCTTGGGCTACTCTGCCAAGTGTGCGGGTGTCGAGTCGTGTCTGAGACGTTAGGGCGCTTCGAAGATAGTCCTACTTGCCTACTAGGATCTCGATTGAGGAGACGTTGCGCATCTCTCCGGTCTCGGTGCTCTTGACTTGCTCGGTTGAGATGTTGACGTTCTTCACGTTGAAGGTGCCGTTCCCTAGTCGTTTTGTGACGATCTCGGCCACATCGACCGCTCTGCTGATTGCGAGGCCTCTTGCCTTGATGTTGACCTCTCCTGCTTGCGAGAGCTGGATGAGCGCAGACATCGCGTAGCTCATCACTGGCTTCTTTCCGACGTAGATGTGGTTCGATGGCCCCATCATCATTGGAGGGGCTTCTTCGGTAGGAGAATCTGTCTTCTCCTCGTTGGTCCTGGGTTGTCTCTTCGTGCTGGCTTTGGCTGACATTGTAATCGGCTCTCCCTCCTCAGCCTATTTATGCCTACCGAAGAAATGATTGCGTATGTTATGGGCCGGTGGCTCAGAGGAGATACTTGATGGGGATGTCTTGCGAGCGCCCGTTCGGAAGGGAGCGCCTGATCGATATCGGGAGCGCGTCGCTGGCGAGCTCCGTCATGGCCAGCGCAATCGAGTCCCTGATGCTCTCGTCTGTCGGGACGAACGACGGCGCGCCCATCGCGAGCTGGAGTGACCTTGCGCCGACGATTCTTGCCTTCTCGAAGCGCGTCAGTTTCTGCGGGCCGATAAGAATCTCGAAACCCTCTTCCGCGGCTCGTTTTGCTTTCCTCTTGTCCTTAGAAGCTATTACTGTGACCAAAAAAACCCAGAACCATAGAGGCCTTTTTGGGAGCCGGATAAGTCTTGTGCTTTTCCCAGATCGTGACCTCCGATGCCATAACGGAGCCTCCTGGTCTATTCTGAGAAACCGCGCGGGCCCATCGGTGGTCCGGCCCATTCGTCGCGATGGCATAAATACCGACCAAAGACTCCCGAGCTTCGCAGGTAAATGTCGGTCTCCAAGATTGAGTGCGCCGCGACGGTCAGAGGGAAGGGGAAGTTCACCCTCGGGCTCTACCGGCATCTCGCCCCCGTGACGGTGACAGCGATACTCGGCGAGCTCCCCCTCGCGTCGAGGGCGATGGTCTCACCGGGGATGATCACACTGATGACCAAGATCAAGACGGGCGTGGAGAAGCAGAGGATGGAGTTCTCGAAAGGCGATGTGGCCTTCCTCGCTGCCACCGGCTCCATCTGCGTCTTCCTCAAGAACGTGAGGAGCGAGCGGCCCCTCAATCCCATCGGAAAGGTCGAGGAGGGCCTAGAAGTCCTTCAGCAGGCCTCGGCAGGAGACGTCCTTCAGATAGCAGGCGCGACCGCTAATGACGCGGGCGTCCAGATGTAGTGGCCGCTATAGCCACCGGCCTTCTTGACCAAGCCCTTCGATTCCAGAGACGAGAGCACGCTCCTCGCCACGGCGGCGTTCACCGCTAGAGATCTCGCCGCGCCATATATGGTGATGGCCTTTAGCGAAGACAGGCTCTTCATGAGCTCCTGGTCGTTCATCCTTGGTAGAAGCACGTCGACTCTCTTTCGTTCGCCTACCACCTTCGTCTTCTCGACCTTCTTCTTTCCGGGCTGGTCTCCTCCTCCCGCCGCCGAGTTAGCGTTATCGTCCTGGGACTTCTCCATCGAAGCCAATGTCCTCTTCTTTGTGCCGCCCATCTAAATCACTCGATGTCTTGCAGACCGCCGGGGAATTAAGTCTTCTCCCGTCGCGCAATCAGGGCATAGGACACGAAGGCCGCTATGGCGGCCACGAAGTAGCTCACGTCGGCCCCGCCGATCAGGTTCGCTATAGGCCCCACGTAGTTCACGCCGTATGACGTGAGGTTCATGAACGGCACCGAGACCACGAGGCCGACAAGGTAAGCGCCCAGGCCCGTCTTGAGGAACGGTGGCGCGCTCTCCACCCCCGAGGTCAGCCTCTTGACGAAGAACGCCCCGACCATGACCCCGATCCATGGCGTTATCCAGTAGTCCAGCGTGAGCAGGAAGTTCTGGTAGAAAGTGCCGAAGTTGGAAGAGCCGGCGAGAGCCAAGACGAAGCCCACCACCCCCGCAAGGAAGACGGTCTGAATCCGGCCGGCCTTCCTGTAGAGCACGAGAGCAGAGAGCGAGTTCGTATAGAGATTCAGGGCGTCCGCGGCGACCGCGCCTAGGACGATGGCCATGAGGGTGAAGACCTGGTAGTTTCCCGAAACGGACGCGAGCGCGGAGATCATGTTGAGGTGGGTGTTGTTCGCGCCCACGTAAACAAAGAACCCAGCCAGCTCAGCCCACGCGCTCGCTATCGCGCCCCCGGCCATGGTGAAGGCTACCACCTTCCACTTTGACGACGTCCGGGGAAGATATCTCGAGTAGTCGCTGGCGTACGGAGACCAGCTCATCAGGTAGGAGAAGACAACCGCCACGACGAGCGCCCAGAAGTAGAGGTTGAAGGAGGACGAGGCCTGGTACGCGGAGAAGTTGGAGCCCATCTTGAGGTATGCGAGGACTGTCATCGCTCCGAACATCAGGCCCAGGACGACCGACATGACCTTCTCGAACGTGTGGATGATGTCGTGCCCGTAGGTCGCGAGCGTGACGTCCACCACGACCATCACCGCAGCGGCGAGGTAGAACGGCAGCCCGAAGGCCAGCTGAAGCGCGTAGCCGCCGAGGATTATGTTGACCGTGAACCAGCCGACCGTGCTGATCCAGTTCGCGAGCGCGAACGGGACGTTTCCGGCCCTTCCCATCACTGCCTTGGAGATCATCATCTGAGGATATCCGAACGTGGGGCCCATTGCGGCGTTCAAGCCGAGCAACAGGCCGCCGAGGACGTTGCCCACGATTATCGCGATGATGATGCTCGAGAACGGGAGGCCGAAGAAGAGCGAACCCAGCGCAAAGTCGGCTACCGTGAGGTTGGCGCCGAACCAGAGGGTGAACGTGTTGAAGGGCGAGCCGTGCCTCTTCTCGTCCCCGACGTGTTCTATCCCGAGCTTCTCCATACCTTGTCCAGCCCCAGGGGAGAGATCCCGAGCCCGTCGAGAAGCGGCGCCCGGCCTTCCACAACCGAACATGTGTTCGGATACCTTATTAAGTGTTGGAGGTCTGACAGAGGCATGGGTCGCGCGGAGGCAGAGATTCTCGATATTCTCCGCCTGAACGGCGAGGCATACCAGTCCGACATCATGAGAGCGACCGGGTTCTCGCGCGCCACAGTCTCGGAGGTCCTCTCCAACCTGGAGGGGCGGAGGATGATAACGCGTATGAAGGAGGGGAGGAACTTGAAGGTGGTCTCTGCCGCGGGCCGTGCCCGGGCAAAGGGAAGGCTCCGCCTGGGCTTCACCCGCGCGGCTGAGTATCCGTTCCTCGTCCCCCTCAGGAAGGCTCTCAGGGAGGAGGGCGCGGAGCTCGAATTCAGGGTGTATGACAACGGCATCGCCGTCGCGCGCGACCTGTCGCTCCTCCGGATCGACGTCGGGATAGCCCCACTGGTCACACTCTTCATGATGCATTCGCTGGACGCGCCTTTCAAGATAATCGGCCCTGCCGGCTCCGGAGGGTCGAGTGTGATGGCGAGCCCGAAGGCAGGAACGGCGCGGCGGGAGGGCCTGAGGGCGGTCTGCACGAAGATGTCCACCATGGAGGTGCTCATGAGGTCCGCGGAAAGCCAGCACGCCATCCCCGAGATAGGGACGATCGCCTACGCCGGCAGCCCGCTCGAGATCGAGACGGCGTTGATGTCCGGCTCCGCGGACGTCTGCTCGATATGGGAGCCCTACGCGACGATGCTAGAGACCCGGGGGGCCAAGAGGATCCTGCGCTACTCCCAACTCCCGGAGCACGTCTGCTGCGCCGCGGCCGCCGGGAACCACCTCGGGGACCGAGCCCTCTCGAAGCTCTCGAAGAGCTATGCGGCCGCGATGCGCACCTTCAGGGGCGATAGGGACTCCTGCTATGCGCCCTACGCCGCGCTCGCGGGCCTCGAGTCGTCGACGGTCAGGCATGTCGAAGCGGAGTACTCGTATCCCGCCGAGATGTCCGGCGATTCGGTGGCTAACCAGCTGCGGGCCGCCGGCTTGAGCTTGCCGTCCCCGTCTTCCTTCGGCGACGCGTTGTTTCAGGCCTCGGCCTGATACAGGTTATAACGGACTTTTGCGGATAGCGCTCCGGACGCCTTTGAAGTACTCACTCGTCGCGGGATACTTCGAGAAGCTCGAGGGCACTAGCGGGCGGCTCGAGATGACCGAGATACTCGCGTCGCTATTCAAGGACACTCCAAAGTCCGACCTCCCCATCCTCGCATATCTCATGCAGGGGAAGCTCCGTCCCGACTATGAGGGAGTCGAGCTCGGGATAGCCGAGAAGCTCGCTCTCAGGGCGCTTGCCACTGCGTCGGGCAAGACCGCTCAGGAGGTGAAGGACGCATACATCAAGGCCGGCGACATCGGGAGCGCGGCGCAGGCCCTCCTGAAGGGAGGCGCAGGTAGGGAGAGGCAGGGCTCGCTCTTGTCGGAGCCTCTCACCCTCAGGCGCGTCTACGATTCGCTGCTTTCGATAGCCAAGACGAGCGGGGGAGGCTCCATAGATTCCAAGCTCAGGGAGCTGGTGAGCCTGCTCAACGACGCGACCCCGGTCGAGGCGAAGTACATCCTCAGGACGGCGATGGGCGTCCTTCGCCTGGGCGTCGCGGACTACACCATCCTCGACGGCGCGGCCGTCGGCCTCCTCGGGGACAAGGCGCACAGGAAGGTCCTAGAGCGCGCCTACAACGTGACGTCGGACCTGGGGTTCGTGGTCGGCGTCGCAGCCGAAGAGGGTCTCGCTGGCGTCGAGAAAATCCACCTAGAGGTGGGGAAGCCGATACGGCCCATGCTCGCGGAGCGACTAAAGTCGGCCCAGGCCATACTCGACCAGATCGGCAAGCCCGTCGCCGCGGAGTACAAGCTCGATGGGGAGAGGTTGCAGATGCACAAGGACGGCGACAAGGTCGAGCTCTTCTCGAGGCGCCTCGAGAGGATCACCTCAAACTATCCCGACGTGGTGCGCTACGTCAGGAGCTATGTGAAGTCGAAGCGCGCGGTGCTGGAAGGCGAAGTCGTCGCCATCAACGCGGACAGCGGGGAATACCTGCCGTTCCAGGAGCTGATGCACAGGCGGAGGAAGCACGGCATCGAGGAGATGATGAAGCAGTACCCCGTCGCCGTGAACTTCTTCGACGCGCTCAACGTCGACGGGAAGGACATCACCGGGCGGACCTACCTCAAGAGGCGAGCGCAGTTGGAGAGGGTCGTCCAGGTGACCGAGTTCACACGCCCCGTCCCCTCGAAGATGGTCGAGACCACCAAAGAGATGGAGGAGTTCATGGAGCTCGCGATCTCGGAGGGCTGCGAAGGCATAATGGCGAAGAAGCCCGACGGCATCTATCGCGCAGGCGCGAGGGAGTTCGGGTGGATCAAGCTCAAGCGCGAGTACAGCAGCGAGCTCACCGACACAATAGACCTAGTGATAGTGGGGGCGTTCCATGGGAGGGGCAGGCGGACCGGCGTCTACGGTGCATACCTGCTGGCCGCGTACGACAGCAAGCGGAAGGTCTTCCCCACGGTGACCAAGATAGGCACCGGGTTCAGCGACGCTGACCTCGAAAGGTTCCCGAAGTTGCTGGCCCAGTACGAGAGCCACGTGAAGCCTCCCGACGTAGAATCCGGCCTTGTGCCCGACATCTGGTACCGCCCCAGGGTGGTAATAGAGACCATCGCCTCTGAGATAACGCTCTCGCCCATCCACCCCGCGGCGATGAACGAGCTCAGGCCCGGGAGCGGGCTCGCGCTTCGGTTCCCAAAGTTCACCGGGAAGATACGTGACGAGAAGGGGCCCGAGGATGCCACGACCGTGAAGGAGCTCGTCGAGATGTACTCGATGCAGAAGCGCGTGCAGTCGAAGGCTTGAAGGCCGGGTCTCGAATGCTCTACTTCTGGTCAGTTGACGAAGCCTGAGCCTTCCTCGCCAGCTCCTGGATACCCAGCACACCCACTGGCGGGATCGTCGTTCCACTGGTGGTCTGCCCCGCCGTCCCGGCCACGGTGCCCGCTATCGGGATGTTCGACGGGATCAGGAGGATGGTGTTCTTTCCCTGCAGGCCCAGCTCGTAGATGATGTTCATCCACCTCAGCTGGAAGGCCCTGTCGTTGTTCGCGTAGAGGTTCGCGGCGTCTACCATCTTCTGCGCGGCCTCGAACTCCGCGAGCGCGAGCGTGACTCTCGCCCGCCTCTCCCTCTCCGCCTGAGCGTTCCTAGACATCGCGTCCTGCAAGGCCGAGGGAATGCCCACGTCCCTTATCTCGACCGCCGTGACCTTGATTCCCCATGACTCTGTCTTGCTGTCTATCACCTCGCGCGCTTTCGCCCCGATTTTTTCGCGCTCCGTGAGCAGGTCGTCAAAGCTCACTTGCCCTATGACCTCCCTGAGGGTGGTCTGCGCCGCGAGCTGGGTCGCCATGATGTAGTTCTCCGCGCCCAGGACCACCTTCTGCAGATCCGCGGGCTGGTAATACATCACCGAGTCGACGACCACGGGGACGTTGTCCTTCGTGAAGGTCTGCTCGGTCTTGAAGGAGACGGTCTGGAGACGAGTCGAGATCGTGAAGGGGATCCTGTTGATGAATGGGACGACATAGATCACGCCGGGCCCCTTCAGGCCCTTGTATCTGCCGAGGCTCAGTATCGGCGCCCTCTCCCATTCCCTGAGCACGCGCAATCCGCTCAAGAGTATCGCCGCGACTATCAGGACCACGAGTGTTTCTACGGCTAGGGAGGCCACGTCTACCATGATATTTTGCCGAATCTCGGGTCTTGGCGCTCCATATAGGCGTTCTGCCGCCCGGCGGGAGAAAGGTGTGACTAACTAGGCGCTTGAAGTCTGGCCCTTCGCGCCCTTCTCCACCAAGAGGACGAGCCCCTCCACTGCCTTGACCGTCACCGTGTCCCCTTGACCGAGGCCGCCCGAGAGACTCTTTGCCCGCCAGATCACCCCCTCCACCCTCACTTCCGTCGGCGAGACCGCGACAGCCTGCTTCCCGACAAGCGCCTCCGGTCCGGTGATGCTCCGCCTCCTTCTTAGGGGGGCCACGATCCACCTGATGTAGAGGCCCCCTAAAACTCCGACGGCTCCCACCACGACGGCCTCCACCTGTGTATAGTCCACCAGGGTGGAAGACGAATACTGCACCCCCTGGAAGAGGAGATAGACGCCGAGCGCCCCGACGACGGCCCCGCCCATCATGGCGAACCCGTGCCCCTGCCAAAGTTCCAGGATCATCAGCACGACGCCTGTGAGGATGACGGCGAGGCCGAGGAGCGATGAACCCACGACCTCGGCCCCCACCAAGCCGGCCACGAGGGCGATCGCTCCGCCGATTGAGAGGACGAATGTGGGGTGCCACAGGTCGAGCACTATGGCGATTGCGCCGAGGAGGATCAAAATCCCGTAGAGGTTGGGGTCGCTGAGGGCGCTCAGCAGCTGGTCGTAGACCCCCTCCTGGACGACGGTGTAGCTGGGGCCGAGCCCGAACTGCGAGAGCGCCCCCTGCAGAGTGCTCGCGTTCCCTTCGGCGAGGTGGTACTGGTTGGCGTCTGCGGCGGAGTACGCGATGTCGGACAAGACCATGGCCTGGGCTGCGGTGGCGTTCCTGCCCCACATCTGGGCGAGGCTGACCATGAGCGAGAGCATTGCGTCTTCGGTATGGTTCTGGTCCAGGGTCGTTCCGCCCTCGACGATCGGTGTGGACGGACCAATCTCAGACCCGGGACCCATCAGAATCTCGTTGCTGGCCATCGCGATGTAGCTGCCCGCCGACGCGGCCAGGGCGTCAGGAGGGACGTACGTGTAGGTCGGGATGCCTGACTGGTTCGCCTGCTGGATGCTCGCGACGATGTCGAGCATGTCGCTGAGATATCCTCCCGGCGTGTTCATCTCGATGACTATCGCGGGCGCGCCGGTGGACTTGGCTGTCGCGACGGCGTCCGCCATCAGGGTGGAGGACCCCGGGTCCACGGGGACGTCGAAGTTGACGACCACGGGGCCAGATGCGCCGGAGGAGGCATCGGCCCTGGACACCACCGAACCGACGAGGAAGCACAGAAGAGCGACCGCCAGCACGGCGATGACGACGGGACGCCTTGCCGAGCGGTGCTGAGCGAGACGCACTTCGAGTTCGCATCAGAGCCCCGGTCCTTCGATAAAAGCCTGAGGCCGGAGGAATTCTGAGCTGGGAAGAGGTGTGGGAATCCCGTAGGGCGTAAAGTTTTCCCCTTTTATATTCTCATCATTCATAGCCTGCCCGGGGAACATTACGTCAGGCTCAGAAGCAGACCTTCAAGCGCGCAGAAGAACGCTTCTGGTCCTTGAAGACGAGGTCAGGAGGGTGACAGACGCGGCCCGCGTACTCCGTGAGGAGTACCAGGCGGTCCTTTCTAACGACAAGGCCAGCATCAAGTCGTGCCTTGAGAGGGTGAAGAAGGCAGAGGAGGACGTCGTAACGCTCAGGCGCTCGCTCATCAGGGAGCTAGCGCAGGTGGGGACGCTGCTGATGAACAAGGAGGACCTCCTGAGGGTCGCGTTCGCGGTCGAGAGCGTGGTGGGGCACGTCAACGGAGCCGCCTTCAAGCTCTCTCAGGTCAGAAGGAGTGTCATAAAGCTCAAGAAATACAAGGACGCCTACAACGACCTCCTCAACACGCTGATCGAGGCCATCTCCAAGCAGAACGACTGTGTGAGGGCGCTTTCCATCAACCCGGACCAGTCAATCGAGATGGCGGCGCAGGTACAGAAGTTCGAGAGCGAAATCGACACGAAGCACCGGGAGCTGATCACGGAGCTCATAAAGTCAGTCCACGGTTACAGGGACCTGATGACGATGAGGGACCTTGCCCAAGCCATCGAGGACACCGCTGACGCGGCACTCACCGCGGCGGACGCGACGACGATAGTCGCGCTCGGCGTCTAGCCGAGACAGGCAGATATAGACGCAGAATCTCGGTCGAGTAGCGTGCCTCAATCCGCGAAGGTCGCCACGGGAAGGTTGTTCGAGAACAGGATCGTAGTCTGGGACATAGAGGCCTCGAGGAGGCTGTTCAAGGACTCGTACTACGGCAAGCCGCTCGGCATCCCGAAGCCGAAAGACTTTGAGTTCGACGCGCCCCTGATACTCGACCTAATGGAGAGCTACTACCTCGTCAAGAAGAAGAAGCTGCGGGTCGAGAGCGAAGAGGGCGAGGCGCTCTCCGCGAAGGAGGTGGAGGCGCTCTGCGCAGCCGGGTATCCGAACTTTCGGGAGCAATACCTGGTCTACAGCCTCCTGAGGGAGTCGGGCTTCGTCGTCGGGCCAGGGATAAAGTTCGGCTCGGACTTCGCCGTCTACGAGCACGGGCCGGGCATCGACCACGCGCCTTATCTCGTCCAAGTAGAGAAGGACGAGTCCCAGGTCACGGCGACCGGGATGGTCCGGTCGGGAAGGCTCGCGACGACGGTGAGGAAGCAGTTCATAATAGCGATAGTAAACGTAGAGACGCGAAAGGCGGACTTTCTCGGCTTCGACTGGTGGCGGGCGTAGCTTCGTATGCCCTAGCTCGACTGTCCGCCCTCGATCAGCTCGGCCGTCGCGAAGCTGGCCCTAATCTCCTTGATCCTGATCTTGGCCTGCGTACCCTGCTTAGTGTTGGGGATGAAGATCACGAAACCCTGGATTCTGGCCACGCCATCCCCCCGCCTGCTGACCTCTGAGATCGTGACGTCTAACTCCTCGCCCACCTTCACCGGTTTCTCTTTCATGGAGGAAGCCGGGAGCCGCTGTCGGGACTGGGAGTCATTTCCCGTTCCCGAGTCTTGGCCTCCTTCCGCGCTGCCGCTGCTCATGCCAGTGTCCCAATTTGGCGCAGAACCAATATAAACGTTAGCGAAGGCGGCCGGAAAGAAGAATGGAGAAGATTACCCCCGACTCCTTCGTCTTGGTCTACAGGGATAGGCGGAGGAAGTGGCTCGTCAGACCATCGGAGACGCCGAAGCTGCACACCCACCTCGGCATCCTCGACCTGGCGTCGCTGGTGGGAAAGGACTACGGAATCAGGGTCCTGACCACGCTCAACGACGAGCTCGTGATACTGAAGCCAACGCTCGAGGACATCGTGATGAAGTTCTCGAGGAGGACGCAGGTGATCTACCCAAAGGACATCGGGATGATAATAATAAAGTGCGGGATCCACTCAGGGAGCAGGGTCTTCGAGGCGGGGACGGGGAGCGGGGCAGCCACCGCCGCCATGGCCTACTCGGTTGCGCCCGGGGGGCGCGTTTACAGCTACGACATCAACGGGGAGTTCCAGGCGGGGGCGAAGAGGAACCTCGAGAGGTTCGGGCTCGCGGAGCACGTGACCCTCAAGACCCAAGACGCGAAGCTTGGGGTGGAGGAGAGGGATCTCGACGCAGCGCTCATCGACATGGGCGACCCGTGGGAGCTCGTGAAACCAGTCAAGGAGGCCCTCGCGCCGTCTGCGATGCTCGCGGCAATCTGCCCCACGATGAACCAGTGCGAGAAGCTCGTCCAGACGCTCCACGACGAGGGGTTCGTCGCCACGGAGACGCTGGAGCTCATCGCCCGCAACATCGAGGCAAGGACGGGGATGACAAGGCCCTCGATGTTCATGGTCGCACACACCGCGTACCTGGTCTTTGGAAGGAAGCTGGGCTAGGTCGGGCGTCGCCTCCCCGCCTCGCGCAAGAGAAGAGTTTTAACCCGGTCTTGGACGCGCCGGACATCCTTGAGCGAAAAGATGGAGCCGAAGTACGGAGACCTCGCTCTCCTCCTCTACGCCGCCCCCTTCATACTGAACTTCGTCTACGCCCTCTACGTCTGGTCCGGCGTGGGGCTATCCGCGGTCATGCCTCAGATCGTGTACCTCGAGGTGACCCAGAGCCCGTACATCTTCTTGGCAGGGTTCGCGGCGGTGGTCCTGGCGGTCATCCTCGATTTCGACGCTGAGCCAGCCAATGCGAGGAAGGGCGCCACGGCCACGCTCAGCAAGAGACTGCAGCTCATCGCCCTGATTTCCGTAGTCCTCGCGTTCATCAGCGCCTGGTACTCCGCGGGCGGAGACCTCGGGACGGGAGTGCTCAACCTAGTGGACGGCAGGTACCCTCTCGTGTTCCCCGCGGTGCTGGTGCTCTTCAGCTTCCTGATCCTACCGTCCGTGAAGCTGCAGGGCGCCAACACGAAGAACCTCCTCGTGATTCTCCTTCTCATCGCGTCGCCCGCCGCCCTTTACGAGGTGGGAAAGCGGGACAGCATCGCTGGGCTGGGCATCGGGCTCGCCCTGGTGCTCGTCGCGGCGTACCTGCTAGTCAACAACAAGAAAGACTAGCCCGGCCGGGGCTTTGGCCCGAGGCCCGCCAAGACCCTTCCAAGCGCCTTGAAGTCTTCGCTGGACACCTTCTCTAGCGCCCGGTTGTAGATCATGGCTGCCGGGTGGTATGTCGGGAACAACGAGAGACCCCCTCGCGTGAAGAGCCGGCCGTGCGCGCCGCCCAGGGTCTGCTCGGGGAGGAAGCGCTTGAGCGCGCTGTCTCCAAGTAGGACGATGACCGTCGGGCGAATTAGCGCGACTTGTCGCTCGAGGTAGGGACGGCAGGCCTCGGCCTCCGCATCGGTGGGTCGCCTGTTCTCGGGAGGGCGGCACTTGACCACGTTCGTGATGTACACCTCCGCGCGCACCAGCCCCGCGTCCTTCAGCAGCGCGTCGAGCTGCTTTCCCGCAGCTCCGACGAACGGCCTGCCCTGAAAGTCCTCGTTCCTGCCCGGCCCCTCCCCTATCACGACCACAGCGGCGTCGGGCGGTCCCTCTCCCGGCACGGCGTTGGTCCTCGTGGTCGAGAGCGGGCATTTCGCGCAGCCCCGCACCTCTTCGGCGACCAGCGAGAGCGAGTCGGCTTGCCTTTTTTCTTCAGACATCAGGGGCGATCTGCCTTCGAGCGTGGGTATGAGCCCAGCACCTTGAGGAACGCGGTCTTTCTTGCCAGCTCGGACAAGACCTCGACGACCTTCGGGTCGTCTCTGCGCCCTTCAAAGTCTACGAAGAAGTAGTATTCCCAGGGCCGCTCCTTGGTCGGCCTCGACTCTATCTTGGTGAGATTGATCTTCGCCCTCGCGAAGACCTCGAGGGCGTTGTACAGCGAGCCCGGGGTGTGAGGGACCGCGAATATCAGGGAGGTCTTGCTCCCGTAGCTGACGCCCCCCCGGCGGGCTGAGGGGCGCTTGGGACGCTCGGGTTCGGCGCTCTCTCTCGCAACGACCAGGAACCTCGTCGAGTTGGTGGAGTAGTCCTCTATCCCCTTCTTGAGGACCTTCAGGCCGTATATCTGGGCCGCCCTTTCGCCGGCGATGGCCGCCGCGCCTTCAAGCCGCCTCTCCTTGATCATCTTCACGCTCCCCGCGGTGTCGTAGGTGACGATCGGCTCGACGCCCAGGGCCGTCACAAAGTTGCGACACTGGGCGAGCGCCTGAGGGTGGGAGTAGACCACCTTGATCCCGCCAAGCTTTGCGGCGCGCAGGGCGATGAGGCAGTGGACGACCCGCAGGACCACCTCGCCGACGACCTTGAGGTTAGAGGAGAGGAGCATGTCGTAGGTCTCGTTGATGCTGCCTTCGACCGAGTTCTCCACGGGCACGACCCCGAGGTCCACGGAGCCGGCCTCGGTGAGGCTGAACACCTCGCGGATGCTGACCGTTGGGACAGTCTTGACCTCCCTCCCGAACTGCTTGTAGATCGCCTCCTCGCTGTAGGCGCCGTGCTCCCCCTGGAAGCCTATCGTTAGCTTGCCCAAGCGGGTATCTCGTCATGGCACCGGTTCGGGACAGATATCACTCTTCGGTTCTGTCCAATCTACGGTAGATAGCTCCTGTAGACTCGACTTCGGGGCTTCAGCTCGGAGGATTAGAGTCGTCGTCTCGTTCCCCTTCACGGCTTCATCTTTGCCCCGCGCTCCTGGGCGAACCTCACCCAGACATCTTGTCTTCCCGCGACGCTCGATGTTTATCGCAGCGTTGAGGTCGCGGTCGAGCTTGGCACCGCAAGGGCATAGCCAGCTCCGATCAGAGATCTTCAGCTTCCTGTTGATGCTCCCACAGACGTTACACTTCTTCGACGTATACGAGGGGGAGACGTACTCCACCGGCACTCCCGCCCACTTTGCCTTGTAGTCGATGTAGGATTGCAGCTGGCGGAACGGCCACATGGCGATTCTGCGCCGCCTCTCCGTTCCTCCCCCGTTCCCCCTCTGGTGGGCATACCTGATGCCTTTGAGCCTCTCGAGGACGATCGCCTCGTCGTTCGCCCTCGCCTTCTCCACTATCAGCGTCGAGACCCTGTGGAGAGCTTGTTTCACGCGTTCCTTCTCTCTTCTCGAGCTTGCGAACTTCTTCTTTAGACGCCTGTCTTGAGGATGTCTCTCGTAGAAGATGGAGCGCCTTATCCCGTACAAAGTGTGAAGGCGAGCGACCTCTGAGAGGTCGTGCGTCGTCCCATCGCTCCCGACGATCGATTTCTCGTTGAGGTCGTAGCCCACCCTCTTCGACGGTGTTTCCATAGGCGCCTCCTTCGTGAAGGCGATTACGATTGACGACTCTGTCACGGTAACGGAGCCGCGTTTGAGCGTCTTGTCAATCAGGAATGACCTTTGGTACTCGCCATATTGCAGAGGGATGAGGACGCGCTCCCCCTTTCTGAAGGGAAGGGAGAGAACGGAGTAGTTTAGCGAAAAGCTCGCGGCATCCATCTTGAACATGAATCTCTTCGCATGTGGTTTCCTCTGCCAGCGCTTGTGTTTCTTGACGATAGACCACGCGACCTCAGCCACTGAATAGGGGAAGCAGAATACAACACCATATCGATCTTGAAACTCCCTGTAGATTCTGTTTCTGACCTTCAGTCTTCCCTTGATTTTCTCCGCGAGGCAGATCCGGATGGCGTCGTTGACCATGTCCCTAAACGT
>JAPCJO010000056.1 GCA_027886905.1 Nitrososphaerota archaeon
AACGCTTTTAAGCCCGCGGGAGGCCGTTTGAAATCATCTTGGTTGAAGCAGAGACTGAGGAAGTCGAAGAAGTGAGCGAGGAGATGGACGTCACGAGCCTGCCCGGGGTCGGGCCGGCCACGAAGACGAAGCTGAACGACGCCGGCATCTTCACGATTCTGGACCTCGCCACGGCTGGGCCTGCCGACATCGCCGACGCAACCGACGTCGACATCACCAAGGCCGTCGACCTCAACAACAAGGCCCGGAAGAAGCTCGTCGAGATCGGGCGGCTTGAGCCGGACTTTATCAGCGCCTCCGAGCTCCTGACGAAGCGGAAGAACATCAGCAGGCTCTCCACCGGCTCTGCTAACCTGGACGAGCTCCTCGCAGGGGGGATCGAGACCTGGGCGATGACCGAGTTCTACGGAGAGTTCGGGTCGGGCAAGACACAGATCTGCCACACGCTCTGCGCCATGGTGCAGCTCCCCACCGACCAGGGGGGCCTTGACGGCGGGGCGGTCTACATAGACACCGAGGGGACCTTCAGGCCCGAGAGGCTTGCGCAGATCGCCGAGGCGAGAGGCATGGACCCGGAGACGGTCCTCTCGAAGGTGATGGTCGCGCGGGCCTACAACAGCGCGCACCAGGAGCTGATAGCCAAGGACCTCGGGAGGATCATCGAGAAGAACAAGATCAAGCTCGTCATCGTGGACAGCGCGGTCGCCCACTATAGGGCGGAGTTCCTGGGCAGGGGCACCCTCGCCGAGAGGCAGCAGAGGCTCAACCGGTTCATGCACCAGCTACTCAGGACCGCCGAGATCTACAATATCGCGATCATACTCACGAACCAGGTGCAGTCCGCCCCGGACAGCTTCTTCGGGGACCCCACGAGGGCGACAGGAGGTCACGTCGTGGCGCACACGAGCACCTACCGCATCTACCTGCGCAAGGCAGGGAAGAACCGCATCGCGAGGATGATCGACAGCCCCTACCACCCTGAGAGGGACGCCGTCTTCATGCTCGACGAGAAGGGGGTCGACGACCCGCCCGAAGAGGGCTCCGGCTCGAAGAGAAGGTAAGCGCAAGCAACGGTTTAATATCTTAGGTTGGCGGCCTGAAGAGTCTTCATGAAGTCACGGTCATTACTGATTTTTGCCCTAATCATCTCCCTTGCGGTGCTGCCGGGCATGCAGATTGCCCTCGCTGCGTCGAGATCACCCTCCTCCTCCCCGGCCACGGGCGTGCAGCTCGCTCCCGCCTCCACGAACTCTTCTTCCTCCTCGACAACCACGACCACGACGTCCGCGGTCCCAAAGTCGCCGTACTCAGAGAAGCTGACGATCTACACCGCAGGCTCGTACGACTACTGGCTGGGTAGCCTGAGTCCCGCGAAGGTCTCTAGGCCGGGCATCGTGGCCGCCGAGTCTGTGGCGGGAGTGAGCGCATACGAGGTCACGGCCGTGGAGGGGTCCACGGCGCTGGTCGGTTCGCAGCTGTTCTGGGGAAACGGGGGGTATGGCGTCGTCAAGCTACCCTTCCTGCCCTACTCCGGCGTCTTCCTCAACGTTACCGCCTCGAGCCAGTCGGCGGCCGCTGCGGCTGCTTCCGACTTTGGTTCCACATTCGGCGTCACCTTTCAGCAGATAGGCTCGAGCGGGAGCAACTACACTTTCTACAGCTCTGCGAGCTTCACCACCTCCGGACCGACCATCTTCTCTTCAGTTCCCACCAGGGAAGGGGGGATTGCCGCGATAGCAAACGAGTCCGCCTGGCTCGGCGCCCCGACCCCCACGGCGATCCTGACTGGCGTCCGTTCGGGCTCGTCCTTCGACCACACCGTGACCTACGGCGCCACAGAGAGTTCTGTGGTGGGCTCGAACAACAGCCTCCTTTTGGAGAACGCGCTGAGCCTGCTGCACGACTCTATCCAGACCTCATCGAACGCGACTTCGACGGAGGTGGTCGTGCACTCTCTCGACGGGCTGATCAAGAGCAAGGACAACGCCACAGTCACGAACGACGTGGCAAACTTCAGCTCCAGCTATTCGATCAACTTGACCCCCGGCTCCACGTTCAGGCCCAACATGACCATCCTGAGCAACCCCCCCGTCCTCACAGCCACGAGGACGGTTCAAACCGCGAGCGTGTCCTCTGGAGACCTGCTGACCATGACGCTCAACTTCTGGAACTCGGCCAACAACGGCACCCTCAGCAACGTTACAGTGAACGACAGCTGGTGGACCGCCTATCCGTCTCTCTTCTCACTCTCCGTCGGGAACTCGAGCTTCACCATCCCCTCGCTCCCGCCCAACGGGAACGTCTCCAGGGCTTACGTCCTGAAGGTCCTGTCCTCCACCAGCGAGGACTTGGTCGTCCCCGCAACCTCTGCGTCCTATTCGTACAACGTAGGGAACCTCACGGTAATCGCTAGCACCATGACCAACCAGTTGGAGGTCCGTGCCAACGCGCCAGGTCCCGCAGTTTCTATCCAGGCGGCCAGCAGCATCCTGTCCGGGTCATCGTTCGGGAAGCCTGGGAAGTACGTCGTGACGGTGACCAACGCCGGGAGCGGCCCAGCG
The DNA here is from genome assembly GCA_027886905.1 of Nitrososphaerota archaeon. Lineage (GTDB taxonomy): Archaea > Thermoproteota > Nitrososphaeria > Nitrososphaerales > Gagatemarchaeaceae > Gagatemarchaeum. The sequence continues at coordinate 2,562 of JAPCJO010000056.1, forward strand.
CTGAACCTCAAGGTCATGAACTTCACCAACCCGACGCTAACTCCAGGCGGGGTCTGGAAGGTCAACATGTCGCTGCCCGTGACCGGCCTGAGCGACCGCAACATCACCCAGTCGTTCAGCGTAGGTTGGACGGCGCCGGACGGCACAACCGGGACGCTCATGTCAAACCCCTCGACGGTGGTCCTGTCCCACGTGACGGTGGCGCTCCCCCTCATGGAGTTCAAGCTCGCCGCGAGCCTTACCTCCCAAGCCATCGCGCAGGGGAGCGTCAATGCGACGTTCACCCTCAGTAACAAGGGCTCGGCCTCTCTCGATAACGCGAGCGTGAGCCAGGCCTTCCCGGCCGGTGTCAGCTGCCAGGACGCGGTGGTCTCCAGCGCGCTCGGCAACTCCCCCGGGACTGCCTCGTGCTCGTCCTCCGGCTTCTCCCTCAACGCCTCTTCGACCCAAGTCCTGGGGACAGTGACCGGGACGCTCCTACTGAACTTCTCCCACGATAACACCATTATCCGAGCCGCCACGGTCACGACGAACCAGAGCGGCTTCATTTCTCAGACACTCGGCTCGGAGTTCCCGATCGCCGCAGGCGTCGGAGTCACCAAGACCTTCGTGCCCATCGCGGTCTTCGAGGGCCAGGACGACAACGTGACGGTGCGCGCCACCAACAGCGGTTCGCTTCCGCTCTTCAACGTCTCGCTCTCCACGAGCCCCGACCCGTTCGACACGGCCGTCTCAGGCTCCCTCAACCAGCAGTACGGAACGCTCAACGCGAGCGTCTCGCAGTCCCTCAACTACACCGTGAGGATGCTCGAGCCGGGCAACCACACCAGCGCTTCCACGTTGCTCACCTACGTCTTCGGTGGCGTCACGACCCAGTACGTGGTGACCTCTGGGAACGTCGTCGTCTTCAAGCCCGTGCAGGCCTCGACCTCTATGAGCTCGACCCCCACGGAAGGCCACGACTTTGCTCTTCACATGAGCGTCCAGAACCAATCCCCGGTGAACGTGACGAACGTGTCGTTCTCGGTCACCCTGCCGCAGGGCCTCACGATCGTCAGTTACCCCGCGGGCTCCCAGGAGAGCGGACGTACCGTGACGCTCAACGTCCCCTCACTGGCAGCCGGTGGGATCTCCAACAGCTCCATCATCCTCAAGGGCGGCTTCGACGGGACGTTCGACCCCTCGTCAGCCAAGGTGACCTTCGAATACCTCGGGTCAACGCTGAACGGCCTCGTCTCGACGCCGACCATCGCGGTCGGAGTCGACGCGCTCCTTCGCTACGAGGCCCCGATAGGAGTGTCGGTCGTCCTGGCCTTCGCTGTCGCCGTCTACATGCACAGGAAGCTGGCGGTCCCTCAAGCCAAGTGACCAAGAAGTGGTCGACGCGAGACCGGCTGCCCGCCAGCCGCAACCGCCCTCTTCCAGCAAGCAGCGACTAGAGGAAAGGTCAGCGGGGGCGGTGGTCTTCAGGCGGACCGCCAGCGGTCCGAGATACCTCCTTTTGAAATACCCAGCGGGCCACTGGGACCTCCCGAAGGGGAATATAGAGAGGGGAGAGGAGCCCATCCAGACCATGGTGAGGGAGGTCAGGGAGGAGACGGGGATAATCGACCTCCGAGTGATCCCGGGCTATGAGAAGAAGATAGAGTACTTTTACAGGCGCGATGGGAAGAAGGTGCACAAGACGGTGGTCTTCTTCCTCGCCGAGACTCTGGTGGAGAAAGTCACCATCTCGTTCGAGCACCAGGACTATGGCTGGTTCGACTACTCCGAGGCCATAAAGACCGTGAGCTATCCCAACGCGAGGAGGCTCATCAGGGAGGGCGAGGCCTTGATAATCGGCGATAAAGCCCCGGCGGCTAGACGGGCCGACTGACCCACTCGGAGACCTTCTCCTTCGCCACGTCGTCCGTGAGCGAGACCGGTGGGTGCTTCATCAGCCACGCGCTCGCGTCAATGAGCGGCCCGCCGACCTTCTTGTCGAGCGCGATCTTGCAGTACCTGATCGCGTCGACCACGACCCCCGCGGAGTTCGCCTTGTCGTCCACCTCGAGGCGCATCTCCATGTTGAACGGGATACCCGGGAACATCGTCCCCTCTATCCTGATGAACGCGAGCTTTGTGTTTCCGAGATAGGGTATGAAGTCGCTAGGCCCCACGTATATCTTATCGTTCGGGAGGCGGTGGGTGAGCATGCTCTGGACGGCCTCCGTCTTCGAAATCCTCTTCGACTCCAGTCGCTGCTGCTCCTTCATGTTTAGGAAGTCGGTGTTCCCCCCCACGTTGATCTGGTAGGTCCTGTCGACCCTCACCGACCTGTCCGAGCAGAGCCTCGCGAGCGTCCTGTGCACGATGGTCGCGCCGACCACCCCCTTGACGTCGTCCCCGATTATCGGCAGGCCGGCTTTGGAGAACCTCTTCCCCCAGCCATCGTTCGAGGCGATGAAGACCGGGATACAGTTGACGAAGCCCACCCCTGCCTCCAGCGCGACCTCAGCCCAGAACTCGGTCGCCTTCTGGCTACCGACCGGAAGGTAGTTGACCAGCAGCTCGGTCTTCGTGCTCTTCAGGTCGGCCATCACCTCGTCTTTGATCTTCGCAATGGGCCGCCCGCTCTTGATCGGCTTGATCTTCTCGTCCACGTATATCCCCACGCCGTCGAGGACGGGGGACTCCTTCACTACGGCCTCGCAGCCTGAGACACTCCCAGTCCACCTCACCATGTTGGGACCCAGGTAGATGGCCTTCGAGAGGGGCTTGCCCACCTTGTTTGCGCCGACGTCGAACGCCGTGACGAAGTCGATGTCCTCGATGCGGTACGCCCCGATCTTGGTGTTCCCGAGGGTCTTGGCGTCCTTGTCGCCCCTCTTGCAGAGCTCGATCCCCTGGATGATCCCCGAGGCGCAGTTCCCCACCCCGACTATCCCGGCGCGTATCTTGGGCAAGCAGATTCCTGCAGCCCGACCTCGGACGTGATTATAAACTGCATCTACCCGCGAGGGACGACGCGTCACGCGCCCTTGGCTTTGACCTTGCGGTTCAGCACGTCGGCGCTCCTCTCGGGGTCCTTCGAGTCGATTATCGACCTCCCTACGATGATGTAGTCCGAACCGGACGCCAGCGCTTTTCTCGCGTCCCCTCCCTGGAACCCCACACCGGGGCTGAGGATGACTTGCTCCTCCTTCAGGATCGACCTCACCTCTCGGATGATCGAGGGGGACTTGGACGAGACCACCGCGCCGTCCGCTCCCCACTCTCGCGTCCTCTTGGCGAAGCTGACGTAGAGCGGATGTCCACCGACGTCGAGGCCATACCCGTCCCTGGCCCCGGCGTGGCTCATGTACACGAGCATGATCACCCCCTTGTGCATCTCCCTGCTCTTCGCCAAGAGGTCCTCCATCCCCTCCTTGTACCCCACGAACGGATTCGCGATGAGCGCGTCGAACCCGTTCGAGAACAAGGTCTCGGCGGCCTCGACGTTCGTCGCCCCTATGTCGTTGAGCTTCATATCAGCGATGACCGGGAGGCCCGCGTCGCCGCACTTCTCGACGAGCCCGCGAATGCCCAGCACTCCGAAGGGGAGGAGAAGGTGCCAGTTGATCTTGACGGCGACGACACTTTCCCTCACGGCGGAGATCAGGGAGGCCGCCCTCTCCAGCCTGGTCTCGAAGGGCCCTCCGACGTCGGCCGCGAGGATGATTCTACTGCCTGACTTGCGCGAGTTTGATTCTAGCCAATCCCTGAGGAGTCTCACTTGAACTCCACCAGGGGGTGCTTCTCCTTCAGCTTGAC
>JAPCJO010000057.1 GCA_027886905.1 Nitrososphaerota archaeon
AGAGCTCCTCGACGTAGCGCATCGCGTCCTCGCCCGTCTTCGCGAGGAAGACCTTGCCGCCGTTCTTTCTGACGTTCTCGGCGAACTCCTCGACCAGGCCGGTGTTCGCGACGGCGGCGATCTTGAGCGCCCGGTTGGACTCCTTTATGGCGTGCATGTCCAGTTGCGGCTCCTTCGCTAGCAGGTTCGCCCTGTTCGCCCGGGCCTTTGTCATCGAGCTCCAGAACTTCTCGGACGACTCCCTGTCGTCGAGAGAGCGCCTTAGCTTCGAGAGCAGCGCCTTCCTGTTGTTGGTCATCCCAATCACCTCTCAGCGCCAGTCGAGGACGACCGCATGGACCGTGTGCGGGCCGTGGACTCCGTAGAGGAGCCGCATCTCGATGTCGCCCGTCTTGCTAGGCCCTGAGATGAAAGAGATGATGGGCTTCCTCTCAGGCGGGGCATCCTTTACTATGCTCCCCACCAGGGGCATCGCCTCAGCCAGGTCTCGAAGGACGCTCGAGGACTCGAGGATCGCGACGTGGACAATCGGTAGCGAGGACGCCAGCTTGGCGGAGTCGTCGTAGACCACCTCTAGCAACGCCCCCTCGAGGGCGACGCCGTTCACGGCCCACGTCACTCCTGTTTCCGCCGAGGCGATGACCCGGACGGCCTCGTTCGGGGGCACCCCCTTGAGGTCCTCAACAAAGGTCACCTTAGTGCCTGCGAGGCCGGCCTTGACCACCGCCGCGTACTTGGCCGGTATCCCCGCCACGATGACCGACTTGGACGCCGCCTTCGAGACTATCCCGCGCAAGGCATCTGCGGTCTCGGCCTCGCCTTTGACGACGTGCGCCTCGACGTGGAGGCCTCGAAGAGAGCTCAGGAACGTCTGGAGGACCTCGGTCGCCGGCCCTTCTCGCACCCCGGTTGGTTTCTGCATTTCTTCGCGGCTTTGGCGCCGTGAGGCGCTTTAAATCCTCGCGGGGCACGTTTTCGGCAGTCGTCGGACTGCCCGCCTCCAGTTTCGTCGCAATCTTGATAAACGCCGGCAATGCACCGAGGTTTCTCTTGAGCAAGAAGCTAAACACTCAGACGTACGCCGTGAGCATGCCGGATTTATGGAAGAACTCTGAGATGCTCATGAGCGAGGTTCCAGCCCTCCTGAAGGCGGCCGAGAACACCTCATACGAGGGAAGGACGTTCACATACGCGAGGGGAGGCCCCGGAGGGGTGCTCCCGTTCAGGGAGGCCTCGGAAAAGTCCTGGATAGCGCTTACACAAGTCACCGACGTCCTGGTTGAGCACCTGTTCCACAAGGTCCCAAAGGGGAACTTCGAAAGGAGGCTCGCCCTGAGGGACATAGAGGCAAAGTGGCCTGAGGTCGCCTCGAAGCGCTTCTACGACAGGTACGCCGCGCTCGCGAGCTACCTCAGGAACAACCAGGTTTATCTCAGCGCGCTAGACCTTGAGATGCTGAGGTACGAGGTCAGCAGGCTCAACGTCTACATCACCGACGTCAAGGGCGTCATCTCCAAGTAGTCAAGAGGGGACGCCGCCGTAGCTGGCGTCAGACGATGCTTCAAGGACCAAGTTCTTAGCGCAAGCTTTGCCGAACGGACAACGGCCGTATCGGAATACAATGCCCTGTCCCGTTGATCCTAGATTTCGCTCGGCCGAGATGAGCTGGGCCTGACCGCCCCCCTTCTCTGACTCGCTCAGACTGTGATGGAGGCTTTTTCCTTCTTCGCCTTGTTCCAGTCGTCGAGGAAGCGCTTTAGCCCGATGTCGGTCAGCGGGTGCATGAACATCTTCTCCATGACGTCTGCGGGCATAGTGCCGATGTCCGCCCCCATCTTTGCCGCCTGCACCACGTGGATGGGGTGCCTGATGCTCGCCACGAGTATCTCGGTCTTGAACTTGTAGTTCTCGTTCTTCTTGATCTCTACCAGGTCCTTGATCAGCCCCATCCCGTCCTGGCCGACGTCGTCTAGCCGCCCGATGAACGGGCTGATGTAGGAGGCCCCGGCCTTCATGGCGATCAGCCCTTGCACCGCGGAGAAGATCAAGGTCACGTTGATCGGTATCCCCATCGAGCTGAGGGTCTTCGTCGCCCTCATGCCCTCTGGAATCATGGGTATCTTGACGACCACGTTCTCTGCCCAGGACTTGTTGCGCTTGCCCTCGGCGACCATGGTTTCGTAGTCTGTGGCGATGACCTCGGCACTTACCGGGTTGGGGTAGACCTCCTTGGCGATTGCCTTGATGGTCTCTTCAAAGTCGGCACCCTCCTTGACGATAAGCGAGGGGTTCGTCGTGATCCCGTCGACCAGTCCCATCGCGTTGTACTTCTTGATGGAAGCCAGGTTCGCGGTGTCGAGATAGAACTTCAATTCGAGCCCGCTTCCCGGGATTTTTCTAATAAAGCTATCGGCTATCGCTTCATCGCGATGGCCTGCTTGGCCGCTTCCTCGATGTGAGCCGCCGTGAGGCCGTACTTGTTGAGGAGCTCCTGCGCCTCGCCGCTCTCACCGAAGGTGTCGTTGACGCCCACGCGCTTTAGGGGTATCGGGTACTGGTCTGTCAGGACCTCCGCCACCGCCGAGCCCATCCCTCCCATCACGTTGTGCTCCTCCGCGCTGACGGCCGCGCCGCACTTCTTCGCGTACTTGATTATCGTCTCCTGGTCGATTGGCTTCACCGTGTGGATGTCGATGACGCTGGCCTGGATTCCCTTCGCCGCGAGGGACTCGGCCGCCCTCACCGTCTCGGGGAGCATTATCCCGCACCCGAAGAGCGCGACGTCCGCGCCCTCGCGGATCACGTTGGCCTTGCCGAACTTGTACTCGAAGCCGTCCTCGTAGACGATTGGGGTGTTAGAGCCCTTGATGACGCCCCTGGTGATCCTGACGTAGAACGGGCCCGGGATGTCCGCTATGGCCTTGATTATGCTCTTGACCGCGACCGCGTCCGCAGGCACGACGACCCGCATGTGTGGGACGCACCGCATGAGGGCGATGTCCTCCACCTGCTCGTGAGAGCCTCCGTCAGGCCCGACCGTCAGGCCCGCGTGAGAGCAGACGAGCTTGACGTCGAGGTCGGCGTAGCATAACATGTTGCGCACCTGGTCGACGCACTTTCCGGGGACGAAGATCGCGTACGTGCCAGCGAATGAGACCTTGCCGCCGAAGGCGAGTCCCGCGGCGACGCCCACGAGGTTCTGCTCCGCGATGCCGAGGTTGAAGAACCGGTCGGGGTACTTGGCCCCGAACATGCCCGACTTCATCGACTCTGTGGTATCCGCGCCAAGAACCACGACCCGAGCGTTGCTCGCGCCCAGCTCGACGAGAGCTTCGCCGTAGGCATTCCGCATAGCGCCCATTTTCTCTAGCATCTTAAGCAGCCCCCGTGCCCAGCGCCTGCTTGGCCTTGTCCCTGAGAATCCCGACGGCCTTGATGGGGTCGGGCTTGTAGTAGACTCCGGCGCCCGCCACGAGCACGTTCCCGCCCCTGCGGACCACGTGCTCCAGCGTCTCGAGCTCCACGCCGCCGTCGATCTCTATGTCGATGGGCAGGCCCTTGTCGTTCAGCATCTGCGTTATCTTCTCCAGCTTCGGCATCACCGACATTATCATCGACTGGCCACTAAAGCCAGGGTTGACGGTCATGACGCACAGTGTGTCGAGCTTGTCCAGCCTCTGCTCCACCCAAGGGGCCATCTCGGTGGCGGGCTTCAGCGCGAGCCCGATAACCTTCCCCTTTGCGTGAATCTTCGAGTAGAGGGCGTCGAAGCGCTCCCCGGTGAGCGCCTCCGCATGGAAGCAGAAGAGGTCAGACCCGGCGTCCAGGAACTTGTCGACGAACTTCTCTGGCTCGTCAATCATGAGGTGGGTGTCGAACTTCATGTCCGTCCTCTTCCGCAGGGCCTTTACCGTCCCCGGGCCGAAGGTGATGTTCGGCGCGAAGTGGCCGTCGATGACGTCGAGGTGGACCTGGTCCGCCCCTCCCTTCACCGCGATGTCCAGCCCCGCCGCGAAGTTCGCCTGGTCCCCGCCGAGAATCGAGGGGGCGATCTTGATCTTCCTCTTGATCTCCGCGAGGCGCATGCTGTCCTCCACCAACATCCCTTCCCCTACTTTAGCTCCTTGTAGATGTCTTCCATCTTCTCCTTGGTGGGGGCGGTCCCGTGGTAGGTCGGAGACCACTCCATGAAGGAGATTCCCTTGCCCTTGACTGTGTGAGCGATGATCATTGTGGGCCGGTTCTTCACCATCTCCGCGGTGTCGAAGGCCTCGATGAGCTGAAGGTAGTCATAGCCGTCCACCTCGATGACGTTCCAGTTGAAGGCCCGCCACTTGGCCGCGAGCGGCTCGAGGGGCATTATCTGCTCTGTGAGCCCGTCCTGCTGGATTCCGTTCCGGTCTATCATTCCGACGAGGTTGTCTAGCTTGAACTTGGACGCGGACATCGCGGCCTCCCAGACCTCGCCCTCGCCCTGCTCGCCGTCGCCCATGAGGACGTAAGTCCTCGTAGGCCTCCCGTCGAGCCTCGCTGCGAGCGCCTGGCCCACGCCGACCGAGAGCCCGATGCCCTCAGAGCCCGCGGGCATCTCTATGCCGGGGATGTCCATGTCAGGGTGTCCTTGGAGGAGCGCCCCTAGCTTCCGGAGGGACTTGAGCTCGGACATCGGGAAATACCCCGCCTGGGCGAGGATCGAGTAGAGCAACGGGGCCCCGTGCCCCTTGCTCAGGATGAACCTGTCCCTGTCGGGCCACTTTGGGTTCTTGGGGTCGTGCCTGAGCTTGTAGAAGTAGAGAGTAACGAGGAGCTCCACCGCCGAGAGCGAGCCTCCCGGATGACCCGAGCCCGCCTCGGCCAGGGTCTCCAGTATCACCTTCCGCGTGTTCCTCGCGATGTCCTGAAGCTTCGTTATCTCCTGCGAAGTTGCCATGCCCATATCTTAACGCCTCACCGGCATCTGGGAGACGCGGTTCAGGAAGTCTCCCATCGAGTCCAGCCTCTTCTCCAAGTCTTGGATCGTGAGTGTGGACGTCCTCGGCTTCTCGCTCCTCACAGTCCCTGCGATGTTGCTTAGGCACGCCGCCTCGGTTATCGAGCCGCCTGCCGCCACGGCCAACGAGAAGACCCCCGTCATCACGTCCCTGACCCCTACCTTGTTGAAGAAGCTCTTCCTCCCGAACGGGAGCGGGAAGCTGGTTATCTGCTCGCGGTCGAAGACCGTCATCCCCTCCTCTCCTCGAGTGATCACAATCCCTTTGCAGTCGAGCCTTCCCATGAGGTTCACTCCCATGTTCCTAAGGCTGGTCTCGTTCACCATCGCCATCTGGGTCGCGTGGGTGGCTTCGCCGAGGTTCGACTTGACGTAGGTGACCCCGCTGTAGTCCATGTAGTGCCTGTCCTTGGGTTGGGCGACCACAATCTTCCCGGCCTTCCTTGCGGAGACCACGACGGAGCTTATGATCGAGGAGGTTATGACGCCCCTGTCATAGTCGGAGAAGACCGCCGTGTCGACTTCGGGGATCTTGCTCTCGGCGGAGAGAGCGAACGCTTTTGTGATCGCCAGCGGGACCTCCTTCCTCACCTCTTGGTCGATGCGCAGATAGTGAAGCCTGTTTACCATTATCCACGTCCGTAGCGACGTGGGCCTGAGCTTGTCTACGACAATCCCGTCAGTCGCAACGCCGTTCCGTCCGAGGTCCTCCTTGAGCCAGACGCCGTAGTTGTCTTCGCCGACCGCGCCTATCACGGAGACCGAGCCGCCCAATGACGCGACCTCGTTGGCGAGGTTCGCTGCCCCTCCGGGCAGGAGGGTCTCCCCGACGTAGTCGCCTGCGGGGACGGGGGCTTCGCGCGCGAGCTTCCTGGCAGAGACCTCGACGAACCTGCTAACAAGGAAGTCACCGACGACGAGAAGCCGCTTGCCCTGGAATTTCTTGAGGAGTCCGCTCAGTCCTTCGGGTGAAAGACTCGCCAAGCCTTGAGCCACGGGGCGCCAAATTGCGGCCCCGTTTTAAGCTTAACGAAGCCAGAAACAAATCCAGCACGAAAGCGGCCAAGATTTTTCGCGCGATTTCGTAGGTCCATCGAACTCGGGCCCTCACGGATTCGACTTGTGTCGTGGGCGAGGTCTCACGAATCGCCACGTAACGACAAACGCATAAATAACCTGCGAGAGGCGGAAAAATCGTTCACATGACAACAGAAGCAATGGTTGAGAGGAGATGGAGCGCCCCTAGCGTCGAACACGACAGAGGGGACATATTCTCCACCAC
>JAPCJO010000023.1 GCA_027886905.1 Nitrososphaerota archaeon
CCATTGGACGAGTTCGGGAATCGAGGGTTGCGGCCTATGACGTTTGCGGTCGTCAGCACTGTCCGGCCTGTGACCGTGTCAGTCTAGAGGCGACTAAATACCGATCACGAGTTGCGATGTGTGAAAGCGGTCAAGGGAGTTGAGTTTGCTTACCAGTCCACTCCTCAGACTCGCGAACTCCTTTCCACGTTCCGCGAGATGATTAATGATGCCATCAGAATTTGCCTTTCCGAGAACATTAAGGGACGACTGAAGCTCAGGAACAGGATATACAAGGAAGTTCAGGTGCGATACGGCGTCGCGTCCTGTCTCCCCTATTGCGTCGCTGAGGTCGCCTGGTCTATCGTCAAGAAACACAAACGTTGGCACCGGAAGCCATTCGCGAAGCGACTGATGTTCAAGATGGATGCAGCAAACTTCTCGCTGAACTACTCCATCCTCTCCCTCCCTTTCAGGAAGGGAGAGCGAGTCCTCGTCCCCTTGCGGTATGGCGAGTACCAGAGGTCATTCCTAGGGGACAAGACGCTCAAGCGCGGATGTGTCACCATGACAGAGTCGTCGGTCGTCATAGCCTTTTCCAAGGAGGTTCCGATTGAAGAGCCGTTGAGGAGGGTCGGCTACGACCTCAACGAGAAGTCCATCGTAGGGAGTGACGGGACTCGGCACGACCTCTCAGAAGTGGCTAGACTGCACACCCTCTATGGAATCAGACGCTCTCGGTTCTACGAGAGACATCCCACGGATGGGCGTCTCAAGAGGAAGTTCGCGTCTTCTAGGAGAGAGAAAGAGCGCGTGAATCAAACTCTACATAGAGTTTCGACACTAATCGTGGAGAAGGCGAGGGCGAACAAGGAGGCAATCGTTCTCGAAAGGCTCAAAGGAATCCGGTATTCTCACGAAAAGGGAAATGGAGAAGGGAAGGCGAGGCGGCGCAGAGTAGCGCAATGGCCTTTCGGGCAGCTTCAGGCCTTCATTGGCTACAAGGCTAGGTGGGCGGGCGTCCCGGTTGAGCACGTCTCTCCTGCGTATACCTCGAAGAAATGCAACTTCTGCGGAAGCATCAACAGGAAACTCAAGCTGACCGATAGGAGCTGGCTATGCCCTTGCGGTGCCATGCTCGACCGCGACCTCAACGCTGCAATCAACATCGCACGTCGCGGGAAGATAAGATGTCTGGGTGAGGTTCGCCCAGAAGCGCGGGGCACAGATGAAGCGATGAAGGGGAACGAGACGACGATGGCTCCAATCCCCCAAGCAGAAGCCGCGAAGTCGAGTCTACAGCATCTTCCGTAGATTGGACAGAATCCGGTCGTCACTTGGTAACCAGGGTCAGGACGTCCTCGTCCATCAGCGCGTGGCCAATCCCGACCCGCTGTCCGTCGAACTTGACGCTCTTCCCCCAGATCAGCGCGTAGCGGAAGTCGTCCTTGATCTTCCGGTGGACCTTGTCACAGATCTCGAGCACGGTCGAGCCGTTCCTCACTATCATCGGCTCCTTGTAGTCAGTCTCGCCGCTCCTCCTTCGCATGTATATCCTGATGAAGTCGAGCCGCCGGTACATCTCCTGCTTCAGCGCCTCGATGTTCAGGTTGCTCTCGGCCGAGATAGGTACGAACTTGTAGGGGAGCTTGTCCATGAGCTCGTTCGTGAAGCCGGCGTTGACCAGGTCGATTTTGTTCATGACCGTCAGCGAGGGAATATAGACCCTGGTGCCGAGGATGACGTCCAGGAGCTGCTCGTCGCTGATGTCCTGGCGTATGACGACGCGGGCGCTGTTCATCCCGTAGACCCTCAGGATGTCCTTGACCGTCTCCACGGTGATCTTGGTAAGCTTCACTAGCGATACCACCGAGATTCCTCCGGTGGTGGTCGTCTCTATCACCACGTTGGGAGGGTCCTCGTCGACACGTATCCCAGTCAACCTGAGCTCCTTCTCGAGCAGAGAGCGGGCTTCGGGCTGGAAGACGTCTATGACGAACATGATGAGGTCGGCGTTCCGCGCCACCGCTAGAACTCTCTTGCCCAGGCCCTTTCCGGATGATGCCCCTTTGATGATTCCCGGGAGGTCGAGGACCTGTATCCTCGCCCCGTTGTAGTCAAGGACTCCGGGTACGACGTCGAGCGTCGTGAACTGGTAGGCTGCGACCTTCGACTTTGCGTTCGTCAGCACGTTGAGCAGGGTGGATTTTCCAACGCTCGGGAGGCCTATGAGGACCACTGTCCCGTCTCCCGACTTCTTTACGTCGTATCCGACGGCGCTCCCCGAGCGCCGTGCCTGCTGCTCTTCCTGCTCCATCTTGAGCTTGGAGAGCTTCGCCCTGAGGACTCCGATGTGGCGCTCGGTGTGCTTGTTGACCTGCGTCTTGAGCATGTCCTCCTCGATTTTCTTGATTTTCTCAGGAACGCCCAACTTGAACCTCTACCATCCGACCCGACTTCGCGGACTGAGGAGGGGGAGTGACTTAAAGGTTCGAGTTCGGGACGCCTGTCGAGCGGGCTCGCTGGACAATGTTTTGTGAGAGGTGCCGGGCGGGGCAGATGGTCGAGTACGAGAGGAAGGTCTTGGCTGGAGGCAAAGAGGCGACCCTGACGGGGAAAAAGTGCGACAGGTGCGGATTCACGCAGCTCGACAGCGACGACGACGTCTGGTCGGCGGTCGGGCTCTAGCTGGCCTCCCAAAGCCTCATTAATCTAACACGGTCGCGTGGTGACATGGCTGAGAGCGACAAGACGACCGAGAGCCCCGAAAAAAAATCGAGTTCCAAGCGAAATTTCACCATCGACACCGGGAAGGAACAAATCCAGGTCCAGGGCAGCGACTACCAAAAGGTCGCTGTTAAGTACCTCATGAAGCGAAGGCGCTCCCTGCTTTTCACGAAGGACCCCGCGAAGGCGGACAAGCTCTGGGAGGACCTGCCCAAGCAAGTCAAGATAATCGGCGCCCAGCTCACCAAGATATATGACGTCGAATGGGAGAAGGTCGGGACGAAGGAGTTCGCAGGCGCGCGTTACACCTTCGAGCTGGAAGAGAAGCAAGCGTAGCGTGCAGGAACACGACAGCAGAGACACAAGGGAAGACGGACGACAGGTTCAAGGCGATGATTGTCGCCACCATCCTCGACACCAAAACTGAGAGGGCCCTAGAGCTCCTCTGCGAACACTACCATCTTGACGTCCCCAAGCTCGGGGTCGGGACCACAAAGGGTCGCTCCAAGGGAGTCCTAGCCGTCTACTCGGCAGACCGGAAAGAGATACTCGCGGTTAGCCAGGAGTACCTCTACGACCCCTTCGTGATGCTCCACGAGTTCTACCACCACCTGCGCCAGTTCGCTGGGCAGCACAGGGGCACGGAGAAGAACGCGGACAAGTTCGCGCTGGACTACATCGCGGCGTACAAGAGGGTGGCTTCGGGCTTATCCACGACCTAGTAGCCCCGGTGCTACCTACCTCACGAAATACAACTGCTATCTATATAAGAAGCCGGCCAACATTGTGGGGTGTCCGAAGTTGCCAGAAACGCTCCCCCGGGATGAGTTCACGCGCAACCCGCAGTTCAGCGAGAGGGACGCCGAGGTGCTGCGCTTCCTGGGCGAAGAAGACCTGCTCGGCTTCACGTTCGAGGGGCTGAGGCGAAGGCTGGGGACTCACTCGGAGACGCTCTCTAGGATTCTCCACAGGCTCGAGGACCAGATGATTTTGGAGAAGACCCCCGAGGGGTACCACGTGACGCACAAGGGTAAGGAGATGATAGGAGTGAAGCCCCTGGCTTCGTCTTCCCGTCCCCAATCGGCGACCCAGCACAGGGTCGCCATCCTTCGCACGCTTCTGCCCTACGGACGGGGCTCGGGCGAAGCAATCTCCGGCCTCAAGGGAAGGTGGTTCGGGCCTCTCCGCTGGCTCGGGTACTCCGAGGACGAGCGGGGCACCACCATGAAGTGGGTCACAGGAGACGGCGCGGTGCAGATCGACGCCATCTTCTCGGACGGCGAGCTCGCCATCGAGGGCAACGTCCGGGAGGGCAAGGACCTGACCGACGCCATCAAGGCCTCCTACCAGCTTGTCGGCCACCTGTCGCGCTTCACCCCCAGCGGCCCGGAGGGGCGCGTCGCGTTCTTCTCGCTGGGCCGGGCTTTCTCGCTCCACAACTGACGCCGGGCGCCGCGCCGCCAAGTGTGACCAACTTCTCGAATTCTCCATCAACAAGTATCCCCGCATTCTGTATCTCTGTAGTGATACGATAACATGAGTCTAAAACCAAACGGAATACTGCAGACGATCTCCGGCGAAATCGAGCGGATCGCCGAGAGCACAGGTCGCTCGGTCGTGAGTGTCAGCTCGGGCCACGGAAACGGTTCGGGAATAGTCTGGGACGAGCGCACGGTGGTCACGGCTTACCACGTGGTCAGGGGCGCCGAAGAGGTGAGCGTCGGGACCGAGGACGGGCGGAAGCTCGCAGCCAAGGTCACGGGGCGCTTCAGGCGCTCGGACATCGCCGTCCTGACGGTCGAGGGGCAGCTCACGCCCATCGAGAAGGGCGACTCTGACGCGCTGAAGGCGGGACAGTTCGTCCTGGCCCTCGCCAACCCCTTCTCCTCGCGCACGAGCGTCACCTCGGGAATCATCACGGGCGCGAACCGAAGCATCGGCGGATGGTGGGGTATGACCATCGAGAACGCCGTTATCACTGACGCGCGTGTCAACCCAGGGTACTCGGGAGGCCCGCTGGTGGACGCGTCGGGCCGCCTGATCGGGATGAACGTCGCCTACGTCTCCAAGAGGGGGATCGCGGTGCCCGTGAACACGATATCGAAGGTGGTCCAGAGGCTCGCCAAGGGCCAGCCGTTCAAGAGGGCATACCTGGGCATAGTCTCGAACCCGGTGGCGCTCCCAGAGGAAGTCTCCTCTGACCAGCGCGTGGGGCAAGAGGCGGGTGTCATGGTCTACTCCGTGGAGGACGGCACCCCGGCGAAGAAGTCCGGCCTTTCCTTCGGCGACGTAATCCTGAAGTTCAACGGGAAGAGCGTCTCGAGCTCGGAGGACCTCACGAGCCTCCTGGGCGAAGAGGCGATAGACCAGCCGGCGAAGCTCTCCGTCCTCAGGGGCGGGAACGTGGTGGAGTTGGACATCACCCCCACCACAGGCAGGGAGGAGTAGAGGGTTGGAGCCGAGAGGGCCTCCCAGACCATCAGTGCCGGAGCCGGGGCCTCCCGTGAGGCCCCCCTGGTAGCCTGGAGTGGAGAGAGATGGGTCTCACAGAGCTAGAGGGACAGATAACCGGCGCCGTCGAGCGGCTTAGCGAGAGCGTCGTCGGGATAGAGAGCACGAGGATCACCAGGGACAATCGCTTCGGCATGGTGCCTGTCGAGGGCCAGGGGTCGGGGGTCATAATCGACCCGCGCGGGATCATCGTCACCAACAACCACGTCGTCGACGAGTCCGCGAGGGTTCAGGTCAACCTCAAGGACGGAAGGACCTTCGTAGGAGAGGTGATAGGCACGGACTCGGCGACCGACGTAGCCCTCGTGAAGGTCGATGCGGAGAACCTCCCGTTCGCGACGCTGGGGGACTCCGAGAAGCTCAAGGTAGGGCAGATAGTCCTGGCCATCGGCAACGCCCTGGGGCTCCCCGGGGATCCCACGGTGTCGATGGGGCTGATAGGGGCACTGGGGAGGCCTCTCCCCGGGACGGACTTTGTCGTCGAGGGCCTCATCCAGACCGACGCGGCAATCAACCCGGGCAACAGCGGCGGGCCGCTCGCCGACCTGGACGGCAAGGTCATCGGAATGAATACCGCGATGATCCCGTTCGCGCAGGGCATGGGGTTCGCCATCCCCTCCGAGACAATCAAGAGGATAATGGACCAGATCACCCGCAACGGCAGGGTGGTGCGGCCTTGGCTGGGGATCTCCGGGATGGACGTCAACAAGTTCGTCGCCAGGAGGTACAACCTCGCAGTCGAGCAAGGGGTGCTCCTCGCGGAAGTCCTGAACGAGGCGCCCGCTCGCGACGCCGGGTTGCGAGTCGGGGACATCCTGGTCAAGATCGGCGAGTCCAAGGTCGAACGGATGAAGGACCTCGTCGGCGCGCTCTCCCACCTCGGCATAGGGGAGGAGGTCTCTGTCCTGTTCCTGAGGAACGGCGCGAGCTACGAGACGAAGCTGCGGCTCAAAGAAGCTCCAGAGAAGATAGTCGCCAGGCGCAGATAGGAGGACGGGTCCGGCCATTTCGGGGACGGGCGGCTGGCTAGCCGCTCGGCCTCGGCCGGCTCTTCCAGAGCCCGCCGACCGTTATGAGGAGGCCAACAAAGAACACCGCGAGCCCTTGGTATATCCAAGCCGTGCTCTGAAACATGAACGAGCCCTTTGGGCCGACGATTCCCAGGCCTTGGAGAGTGAAGACGAACCCAGCGAGCGCGAGCAGGATCCCCGGGAGGACGAGATAGAGCCTCAAACCGCAGAGGCGAGTCGCTCCGCTGTCTATTAAATCAGTCCTCTGTAGGTCTCCCTGAATCCCGGCTCGTCGAGCGGCGGAATCATCGCGATTCGAAGGTTCTCCTTCGTGTGTTCCGGGCTCTTCTGGCCTATCAGGGGTGCCACGACCGCCGGGTGGGCGGACCTGGCGAACTGGATGAGGGAAAGCGCCTTCGAACCCTCTAGCGCGGGCACCCGTGTGTGGTTGAGAAGCCGCCCCTGGGAGAGGGGCACGCTCGTGGAGACACCGACGCCGAGCCTCATCGCCGCCTCGAACGTCGTGAGCATCTCGCCGGCGACCCTCTGGTTCCTCAGGGTCAGCGCCTCGTTCATCGCGACGTTGAACGGGAGCTGCAGGAACCTGAAGCCATGGTCCTCTCCGCCGGCGACCCTCGCCACCTCCACCGCGTCCTCGAGGTTCACGCGCTCGGCTTCGCCCTCCTTGACCCTGAAGCACGACCAGGAGGCCATCCCATAGTAGAGGATGCGCCCCTTCTCCCTCTCCTCCTCGTAGAGGGTAAAGACCTCCCCGAGCTTCTCGATGAAGCTCCCGTATCCGATCTCCGGCAGCCAAGACTCCGCGGCGTTGTGCAGGTAAAGCACATCGACGCACCCGAGGCCCAGGTTCGCCAGGCTTCTCCTCAGCTGCTCCCTTAGGAAGGGGATTGCCATCGAGTGGGCCTCCCCTGCTATCTCCTCCTGCCTGAGCTTCCCG
Organism: Nitrososphaerota archaeon; assembly: GCA_027886905.1. Taxonomy (GTDB): domain Archaea; phylum Thermoproteota; class Nitrososphaeria; order Nitrososphaerales; family Gagatemarchaeaceae; genus Gagatemarchaeum. The sequence continues at coordinate 7,186 of JAPCJO010000023.1, forward strand.
GGTTTGACGAACTCGTCCTGAATGTATGCCCAAAAGTCCTTGGAGAGCTCGCCGTCCGAGCTCAGGTACCCGTTCTTGGTGCAGACCAGGAGGGCCTCCCGCGCGCCTGGAATCCCTCCTTCGCCTGCGAGGCGGGCCAAGGCCCTCCCCACAGACCTCTCTGCCCTCTGGAGCCTGTAGTTGATCGCCGTGTCGATGACATTAATCGCACCCGACGAGACCGACTGCAACACCGCCTCCTCGACCAGCTTGTCCGTCTCGGCGTCCATGCCGCCCAGGTAGGTCCCGACCCCGAGGGAAGAGAGCCTGAGGCCGCGGAACTCCCTGAAGTGACCACGGTCCAACCCTTTTCCCACAGCCCACTCGGCGAACTTCGTTGTCCCCTCTCGCGTGGCGTGCCCGGCCTGCATGGCTCTTCCCGATGCGCGCCGTGTTAAAACCTTCATTTGGGGACCCCGCGAAGCCAAGGAGAGCGCCTTGAGGACGTCGAAACCGAAGGCTCGGGAGCTTGTCTCGCCGAGGGTGAAGCTCTTTACGGACTCTGTGATCCGGGAGATGACGAGGCTGGCCGCAGTCCACGGGGCGATAAACATGGCCCAGGGCTATCCGGATTTCGCTGCGCCATCGGTCCTCAAGGCGGCCGCCGCCCGCGCCGTCAGGGAAGACTACAACCAGTACGAGATAACGTGGGGGTCGACGGAACTCAGGGCGGCGATAGCGGAGAAGGCACGCCGCTTCAACGGCATCCAGGCAACCGGCGAGGACAACGTCACGGTGACCTGCGGCGCGACGGAGGCCATGGTGGCGACCATGCTAGCGCTGACCGACTCAGACGACGAGGTGATTGTCCCTGAGCCCTTCTACGAGTGCTACCTCCCCTCGGCGATAATATCGGGCGCTAGGGTGCGCCACGTCCAGCTCAAGGGGCCAGGCTTCGGGTTCGACGAGGAGGAGCTGAAGCGCGCGTTCTCAGGCCGCGGCGGCCGCAAGCCGAAAGCTATCATAATCAACACCCCAAACAACCCCACCGGGAGGGTCTTCTCGAGGAGCGAGCTGGGGCTGCTCGCCGACCTCTGCGCAGACAACGGGGTCCTGGCGATAACCGACGAGATCTACGAGCAAATCGTCTATGACGGCGCCAAGCACGTGAGCCTCGCTACCCTCGGGGACATGGCAGACGCCACGGTGACCATATCGGGGGCCTCCAAGACCTACAGCGTCACCGGATGGAGGATTGGCTACACCGTGGCGGAGAAGAGGCTCACCGAGGCCATAAGGAAGGTGCACGACTTTCTGACGGTCTGCGCCCCCTCACCCCTCCAGAGGGCGGCGCTCACGGCCTATAGCCTGCCAGAATCATACTACACGAGCCTCACGAGGAGCTACACGAGGAAGCGCGACTATCTCATGAAATCGCTGGAGGCGATGGGGTTCGACTGCCTAAAGCCGCAGGGCGCATATTACATCTTGGCCGACTTTCGCGCCGTCTGGAAGGGCGACGACGTGAGCTTCGCGGAGCACATGGTCAAGGACGGCGGCGTGGCGATGGTCCCCGCCTCGAGCTTCTTCTCGACGCCCGGACTGGGCAAGAAGCAGGTCAGGCTCGCCTTCCCCAAGCAGGACAGGACGCTGAGGGAGGCGGTGGAGAGGATGCGAAAGAGAGTGGGCTGAACGGAATCGAGGCGCGCCCTGTACTCCCAGCTCGTGAAGTACTATGACAGGATATACTGGTGGAAGGACTACGACCAAGAGGTGGACTTCATCGAGAAGGCTCTCAAGAGGTTCGGCGTCCTCGGAAGGCGCGTGCTGGAGGTCGCGTGCGGGACGGGCAGCCACTCGAAAATCCTCGTCGGGAGGGGCTACGAGGTCACGGGCGTGGACATCAGCGAGGACATGCTGAGGGTCGCCCGAAGCAAGGTGAAGGGGCATGCGAGGTTCCTCCGTGGCGACATGAGAGACCTCGACGCAGTGGTCGAGGGGAAGTATGACGCGGCGATATGCCTCTTCAGCTCGATCTCCTACAACCTGACCAAGGCGGACCTGAGGCGCACGATCCAGGGGCTTTACGACCACCTGGAGGAGCCGGGCGTATTCGTCTTCGACACCCATTTCACCAAAAAAGGATTCGTGGACGGCCACAGGGGCGACGACGTCTTCGACGACGGGAAGGTGATGGGGGCGAGGCTAAGCGTCTCCAAGCGCGACGGCGACGTTGGGCAGTTGTCCTTCTCCTACCTGATCAAGGACGGGGCCAAGACAATCGTCCTGAGGAACGATGTGCATCGGCTCGGGCTCTTCGACCACGAGGACTTTCTCAGGACAATGCAGGAGGTCGGCTTCGTCAAGACAGGGGCCTACTTGGATTGGACCTTCAAGAAGGCCAGTGGAGAGAATCAGTTCAGGGACGTGGTGTTCGTCGGGTACAAGTCAGACGCCGGCTCGATTTGAGATTATGGCGGGCCCGGCAAGTTTCGCGCCAAAAACGCAGCCAGAATTGGTTCCGTTTCGCGGGAGCCTCACGTGTTTACGGCGGCGGACAAGTCGGAATACCGAGATCCAATCCATTGACCCCGGTCTTTGAGGGCAAGAAAGTTACGTTAGACGCTTTTCACCGCATCCTTGTTGTCTTGGTCCTTAGGAAATAATGAGCCTGCATCCCTAGCGGGAGACGACAGCGCCGCGGCAGTACTGGGCGAGAAGGGATAGGTTGTGCTCCCATCCCTCTTCGGCGTACTTGGCAAGTCCCGTAAAGAAGCCAGTATGGACCACCGTGACCCTTGTCCTTCCGTCAGGAAGGACATCGAGGGTCCACGTGACCACCGTGTTAGGAGCAGGGCCGGCGGCCTGGCCAGGATTGACTTTCGGAAAGTGATATGTGTAAGATACCTTCCGGTCTTGAACCAGCTCGAGGACCTCGCCTTCGAAGACCAGTTCGTTGGCGCGTCCCTCCCGACGATACTTGAACTGAAGTTGACCTCCCACTCTGGCGTCCATCTTGGCTTCCTGCGGCAGCCACTTGACAAGCTCCTTTTCGTCGGTGAGCGCTCTGAAGACGACGTCGGTCGGAGCATCCACGTCTATCGTCTTTCTGATCTCGAGGTTAGACAAGCTCACTTCCTGGCTTTTGCTTCGACATGCTGCTTCAATCGAGCTAGGTTCTCGTCCCAGAAGCCATCGAAGAAGTGCATCATCTCAGACATCTTCTTCCTGTTGACCGAGTAGTATCTGTTCTGGCCGACTCTTCTCTCGGTGACAAGGTCTGCTTCCCTCAGGACTCTGAGGTGAGTCGAGAGGGCCGGAAGAGTGAAGTCGAAGCTCTTTGCCATCTCGGTAGGGGTCTTCTCGCCGTCCTTCAGCATCATCAAGAGTTGCCTGCGGCTATCGTCGGCCACCGCCTTCCAAGAACTTCCCATCAAGAGATGTAATATTTCAATATCTATTTAAGTTTGGAGAGACCTTGGGTGGCCTTATCGTCCTTTTGCTTTGGCGTTGAGCTTCGCCGCCTCGAGAACAAGGGTCTCTACTCCCACCTCGTCCCAGGACTCGCCTTCGTGAAGGTCTATGTAACGCATTGCATTGCCCTCAAGGCACACGTCGAAGAGCCTCTTGGATTCTTCAGCTGAGCACCGTGGGGGAACGTGAGCCGGATAGCCTTCTTGAGCGTCCCACCTATGCAAACTATGCAGTGATCGGACCATACTGGGACCCTCGGATTGGATGGCTTCTTCCACTTCGCCTCCTCGACCACACTAGGATTAGCTCTTTTGACGAGAGCGCGCAGCTGCTTGCCTTTCCAGTCGCCTGCCGCATTGATTATGACGTCGACCTCTTGAGACTGGGACGTGCTCTTCGGGGAGGGACCGTAGCCGCTTTCAAGTCTCAGCTGACCGCTTTCTTCACGAGCGCGGTTATCTTAGCCTCTTCGGCGGAGGTCAGCTCCATTATCGCATAAGTGACCGGCCACATGCTACCTTCGTCAAGATGCGCCTTGTCGCTAAAGCCTAATGTCGCGTACCTTGCCTTGAACTTCGCAGCGTCTTGGAACCAGCAGATGACCTTGTCGTCTTTGGCATAGGCTGGCATCCCATACCAGGTCCTTGGGGTGAGTTCGGGGGCGGACGTCTTGACGATCTCGTGGACTTTCTTCGCCTTGGTGCGGTCAGGTTCCTTCATCTTGGCAATCTTCGCGAGCACGGCGCTTTCCCCTTCTCCAGCGCCCCCACTACGTTCTCGGACCGCCTCCCTCATGGCGGCCTTTTCCTCGTCCGAGAATCCCCGGGATTTCTTGGCGGTCGTGGTCCTGGAACTCAATTTCGATTCCCCGAGAATGTCTATGGGCCCATTCGGGGCTGAAGCAGGCTGAACCTGTTCCCATCGGGATCCCTTAAGGTAGCTTGGATTCCCCAAGGCTGCTCGGCGGGCTCGGACTGATCGAACCTGACCCCTTGGTCCTTTAGGCGCTCGAAGTCCCCACGGCAGTCATCGGTCACTAGGTTCCATTGAGGGCCGGTTCCGGGCTTTAGCTGAGAGGCAGCAGGGTCGGGAGACGAGCCGACTTGAAAGAGACTGATCTCTATGTCCTGCCCCTTCGGTGCGACGGTGATCCAATGTGGAGCTCCCGGAGGCGTTCCTGGATCCGAGAATTCCGCCCGCTTCTCAAAGCCAAGGACCCGCGTGTAGAAGTCGAGAGCCTTTGCCTGGTCGGTCACGACTAGCACGACGTTTCCGAGTTTTTTGATCATCTTTGTTTGCTCACGCCCCAATATTATTTCAAGGCTTATTTAAGTATTGAATGAATCTCCGCGGCTGCCGGGGACGGATTGGAACTCTCGACCTCCAGAGAGATCTAGAGAATTGAGAGCATCTTTCAACCCCTGATAAGGGTATACAGTCTAATTCTAGGTAATTTGGCGGGCCCGGCAAGATTTGAACTCGCGACCCCTGGCTCTCTTCCATCGTCAGATAGAAGGCCAGTGCTCTGTCCGTACTGAGCTACGGGCCCGCAAGTGAGCGCGTCGGGCATTCAACATAAGTGTTTATGCGAAAGGCGAGACCCGTCCTCGGGAGACCGCATTCTTCTTGTAGGAATTAGCGATAGGTAGACCAATCATTGTAGTTCTGTTATCATCAGAGCAGAGAATACCTAATTCTTCATTTCAAAGGCTTTTAATCAGTTCACTGAGGAAAAGGTAGCGTGCTAGCGCCCCAGGGAAGGCTCTTCGGAACCAACGGCGTCAGGTTCATCCCCGGAGTGACCGGCGACATGAGCTTCGCGCTAAAGCTGGCAGAGAGCATAGGGACCTACCTCGCAGAAGGCGAAATCCTCGTGGGCAGGGACGGCCGCCTCACCGGCCAGATGATGCTCTCCTCGGTGACCGCCGGGCTGATGAGCTCCGGGAGGAACATCGCGGAGGCCGACATGGTCCCCACGCCCGCCCTCCAGTTCTCGACCAAGGCGCTGGGCTACAGGGGGTCGGTCATGATCACGGCTTCGCATAACCCGTCGCAATACAACGGCGTCAAGGTGATGGGCCCGGAGGGCGTGGAGGTCTCCAGGCTGGACGAGCAGAAAATAGAGAAGATTTTCCACGACGGGTCAACGAACAAAGCGAACTGGAAGGACGTAGGGACCGCCAGGCCGGAGCCCTCAGTCATCAGGACGTACCTGAACGGGATAATGTCGAGGGTGAACGTGAGGCTCATCCAGGAAAGGAAGCTCAAGGTGGTCGTCGACCCGGGGAACGGGGCCCAGTCCCTCGCAGCCCCCTACCTCCTCGAGGCGCTCGGCTGCAAGGTCATCACGGTCAATTCGATAATCGACGGGAGCTTCCCCGGGAGAGGGCCTGAGCCGACCCCCGAGAACCTCCGGGACCTTGTCGTCGCGGTGCGCGCCTCCAACGCGGACCTCGGGGTGGCCTACGACGGGGACGGGGACCGCTCCATATTCTGCGACGAGGGCGGGAACCTGTACTGGGGCGACCAGAGCGGCTCGCTCATAGCGGACTACCTCCTCGAGAGGAACCCCAACTCCACGGTCGTCACCCCCGTCAGCTCGTCCCAGATCATCGAGGCCGTGGCGAAGAAGCGCGGAGCCAAAGTCATCTGGACGAGGGTGGGCAGCGTCGACGTGTCAAGGACGATCATGGAGAGGAAGGCGTTGATGGGCTTCGAGGAGAACGGCGGCGGCTTCTTCCCTCTGCACGTGCCCACCCGCGACGGAGGAATGACCACCGCGATGATGCTTGAGGTGATCGCGACGAGGGGGTCGCCCCTCTCGAGGCTCATGGCCGCCGCGTTCCCGAGGTTCTTCCAGACCAAGACGAAGGTCCCGATAGACCCGAGCAGGGTCAAGGAGATAATGAAGGCGATAGAGCGCCAGGGCGACGGCAAGGTGGAGAAGGTCGACGGCTTGAAGATATGGCTGGACGAGAAGACCTGGGCGCTCATCCGTCCCAGCGGCACCGAGCCCATCGTGAGGGTCTTCGTAGAGTCCGAGACGAAGGAGAAGGCGGACTCGACATCGAAGAAGTTCGTGAAGGCGATAAAGGCGGCCTAGCCGTCGCAGGCTACGGCTTGCTCCTGAAGTGGACCCAACCATCCCTCCGCACCTTTCTCCCGTCGGGCAGCGCGACGCCCTTGAGCTCCTTCGCCGAGACGGTCTCGCCTATCACCCGCAGCTCGCAGCCTGCGGAGCGGGCCTTGGTCTTCGCCTCCTGGATGCGCCCCTTCGGCACTGTCCCGACGATCTCGTACTCCTCCCCGCCGTAGAGCGCGAGCTCCTCAGCGGAGTACGAGTTGCGCGACGCGAACTCCCGGAGGCCTTTTGCGTAGGGCAACTTGGCCAGCCTTATCCCCACCCCGCTCATCTCCGAGATGGTGTGAAGAGATATCGCCAGACCGTCGCTCGAGTCGATCGAGGACGAGAGGCACCCGGCGACCGCGAGCCCGATCGCCAGCCTTGGCTTGGGCAGGAGCGCCGAGGAGACCGCCCTCTTCTTGAACCCAGGCTCGGCCTTCGCGCCGTCGATGAGAATCCTCAGCCCCGCGGTGGTCTCGCCGAACGTCCCGCTCGTCACGACGTACTCGCCAGGGCCCGCCCCGCTCCTCCTCACTATGTGCCCCGCGAAGCCCACCATCATGCAGTCGATTATCAGGTCGCCCGCCTCGCTCGTGTCTCCTCCGACCAGCCTCACGCCCCACTCTCGCGACGCCTGGAGAAGGCCGGACGCGAGCGACACCACATTCGCCCGCGAGGTCCCCCTAGGAAGCCCGACGGACACCATGAAAGCGGTCGGGGGCACGCCCTTGGCGGCAAAGTCGGAGACGCACATGGCGACGGCCTTCCTCGAGGCCATCTTCCACGACATGCCGGGCGGGATGTCTGTCCTCGCGACGAGCATGTCGCACTTCAGGACGACGCTCTCCCCCACCCTCCCTGGAGGAATCAGGGCCACGTCGTCGCCTATCGGGACGTAGCCTTCGGGAAGCTCGCCGAAGCGCTTCGTGATCAGGTCGATGATGTCGTACTCGTCGAGCATCGCTCAGGCACCGGCACGCCTGACCTTGAGCACGTACGAGTGCGCGAGCTGCTCCGCGTCCCTCATGCTGGGCGCCTCGGCGGAGACCCTGACTCCGTCCTCCGTGTTGGAGACGCGTATCAGCACCCAGGAGGAGCCTGAGGTCCTAATCTTGAGCCCGTCGAGGGCGTCCGCCCCGGGGTTCTCCTTCTGGAGCTTCCTGACCGCCTCGAGCCCCTTCTTCCTCGGCATCGCCATCTTCTCGCGCGCGATATGGTATGACCTCACCTGGCCGAAGACCTTCGTCCCCCTCCGCTTCAGCGCCCCCACTATGATGGCGGCCGCGACCAGGGAGTCCCTGCAGTTGTTGAAGCTAGCATCGATCACCCCTCCGCTGCTCCCCTCGCCTCCGAGCCTCACCCCCTTTTCGGCCATCAGGCCCACGACGTTCCCCTCCCCGACCTTGGCCCTGAAGATTCGACCACCGGACTCCCTGACGACCTCGTCGATGGCCTGGGTAGTGTCCACGGAGACGACCACGTCCTTCTGGGCGGCGCCCTGGAGGGCCTCCTTTATCGCCAAGGTGAGCATGTAGTCGCCCGTCCGCGCCTTCCCCTCGTTGTCGACGAGGGCCAGCCTGTCCCCGTCACAGTCGAACGCGAAGCCGACGTCCGCCCCCTCGTTCTTCACCGTCTTGCAGAGCACCTCGAGGGGGTCGTTCGTGGGGTCGATGGTCCTGGAGAATATCCCCCGCGTGTCCCCGATGGTGGACACCTCACACCCCAGCGCGCGCAGAATCCCGGGGGCGTGTCCTATCGCCGACCCGCCGTTGAGGTCGAGGATTACCTTCACTCCCTGCGCCGAGCCCTCTCCGGCCATCTCCACCAGCTCTCTGTTGTAAGAGAAGCCTTCAGGGCGCGCCAGCCTTCCCGGGGAGGGGTGTCCGTCGCCCTTCGGTCCCTTCCGCAATACCTCGTCGAACTCCGCCTGGTTGATCCCGCGGCCGTTGACCACGAACTTCAGGCCGTTCCACTCCGGCTCGTTGTGCGAAGCCGTCACTATTATCGCCGACCTCTCCTTCCTCCTGCTCTCGCGGAAGATTGCCGGCGTGGATATTACCCCGTAGTCGACAACGTCGGCGCCAGTCGAGAGGATGGCGCTTGTCACGACGCGCGAAGCGACCGGGCCGGTCGAGCGCGTGTCCCTGCCGATGAGGAGTTCGCCTCCTCCAACCAGACGGACGAACCTTCGGGCGTACTCGGCCACGTCCTCGGGGAGGAGGTCGGAGTTGAATACCCCGCGGATGCCGCTGGTCGAGGCTACCGTCAAGAGACTGCCGGACCGACCTTTGACGATGGCATGAGTCGCCTACCCATCGTGAGCAGTCGCCGTATCCGTGTTTAAAGCGCTTTTCACCGGTGAAGTAGATACGCCAAACCGAGTAGCTGGGCGAGCACTGCCGGGAGATGAAAGGCGGTCTCCACGTCCATTCAGCCCCGGTGGGGCTCAGATTGCTTGTCTTGAACTCCAGGGAGCGCCCCGTGCAGGGGTGCGCTCGGACGAGGATTGTAGACGTAGATCTTCGCGCCCTCGTCAGAGTCCAGGAGCTGCCAATCAAATTTGAACGCGTGCGAGACCACCCTGCACGTCGGCCTGAGCTCCCTCTCGAGTTTGGGCGTCAGCTTGTCGTTGGTCTCTGGCAGCAGGTAGACGGTGACCACGTCCGCCCTGCTCAGGTCCACCCTGTAGAAACTGGACCAGATTACCCTGGCCTTCCCCGCGAGGCCTAGCAGCCTGATGAGCAGCTTCGAGTAGAAGGCTCGAAACACGTCGATCTCGATTCCGGTCGATCGCGCGCCGAACTCCTTCGCGGACATTATCACGATTCTGCCGTCTCCGGATCCCAGGTCGTAGACCTCTTCACCCGGTTTGACCTTCGAGAGCACGAGCATCTTCCTTACAATGTCGTTAGAACTCGGCACCCAGGGAGCGCCCGTCAGGGCGGGCAGAACGAACGAGACGCAGACGAAGACCACTGCGACCAGGAGGGCAAGAAGGACGGGCAGAATCACTGAAGCCAAAATCAGTCGCCGGCGGTGCGATTCAATGCAGCGTCATCGCCGGAGTTGAGAAACTTGTCCCCTTAAGCGTGCCCAGAGTCGCGGCTGAACTCTTTGTGTAACCGATGCGTCAATAGAAATTGGCTTCCCGACTTTAGATTACAAAAGTGCGCTGAGGAATTAGTTGGCTCCGAAGATATTCAAGGCGAAGCGAAGCGTCAGCCTGGGGGAGTACAGGTTCACTCAGATATTCATTGGCGCCGAGAACTCGCCCACACTCCTGAGGCTCTTCGGTTCCCAGAGCAGCATGTCCAAGATAGTCAGGCACCTGAAGGTCAGCGTCGTCGACTCCGACTGGGGGATATGGCTCGACCACAACACGGGGGCCGTGTGCGTGGGCTCGAAGTACCTCACCGCCGCTAAGATAAACTGCCTCTACCTGGACGTGATACACGTGCTCGTCCACGTCAAACAGTTCCTCGACGGGAAGGACCTCTTCGACCAGACCTTCGAATACGTCGACCGCCCAACCGAGATCGAGGCCTACCGATACACGGTCGACGAGGCCAAGCGGCTCCAGATGACCGAGGACGAGATCCTCCGCTACCTGCGCGTGGAGGCGGTGGACGACTCGGAGCTCGGACGGCTCATAGAGAAGATAGGCGTCAGGCCCCGCCGATAGGCAGCCGGGTCTCGAAGCCTTAAGAAAGGCTCCGCGGCAAGAAGCACCTTCGCATGAGATACGTCGAGGGAGCGAAGAAGGTGTTCTTGGACACCGGCACGAGCTTTCCTCGGAAGATTATCTGGTCTGTCGCACTGATAAAGCGCGAGGCGGCGGAGGCCAACGCCTCTCTGGGGTTGCTCGACCCCAAGGTCGCCTCGGCGATAGCGCGGGCCTCCGGCGAGGTGATGGAGGGGAGACACGACTCCAGGGTCACCGTGGACGTCTTCCAGACAGGCTCGGGCACGGGGCTCAACATGAACCTCAACGAGCTCATCGCGGAGAGGGCGGGCGAGCTCCTAGGGAAGAAGGTCCACGCCAACGACCACGTCAACATGGGGCAGTCGTCGAACGACGTCGGGCCTTCGGCCATCAGGATAGCCGCTATCGCGCTCTGCGCTGCGGAGCTCGCGCCGGCGATGGAAAGGGCGTCGAGGAGCCTCACGGCCCTCTCGAAGCGCACCTCAAGCGTCTACAAGGCGGGAAGGACCCACCTCAGGGATGCGCTGCCGGTCACGATGGGCCAGGAGTTCGCCGCGTACGCTGACGCCTTCGACCACGACCTCCAGCTTCTCAAGGCCGCCCTGGCGTACGCGAAGGAGCTCCCGATGGGCGGGACGGCGGTCGGGACCGGGGTGAGCGCCGACCCCGCGTTTGGGGCCGCGGTGATACGCGGAATCAACAGGTCGACCAAGCTGGGCTTCTCCGAGGCGAGGAGCAAGTTCCGCGCCATGAGGCTCCTCTCTGACCTGATAGCGTTGAGCTCGGTCATGAATGTGACCGCGCTCGACCTCTACAGGCTCTGCCAGGACATCCGGCTCATGTTCTCCGGGCCTGTTACGGGCCTCGGCGAGATAGAGATACGCACCCAGGAGGAGATTGCGGGGAGCAGCATCATGCCCGGGAAGACGAACCCAATCACGGTGGAGGCGGCGATGCTCGTCTCAGCCCAGGTTATGGGGCTCGACCGGGCGAACCAGATCGCCGGCATGCTGGGCGAGTTCGAGCTCAGCATGGGGGTGCCTCTGGTAGGCTACAACGTTGCCACTCAAATCGCCCTGCTCACGGAGGCGCTCTCGAAGCTGTCCGGCGTGGTCCTGGACCACGTCGTCCCCAACGTGAAGAGGAACAGGGCGTACGCGGAATCCAGCCCCGCGCTGGTCACGGCGATAAGCCCGGCCATAGGCTACGACAGGGCCGCGAAGGTGGGGAAGAGGCTCGCGCGCGGGCTCTCGGTCAGGGACGGGCTGAAACAGCTCGGGTACACCGATAGGGAGGTGGACAAGATCCTGGACCTCCGGAAGCTCGTCAACCCGTCCACCGGAAAGTAGTGTCCGCAGGTTTGAGTAGCGAAGCGACCATCGCCTCCGTCGCAAGGGAGTTCAGGGCCCAGCCTTCTCTGCTAGACTCTTTCAGGAGGTCGGCGCTCTGATCGGAGCTTGGGGAAGGAGGAGACCCAGTCTTCGTCGGGGCGGGGGACTCCTACGCCGCCTCGCTCTGCGCGTCCTTCCTCGCCGGGCCGCGGGTCCTCGCCCTCGACCCGTATTCCCTGACCGAGTCCATCAGCTGGGCGACTGGAAGGCCGGTGTACGTAGTCTCGGTTTCGGGCGAGACGAGGTCCAACATCGAGCTCGCCCGCGCCCTGAAGGGGGTCGCGAAGGTCACTGTCGCCATCACCCGCAACCCGAGCAGCCGCCTGGCCTCAGAGACTGACAGGGTCATCGGGCTCCCGTTCAAGCCGGCGGGCAAGTCCCCCGGGATCGCGACCTTCACGCTTGCGCTAGTCGCGGTGCTCAAGGTCTGCGGGCTCCAGTCCGGCCGCGACTTTGAGGAGGTGCTCTTGCGCGCCACCGCCTTGGCCAAGGGGATTCGCATAGCGAGCGGGCGCAACCTCACGCACTTCGCGGGAAACAACGAGGCCTACGCCGCGTCCGTTTACGGGGTGGCGAAGATCTACGAGATGCTAGGGGGGAGGGCGCAGGCGTCCCTCCTCGAGGAGTTCAGCCACATGCCGCTCTTCTCCCTCTCGACATCCGACCGCGTCAACGTGGTCGAGTCCCCGGGCGGGGCGAAAGGGAGACAGTTGCACGAGACGCTTACACGAGGCGGCTTCTCGTCTTCGCTCATACGCCCCGAGGGCGACCCCGTGGAGAGGCTCTATCTCCTAGTCTTTTCGATGCAGAAGGCTGTGATCGACGCCGCGAGAAGGGAGGGGCTCGAGAGCCCGTACTTCCTGGGCGCGAAGAAGAAGATGAGAATCAGCGACGAGATGATCTACTAGTGAGCGGCGCCGCTTCCGCAGCCGCAGCCCTGTCCCTGGACGTTCGGGTTCTCAATCTTGAAGCCCTGCCTCTGCATCGTATCGACGAAGTCGATTTTTGACCCCCTGAGGATCTCGGCGTTGTTCTTGTCGGTGACGATCTTAAAGTCGTCTACCTCCTCCACGAGGTCATTCCCTCTCGGCTTCTCGGAGAGCTGCATCCCGTAGGTGTAGCCGCCGCTGCAAGCGCATCCGCCCGACGCGTAAACGTCAATCCTGAGATAGGAGCCGCCCTCGGTCTGCTCCTTCAAAGCCTCGGAGAGCTTCTGCTTGGCGAGGGGCGTGAACTTCACTATCGGCATCATCTTCTGCATATTGGTTTTAGAGCCCGGCGGGTCATATTTAGGCTATTCGGCCTCGACCTCGCGCCGCCTGCCCGACCTCCAGAGCAGGAACGACAGGAGGTACGCCGCGACCATCGCCACGGTGATCACCAAGCCGACCGTCGAGAGGGCTCCGGAGTTGGGGCCGCTGCCGAAGATTATGGGGACCGGCCCGATAAGGATGAACCCGCCAATGGAGCTCGATCCGCCAGTCCCGGAGAATATCCCCACGGCGACCACCAAGAACCCCACGAAGACGATGGCGATACCCAGCAGAACCAGCCTCGGGTTCATAGGCCGAACAATACCCCCGAAAGGAGCACGACCGCAACCAAGACGATGGCGAGGACCATAGCTATGCTGGCCCACTTCGCGTCCGACCCGAAGACTATGGGAATCGGGCCAATCATTATGACGCCTCCGCCCCTCACTCCTGTCCCCCTCTCCCCTTCCTCCGACGATCCGCCCGAGGCCGCTGTCGCCAGGAAGACGACAAGGAATCCTACGAGGATTATCCCTATCCCGATGAGGACGACACCGAGCATCGGACATTTTCCCACCGGCGGTTTCTTATATAGCGTCAGCCGCTCTTCGAACTAGGCACGGTTGTCAGAGTACAGGTATTGCGAGAAGTGCATGATGAGGACGGAGCATGAGGCGGTCGTGGACGGCCGGGACTACAACCCGAGGGGGAGAGGCGTCTACAGGTGCAAGAAGTGCGGGAGGGTAAAGTCCATGCGGCACCTTCGCCCGAGCTCAGAGATCGGCTATTGATGCTTCAGCTCAGGAGTATTCCGACCTGTCGACGACGTTCTTCAAGGGCCGGCCCTCGAAGTATCTCGTCAGGTTCTCGACGACCCCCTTCCCGACCGTCCCGGTGATTATCGCGCTAGGTCCGGAGCAGTGCGGGGTCCCGATGAAGTTTTCCAGCTCCAAGAACGGCAGGTCGGGAGAGAAAGACTCCACGCCCTGCTTGTCCGGCCACCACACGTCGGTGGCGTAGACGAACCCGGGGTTCTTCACGAGGTAATCATAGATTGCCTCCTTCTGGACGACCTCCCCGCGGGCGACGTTCACGAGCGTCCCGCCGGGCCTCATCGCACCGAGCTCCTCTCTCCCTATCATCCCCCTGGTGACGTTCGTGAGGGGGACGGCCAGGACCACGACGTCCGACTCGCGGAGCAGCTTCAAGAGCCCCGCCCTCCCCCTGAGCGACTTTACGCCCTTGTCGCTGACCGGGTGCCTGCCGAACGCGAGGACCTTCATCCCGAACGGCTTGGCCATCCTGCCCGTCGCCCTCCCTATCCCGCCGTAGCCGACGACTCCCAGCGTCTTGCCCCTAAAGAAGGCCACGCACCGCCCGAGATCGTCGAGCCTCTGGTGGGCGAAGGCTCCCGCCCTGAGCTCACGGTCGAACTTGACTATGCTCTTCCCGGCCGCCAGCATCAGGCCGATGGCGAACTCAGCGACCTCGTCCGAGTAGCCTCCGGCGTTGCTGCAGACGACCACGTCCTTGCCGAGCAAGTCGAAACGGATGCTGTTCACCCCCGCGTTCCCCGCTTGGTAGAGCCGCAGCTTCTTCATCGCGGAGACCTTCCCCGCGTCCAGGCCCTTCGGCCAACCGTGCGAGTAGAGGCAGTCTATCTGCGGCAGCACCCGCGCCTGCTGCTCCTCGTCCATGTCTTCCAGCCAGTAGATGTCGGCGAAGCGCTTGAGAGGGTCGAACTCCTCTCGGCGGTTGGCGGTCTGCCCAACGAGGAGCTTGGCGCGACCCTTTCTCATCTGGAGCCGTTTGGGCACAACGTATTCAAACGATTCGCCGAACACCGGTCACTCTCCATAGGGCCCCCCATTCGAGTCTTCCTCCTCCTCTCTGATGCTTACCTCGTCGGGCTCGATGCCGAGGCCCTTGAGCTCCTCCTCTGCGTCCTTGAGGGTGACTGACTTGTAAAACTCGACGTCATAGAGCAGCCCGTACCCCTCCCACCCCTTCACCACGAGCTTCTTGCCGAGCTCGGCCGCCCTCGTCAGCCTCCTGCTGAGCTCCTGGCCGCAGGACGCTATCGCGCTCAGCAGCTCGAGGTCGACGGGAGAGCCCTCCAGCCCCTCAATCTCCCAGGCCGGCTTGCCGAACAGGAAGACCGAGACGGTCACGAGGGGCTTGTCGCCGTTGGGCTCGGTCATCGACAAAGAGCATGCCGTTCATAATTAAGCGCCGATAAAATAAGTCAGGCTTCCCTGTCCTTTGGACGCGAATTATCATCCCTATCTTTCAGTCTTCTTACAAACTTCAACGCAGACCACGAATCGTCGATCGCGCAGACCTTCACGTCGACCATGTCGTTCTTGAGACCGACTTCCCTCACGACGCGGTCGCTCAGGTCGGTCTGCCGTCGCGATCTGGCCTTCGGCCAGGACACCCAGACCATCCCGTCAGGCTTGAGCATCGCCTTCAACCTAGAGAGTTCTCTTTCCAGGCTCGCCCTTTCCGTGCTGAAGAGCTGGATGAAGTCTAACGGGCCTTCCAAGTCGCGGGCGACGATCGCCCCTTCGGGCAGCCTTCCCAGGAGCCGGTCGTAACCGTCCGGGGCGTTCGAGAAGACGAGCACGTCGCCCTTCTTGATGCCCAGCTTCTGCGCGAGGGGCTTTCCGGAATACCCTGCAGACACGGGCCCTCCCCAGAGCTTTTCGTATTTAATGGTCCAACAGTGAGCTGAAGTCGGAATCACGACGTCGCAACGACTTGGCCCTCCGCCGAAGCCGGCTACGCTCTGTCTGAGCAGCAACCTCGTCGGCAGCAGGAGCAAGAGCACGGACAACTGCAACCGCACTTCTTGCAGATGCCCATGGGGCACATGTCCACCTCCTGCTTCGTGTAGCTCTTCGAGAGGCTCATCCCGGCGCTCCGTGGGCGATGGGCAGGCTACTGCATAAACCACTCGGGGAGCACCACAAAACTGGTCGCGCCTTGGCGGGCGGGGCCCGTCGACGCGTTCGCGTCCCCAGAACGGGATGTTCTCCGCCTAGGGTTTAACCCCTCGACCGCCTTGACAATAGCCATGCAAGCGGAGTCAAGGGTCGGAGGCGGCAACCGGGCGACTATGGTCTTCTTCGTCACGATTCTGGTCGTTGCGGCAGCCTTCGCGGTCTACTCTGTCCTGCCTGCCCACAAGGCGCAGCCGGGGGTCTCGGGCGCCGGCGCGACGCCCCAGGGGCTGAGCTCCTTCCAGAGCTATTACCAGCTACAGGCCTTCGTCGCCGCTAACGCCAAGAGCGCCCAGGAGTACGACAGGTACGGGGGAGCCGGGTTCATCGGCGGCCCCGTGAGGCTCGCCGGAGGCATAGGCCTCCCCGTCGAGCAGATTGCGGGAATCGCTGCGCCCGGCGCGGTGGCCGCAGTGGCAGCGGGGTCTCAATCAAGCCCGGCCTTCACCGGGACCAACGTCCAAGTCCAGGGCGTCGACGAGCCGGACATTGTGAAGACCGACGGCACCCACCTGTTCGTGGCGGCGAACGGGACCGGCTCCAGCTCCTCTACCGGCTCCGTGACGATAATGGACGCCTATCCGCCGAACTCTACTGCGGTCCTCTCGACCGTGAGCCTCCCGAACTCCCAGGTCTTGGGGATCGAGGTGACCCAAAACCGCCTTCTGGTCATCGACCAGCGCTACACCAACACGACCTACGTGGGCCTCCTGCTCTACAACACCTCTGCCCTTTCCTCGCCGAGCTTGATGGAGAACGAGACCGTCTCAGGCAATTACGTCGCGGCTCGCCTCGCCCAAGGATACCTCTACGCGGTGGTCCAGCAGCCCTCCTACCAGTTCGACGGCCAAGGCAACGCCACGGGCGTGTTGCCGTTCGTGACAGCAAACGGAGACAAGACTACCCTCTCGCCATCCTCGGTCTACTACACCCCGAACAACTCGCAGATCGGTGACTACACCATGATAATCAGCGTCGGAATGGCCTCGGGCGCCGCGACCACGCTCTCAGTCCTGACCGGCCCGTCCTCCACGGTCTTCGTCTCCACATCCAACATCTACGTGGTCTACTCCAATTACAGGCTGTACGCCGACGCCGACAACATCCCTGGAGACGTCTTCTCGGGAGGCGTCATCACCTCGCCCTCGGCCG
>JAPCJO010000058.1 GCA_027886905.1 Nitrososphaerota archaeon
ACCACGCGGTGGGGCACATCGAGCTCGGGTGCCTCCTCACCGGGGCCAAGACCCCCCTCGTCCTGCTCATCTCCGGCGGGCACACCATGGTGGTCGCCCACTCGAACGGCATCTGGCGGGTGCTCGGGGAGACCCTCGACCTGACGCTGGGGCAGCTCCTCGACCAGATGGGCCGTTATGTCGGGTTCGCCTCCCCCTGCGGGAGGAAGATAGAGGAGGCCGCCGCCAGGTCGACCCGATACCTCAAGCTCCCCTACACGGTCAAGGGCAACGACGTCTCCTTCTCCGGGGTCCTCACCGCGGCGAAGAGGCTCGTCGACGGAGGGGCCCCGTTCGAGGACGTCTGCTACTCCCTCCAGGAGACCGCGTTCGCGATTACGACCGAGGTCACCGAGCGGGCCCTGGCCTTCACTGGCGCGCGGGAGCTCCTCGTCGTCGGCGGCGTCGCGGCGAACCGGAGGCTCTCGCAGATGCTCGAAACCATGGTGACGAGGCACAAGGCGACGGTCAGCGTCGTCCCGCCCAAGTTCAGCGGGGACTGCGGCGCGCAGATAGCGTGGACGGGCCTGCTCGCCTTCAGGGCCGGTGAGTCCCTCCCTAGAGTCGCGGACAGCGTGGTCAGGCAGTCTTGGCGCCTCGACACCGTCCGCACCCCATGGAGGAGCTAGCCGGGCACAGGAGGGTTGACGGCCCGATTTGAGGCTCCTATACCGCGGCGCTGAGGCTGACGTCTTCAGGGGAGAGTGGTGCGGGCTGCAGGCGGTCTACAAGCTGCGCAAGCCTCTCCCCTACAGGCTCCCTGAGCTCGACACGCTGATCCGCAGCCAGCGGACCGTCCACGAGGCGCATATGATCCACCAGGCGAAGCTCGCCGGTGTCTCGGCCCCGCACCTCTACTACCTGTCACCCCAGGAGTCGCTCTTGGTGATGGAGTTCGTGAAAGGTGAGCGGCTCAAGACACTCCTGCTCGAGGCCGGCCTGACCAAGGGGAGGGTGGCGGCGCTGGGCGAGGAGTTCGGCAAGAGCATCGCCCGGCTCCACGCAGCGGGGATAATGCACGGGGACCTCACGACCTCCAACGTGATGGTCGACGGCGACGCACTCAGCCTCATCGACTTTGGGCTCGCGGTCCATTCGCAGCGGCTAGAGGACCAGGCCGTCGACCTGAGGCTGATCAAGGAGACGCTGACGGGCGCGCACAACGAGGTCTCGAAGCAGTTCATGCAGGCGCTCCTCTCGGGCTACTCGTCGGTCCTCGGGAGCGCGAGGGCGGAGGCCGCGACGCGGAAGCTCGCGGAGATAGAGAGGAGGGGCAGGTATGCGAGGGTCGAGTGAGCCGAGCGGGGAGTCAGTCGTCTTCGCCACCTCGAACCGAGGCAAGCTCGAGGAGGCGCGGGCGATACTCGCACCCTTCGAGATCTCGGTGGAGGGGTACGACGGCAAGGGGATCGAGATACAGGCCGACACCACGAGCGAGATCGCCTCCTACGCGTCGAGGGGGGCGTCGAAGGCCGCGGGAAGGGCAGTCCTCGTCGAGGACGCCGGCCTCTACGTAGAGTCGCTCAACGGATTCCCGGGGCCATACTCCGCCTACGCGTTCAAGACCATAGGGGTGGCTGGGATCATCGCGCTCCTCAGACCCTCGCCCCGTAGGCGGGCTGCCAAGTTCGTCAGCTCGCTCGCCTACTGCGAACCGCTCGGGGAACCGACGCTCTTCGAGGGCTCCGTCCAGGGAGCGATAGCGACGAGGCCGAGGGGAACGAGGGGCTTCGGGTTCGACCCCATATTCGTACCCGTCGGCGGGCGCAAGACCTTCGGGGAGCTCACCATCCAAGAGAAGAGCGCCGTCTCCCACAGGGCGGACTCGATGAAGAAGTTCGCAAAGTGGTATCTCTCGCGGGAACGGCGCTGAGGGCCGGGAATGGTTTTAAACCGGGCGAAATCGAGTCGCTTCGGTTCTATTGGCGAGGATACATTCGCATCGGCACGGTAAGAGCCACCAGACCAGGCCCACCTCCAAGAGGGCTCCCAGCTGGCTCACCTACAGCGCCGATGAGGTAACGGCGATGGTCATCAAGCTTGCAAAGGAGGGCGTGACGCCCAGCTCGATAGGCGTCAGGCTCAGGGACGACTACGGGATACCCCTGGTGAAGCCGATAATCGGCAAGTCGGTCATGGAGCTGCTGAGGGAGAACAAGCTCGCCCCCGCCATTCCCGAGGACCTTCAGAACCTGCTCGACTCGGCGCGAAGGGTCCAGTCGCACCTCAACGCCTACAAGGCAGACAGGAAGAACGTCCGCTCGCTCGAGCTGATAGAGGCAAAGATCTACAGGCTCTCAAAGTACTACAAGCAGATAGGCGTCCTCCCGCAGGACTTCAAGTACAGCGCGGTAGTTGCTCAGCTAAGCTAGCGAAGAAAGGGGATCTCGGAGTGGTGGCGAGCGAGGCTGCTACGACGTCCCCCCGGCACCGCGATATCCACTCGCTCATGGCGCGCGCGAGGAGGGAGGCCGAGCACCTCGTCGACCTTTCGAACCACGGCGCGAGAATCCTGGTTGTCACGCACATAGACGCAGACGGGCTCTCAAGCGGCTCCATCGCGTTCTCGGCACTCGCGCGGAAGAACTTCGCGGTCTCTGTGAGGGCGATCCCCGACCTAGACCCCAGGGCCATCGAGAGGCTCAAGGCCGACAAGTTCGAGTTCTATCTCTTCACCGACCTGGGCTCCGGGCTCCTAGGGGAGCTCTCCAGGGCGTTCGGGGAGGGGTTCGCGGTGGTCGACCACCACCAGGTGCCCGAAGGAGACTCCTCCCACCCCCGCCTGATCAACGCGTGGAACTACGGCTACGACGGGGGAGAGGAGGCATGCTCGTCCACCATGGCCTACGCCTTCGCCAAGGCCCTCGACGAGCGGGGAAACCTCGACCTCTCCGCACTAGCCCTCGTCGGCGCGCTCGGCGACCGGCAGGACAAGGGGGAGGGACGCCCCCTCGTAGGGCTCAACAGGGTAGCCCTCGACGACGCCGTCTCGAAAGGCCTGGTCGGCGTCTCGAAGGACCTCCTGTTCTACGGGAGGGAGACGAGGCCCGTCCACGAGGCCATCGCCATGAGCTACTCGCCCTTCATCGCGGGCCTCTCCGGCGCGAAGGACGCCGCGCTCGCCGCCCTCTCGAACTCAGGCTTCAAGCTCAAGGAGGGGGGAAGGTGGCGCACCCTGGGCGAGCTCTCCAACGAGGAGAAGCAGAAGGTCATCGAGGTGATCTCGGGATTCATCGCCTCGGCAGGCCATGGGTCGGACGTCCTCAAGGACCTCGTCGGCGCGGTCTACACCTTCGAGTACGAGGACCCGCTCACCCCTCTCCGGGACGCCAGGGAGTTCGCCAGCGTCCTCAACGCCTGCGGCCGGATGGACAGGACCGATCTGGGGGTCTCCATCTGCCTCGGGGACCGCGAAGAGGCGCTCCGCCAGGCCCTCTCGCTCATGGCCGAGTACAGGACGAAGCTGAACAAGGCCATCCAGAAGCTCCAGCTCGAGACGGACAAGGTCTCCACCAGTGGTGACGTCATGTTCGTCATGGGTGAGGAGTTCATCGAGGAGAGGATGACGGGGTCAATCTCCTCTCTCCTCGCGTCCTCCGACCGCTTCCGCGACAAGCTCGTGCTGGTCAGGGCCAAGTCGGGGGAGTCCGAGCTGAAGTACTCCTCGCGCATAGGGGACTCGTACCCGGGCAAGGTGAACCTCGGGGAGGTCATGCGGGCCGCGGCGGAGGGCGTTGGTGGAGTTGGCGGGGGCCACAGCATGGCCGCCGGTGCCAAGATACCGTTCTCCAGGCGCGACGACTTCACGAGGCTCGTCCTCGAGAAGGTGGCGGCGCGGTGACCGGCGGCAATGCCCGAGGTCCTGACAGAGCCGTCAGCCTCGAGCTGGTGATAGAGTGCGCGGACGAGGAAGTAGCCACTGCCCTCAACGAGGCGCTCGTGCCCGACAACCGCTACTTCCCCAAAGACCAGCGGTTCCGGGCCTCGAAGGAAGGTGCCCTACTCCGCTTCGACGTCGGGTCGCCGAGGGCTAGACCCGCCCTGAGCACGGTCTCGAGCCTCATCTCGGACGCGATGCTCTTCCGAGACGTCTGGGTCGAAGCCAAGACCCGAGGGCTCGGGACAAAGGCCACGACCTGATTCGCGCCGCCGGCGCCCACTGCAACGATTATCTCCCCTTGGCGCGTGGGGTCGCGTAAGGCTAGAGAAGAATGCTCGACGTGAAGCTGCTCCGGGAGAACCCGGAGGTCATAAGGAATGACCTCAGGAAGCGCGGCTGGCTCGACAAGCTCCCCCTGGTCGACGAGGCCGCGGCCGCGGACTCCGAGTGGCGGCTGGCAAAGAAGCGCGTCGACGACCTCAGGCACGCGCAGAACAAGCTCACGCTCGAGGTGGCGGCGCTGAAGAGGGCCGGGGCGGACCCGAAGGACAAGCTGGCGGAGGTGAAGGGGATCCCGGAGGAGATTGGGAGGCTGGAGACGAGAGCGCAGGAGCTGCAGGCCCGCGTGAGGGAGATACTCATGTCACTGCCGAACATCCTGCACGAGTCGGTGCCGGTGGGGCCGGACGACAGCGGCAACGTCACGGTGAGGACGTGGGGAGAGCCGAGGAAGTTCGACTTCGCTCCGAAGGACCACCAGGACCTGCTAGGGGCCCTCGGGCTCATCGACATGGAGAGGGCGGCGAAGATCTCCGGGGCGCGCTTTTTCTTCCTCAAGGGGGATGCCCTGAGGCTCGAGCAGTCGATAATGCGGTACGCCGTGGACCTCCTCTCGGACAGGGGGTTCACCGCAGTCGGGCCGCCGCTGATGATGAGGAGGGAGGCCTACGCCGGCGTGGTCGACCTCGCCGACTTTGGGCCGGTAATCTACAAGGTCGAGGGTGACGACCTCTACCTGATCGCGACTTCGGAGCACCCGATGGTCGCCATGCACATGGACGAGATAATGGCGGGAGCCTCGCTCCCGATAAAATACTGCGGCTTCAGCCCGAACTTCCGGGTCGAGGCGGGGGCCCACGGCAAGGACACGAAGGGGATCTTCCGCACCCACCAGTTCTACAAGGTGGAGCAGGTCGTCTTCTCAAAGCCCGAGGAGAGCTGGAAGATCCACGAGGAGCTCATCGCGAACGCCGAGGCCATCTACCAGAGCCTCGGGCTCCACTATCGCGTTGTGAACATCTGCACCGGAGACATCGGCACGGTCGCGGCGAAGAAGTACGACCTTGAGGCTTGGATGCCCACCCAGCAGAGGTTCAGGGAGATGGTCTCTTGCAGCAACGTCACAGACTACCAGGCGAGGAGGCTGATGATCAGGTACAAGGAGAAACAGAGCGCCGAACCCGCCCTCGTCCACACCCTCAACTCAACGGCCGTGACCACGAGGGCGCTCGTGGCCGTGGTGGAGAACTACCAGCAGCGGGACGGCTCGATAGCAATCCCGAAGCCGCTCGTCCCCTACATGGGCGGACGAGAGAGAATCTCCTAAGGTGCGTTTTTAAGCCAGAGAAATTAGGCCGGAAACCTAGTTGCCTAAGAAAGTGACGGGTAAGGTCCGTGACAAGTGGAAGCTGAAGCAGTGGGTCACGGTCCTCGCCTCGCCCTCGTTCGGAAACGCGCCGATAGGCAGGGTCCCGATAACCGACATCGAGAAGCCGGCCGGGAGGGTCGTCGAGACGACGCTCTACGACATCCTGAAGCAGGACCCACAGCACTACAGCTTCAAGCTCTACTTCCAGATAGACAGGGTCGACGGAGACACGGCGTACACGATACTCAAGGCGCACGAGTACTCCCGGGAGTACCTCCGCAGCCTCATCAGGAGGGGCTCATCCATGTCTGACTTCATCAAGGACTACCGCACGAAGGACGGCTACCTCGTCAGGGTCTACACCATAGCGCTTTCTCAGGGGAGGATGAACGCCTCGAAGAAGCACGAGATACGCATGATCACAGACAAGATAATCGGGGAGCGCGCGGCCACCCTCGCCTATGACCAGTTCGTCCAAGAGACCGTCCTCCAGAAGCTCGCCTCGGACGTCTACAACGAGGCGAGGAAGGTCACCAGGCTCAGGCACGTTGGCGTGAGGAAGAC
>JAPCJO010000059.1 GCA_027886905.1 Nitrososphaerota archaeon
GGTGGCGGGCCCGGCAGGATTTGAACCCGCGACACCGAGGTTCGAAGCCTCGTGTCCTATCCGTGCTAGACGACGGGCCCGAACGCAGGCCCAGCCTTGTGGCTATTAACGAATTACTGTGCTGATGTTGTCCTGGACCGGGCTCTTGATGATGCCCTGGTCAGTCACTATCGCGGTGACGAGCTCGGGAGGCGTCATGTCGAAGGCTGGGTTCGCCACGGGGACGCCCTTGGGCGCTATCCGCCTTCCCCGGATTTTAACCACCTCATCCGCAGGGCGCTCCTCGATCGTCACCTGGTCGTGCGTCCGCTTCAGGTCGAAGCTGGAGGTTGGGGCCGCGGGGTAGAACGGGATCTCGTGCCGCTTCGCGAGGACCGCCACCTGGTAGGTCCCTATCTTGTTGAAGACGTAGCCGTCCTTGGTGACCCTGTCGGCGCCCACAATAGCCAGGTCGACCTTCCCGGACTGCATCATCGACCCGACCGCGGTGTCGGAGACTATCGTGCAGCTGAAGCCGTCCGCGGAGAGCTCGAAGGCCGTGAGCCTCGAGCCCTGGAGGGCGGGCCTGGTCTCGGGGACGATGACCTTGACGCACTTGCCCTGCTCGCTCGCCGCCCGTATAACGCCTAGCGCGGTCCCGTAGCCGACCGTCGCGAGCGCCCCGGCGTTGCACTGCGTGATGACGGTGTCCCCGTCCTCGACGAGGTCTGCCCCGAACCTCCCCAGCCTCTTGCAGGCCTCCACGTCCTCGTCGGCCATCTTGAGCACTTCCTGGACCACGGCCTCGCGCGCCCCCTCGACGTCCTTTGAGCGCGAGGCGACGGCCATCACCCTGTCTATCCCCCAGAAGAGGTTGACCGCGGTAGGCCTCGTCGCGCGCAGTCCGGAGGCGGCCCTCTCGAGCTCGAGCTGGAGCTGCGCCCTCGTCGTCGCCTTGGAGTTGACCGCGGCTGTGGCGATCCCCATGGCCGCGGCCACGCCGATGGCGGGTGCGCCCCTCACGACGAGCCGCCTTATGGCGTCGGCCACCTCCTCCCATCTGGCGAAGGACCGGTAGACGAAGCGCCCCGGGAGCAGCGTCTGGTCTATCATCTTCACCCGCCCTTCGTCCCACATCACGGTCCGGAGAGTGAAGAAGTTCTCCTTCAAGGCGGGCCGAGGCGCGCCGGCGAGTTCTAAAGTCTTTGTCTGCGCTTCGGCCTTGAAACCCTTATTATCGGACGGGAGGCTCGCGGGATTTAGATGGAGATTCAGGAACACGAGCGGGCAAGGGAGCAGGCGCCCCAGCCGGCCCGCGACCCCATCCTCGGCACGGTGGACAAGGCGGGAGTGGTCTCCGTGGAGCAGAAGGAGAGGTTCGGGGAGCTGGAGGAGGCGGGCTACGGCGAGCGGCAGGGCAACGCCATCAGGCTGAAGGACTTCGAGGCTCTATACCTCCTCTACGCGGAGAAGATGAGCCTCAAGGACGCGAAGGGGAAGGGCGTCTCCTTCGAGGAGCTGGCGAAGGCGGACCAGGCAAGGGTCAGGGACTCCTGGACCAAGTTCATCATCTACAGGGACCTCAGGAGCAGGGGGTACGTGGTCAAGGACGGGTTCGGTTTCGGCACGGACCTGCGGGTCTACGAGCGGGGCGACTTTCCGGCAAAGCCGGCCAAGTTCGTCGTCTTCGCCCTGGACGAGGGGACGGAGAAGAGCCTCGGTGACCTAAGGGACTCGGTGAAGCAGATCGTCAGGATGGGGAAGGAGGCGATAGTCGCGGTCATCGAGCGCAGGGGAGAGGTCATCTACTACAGGGTGACCAAGGCGACCTTCCGCAAGTAGGGGGCCTCTGGCGCAGCGACCTTGAACCCCAGGGCTTCAATCTCGATACTCAGGCCCATAAACTGCGCGATGATAGGGTTCGCGGTCATCATAGGGTACTTCGTCTCGAAGCCCACCACCGTATCGGCCGGGGCGATAGCGCTGGGGTTCGTCACGGGCTTCGCCATATGCGCGTTCTCAATGGTGGTGAACGACTATTACGACATCGAGGTGGACAGGGTCAACCAGCCCACACGCCCGCTCCCCAGCGGGCAGGTCTCCAAGGGCGAGGCCGCGGCGATAGCTGGGTTGACGCTGGTGCTGGGGCTGGCGGCCGCTCTGGCGACGCTTTCCCTCTTGGCCGTGCTCATCGCGGGGCTCTACGCCCTCCTGGCGTGGCTCTACGACTACAGGGTGAAGAAGTACGGCCTCGTCGGGAACCTGATAGTGGCCTCGTCGCTCGCCATCCCGTTCATCTACGGGGGGGTGGTCTCCGGGGGGGACGTCCTGGGCTCCCTGCTGCTTTTCATGGCGGCCACCTCGCTGCTCGCGGGGGTCGGGAGGGAGGTGGTCAAGGCCATGGCGGACGTTCCCGGGGACCAGAAGCGCGGGATCAGGTCGTACGCGGCGGTCCACGGGCTAAAGGCGGCCTCGGCCGTGGGGGCGCTCTTCTTCCTCCTGGCGGTGGTCACGAGCGTCCTGCCGCTCTTCGTCCTCAAGGTGAACGTCTTCTACGAGTATGGGGTGGCCCTCCCCGACCTGGCCTTCGTCTATCTCGCATACAGCATCCTCAGCCACGCGGACACCCGGGGGGCGCTCAGGGTCAAGAAGACGGCCCTGATGGGGATGCTCCTGGGGCTCATCGTCTTCATCGGGGGTGCGGCCTGAGCATGTGGTCGGAGAAGTACAGGCCCAACAAGCCCGACCAGCTCATCGGGAACGAGGACGCCCGGCTCGCGCTCTCGGTCTGGCTCGGCGAGTGGAAGCCGGGGAAGAAGGCGGCCCTGCTGGTCGGGCCTCCTGGGACCGGCAAGACCACCTTCGTGAACCTCCTCGCGCGCGCCAACGGGATGAACCTGGTCGACCTCAACGCGAGCGACGTGCGCACGAAGGACAAGCTGCAGCGCAGGATGGGGGAGGCGATGAGCACGGTCAGCCTCTTCGGAGAGAAGTCGCTGATCTTCCTCGACGAGGTCGACGGCCTCGCGGGGCGCGCCGACATCGGAGCCGTGGAGTTCATCAAGGAGTCGGTGAAGGAGAGCCAGAACCCCATCGTGATGGCCGCCAACGACCCCGACTCCGACGAGATCAAGAAGCTCTCAAGCTCGTGCGTCACGCTTCGTTTCAAGCCCCCGCCGCCGAGGGAGGTCGAGATGTACCTGAGGGAGGTGGCGAGGGGCGAGGGCCTGGCAGTGGGGGACGAGGAGCTCCGGGCTTGCGTGAGGGAGGCCGCGGGGGACGTGAGGCAGGCGATCAACCTCCTCCAGAGCACAGGGAACTCGCCGGGCGGCGAGGCGCGCGGGCGCTACAAGGACAGGGACCGCACGATGAACGAGGCGCTCAACGGGTTCTTCGGCGCCGCGGACAAGGAGGAGGCCCTCGCTTCGCTTCGCGACCTTTCGATGTCAGCCTTCGAGAAGGTCAGGGAGGTCCAGAGGAGCGTCGTGAAGTCCGGCCTCCCGCCCGAGGCGATGGCGAGGGCGCTCGAGGTGGTCTCGAGGGCGGACATCCTCATCGGGAAGATGATGAAGGCCGGCGAGTGGAGGATGCTCCGCTACCTGGACAAGCTCTTCGCGGAGGAGCTCTTCCCCGTGGTCAAGGGCAGGGGCGTGAGGTACACGGGGCAGGACGACCTTCCGTTCCCGGTGCTGGTGCGCGTCTGGAACGACTCGAAGAAGATCCGGGAGGTCTCCGTGAAGTACGCGGCGAGGGCCCACACCAGCGGGATGAGCGCCCGCTCGCAGGACCTCCCCTACGTCTTCGCGCTCTGCTCGAGGAAGAAGTTCAGGGAGGACCTGGAGCGGGCCATCGGACTCGACGCCGACCCCGACGTCTTGGAGTCCTTCGACAAGTTCCTCGCGAAGGAGGCGGCGAGGTAGTGGCCGAGAAGAAGCGGATAGTCGTCGGAGGGTGGTTCGACCTCCCGCGCCTCGGGACCGAGGCCTGGTCGACGCTCGTCAGGAGGCAGGGCGTCGTATACGACAAGTCGACGGGCTTCAAGTTCGACGCGGCCACCGACGTGCGGGGGGCGGTGGGGACGCTCCGCTCGGCCGGCGTGGAGGTCGAGCTCACCCTGAGGTGCTTCGTGTGCGTGCCTGGAAACACACTCATTATTGGCGATAATAAGCAAATTCGCAATTCGAAACCAATGGATCGTTCGGCCGGAGTATCTGGACTGAGCACCATTGCGCGCACATTCTCAAGGCCCTATAAGGGAAAACTGCTCAGAGTCAAAGCAAACGGTCTGCTTCCAATCGAAATCACGCCGGAACATCCTGTCCTAGTTTCCACATCCACCACAAGTCGTACAGGAAAGAAACGGGTTCAGAAAATAGAGTTTTCCGAGTTGCAATGGAAGGAAGCCGGCGCGCTTTCTCTCAAGAAAGAAGGATCAGAAGGAGATTATCTTTTCATTCCGCGTGTGCCTGGTTCGAATCAAGATACACACGTCTCATTGCAGGAATTCACTAACGAAAACGGAAGGAGGGTTTGCATTTCAAAACGCCTTCCTCTGGAACTTCCGCTAAATTCCGACACAGCCTGGCTAGTTGGGGTGTACATCGCCGAAGGTTTTCCTTCGAACACCTGTGCATGCTTTTCGCTTAATCACGATGAGGAAGAAATCCATCAGAGAATAATGGAAATCGGAAAGACCAGCGGCTATTCACCGAGCAAATATCGGAAAGCGACCTCGACTATCGTCGTGATTCCATCTAGGATTCTCTCACGTGCGCTTTCCTCATGGTGCGGAAAGGGTGCTAGAAACAAAATGATACCGGATTTCCTTCTGTTCCACAAGAATCCTAACATTTTGAGGTCTCTCTTGAATGGTTACGCCGCGGGCGATGGATACAGTTCTGGAGGCGTCACGTTCATGAGCACGTCATCCAAGGTTTTGGCTCTTCAGATACAGCTCTTGGGCGCAAGACTTGGTGAATTCATTAGTGTTAGCTGGGCCAAGAGCGGGTCGAGCGTTATTGACGGTCGAAGAATAACTGGAGGGCCAGAGGGCAAATACGTCCTTGAATTAAGACCACGAAGTAAGCAGAGTTTCGCAAGGGTAACTGATCTAGGAATCCTAACTCCTATACGCGACATCGAAAGCCTACACTTTAGCGGCAAAGTGTACAACGTTGAGACGGCCGACAACACCTACCTCGTATCCAATGCTGTCGTCCATAACTGCGGGAAGGAGGCGTGCCCGGGGTGCCCCTACCTCTCGTCGTGCGACAGGGCCGGCGTCTCGAGCTTCTGCCTCTGCGCTGACCACGCACCGGAGAAGTCGGTGTTCGAGGAGTACACGAGGGCGTTCGACGCGAACCTCAAGGTCTGACTCTCGGGCCTAGCTGAAGGCCCTGGCCACGGCCTGGCCGGACGACTCCGACGAGATGGACCTCCACTCCGAGAGGAAGCGGCCCACCGCGTTCGTGTAGGGGTTCGAGTGGTTGACCCTGAAGATCCTTATCCTGTTGAACCTCTTCTCGGTCAGGAGGCCGAGCTCCACCAGGAGCCTCAGGTGGACCTCCACCGAGGAGTGGGAGATCCCCGACCGGCGCGTTATCTCCGAGATGTTGAGCTCGTTGCTCTCCATCATTATGCCCATTATCTTCACCCGCCCGTACGAGGAGAAGAGCTCCTCGACCTGCGGCGCCTTTCGTGCTGCCATCGCACCTGCGCCCCTCACGCCTCTTTGTGCAGCTCTTCGATGAGATGTTCGGCCGAGACCCTCGAGAGCCCTATCATGGTGGTCCTCCCCCTGAACCCCTTGCCCGAGAGCTGGGCGTCGATGATCCCCTTCCTCGCGAGCTCGTTGATGTCGTTCCAGACCTGGGTGTGGTGGTTCGGAGCGATTCCCATCGACTCGCACAGGGCGTTGTAGCTCTTCTCCACCTCCCCGATGGTCGTGAACTCGGAGTCGCTCTTTTTGAGCATGCTGGAGATGGCCATGAGCATGACGCGCTCGTGCTTGTCGAGGTAGACGAGCTCCTCCTTCCTGAACTCCGGCGGGAGGCCTTCCTTCGCGAGCCTCACGTGCTCCGGCATCACCTTGCCCGAGTCGGCCATCTCCGCCTTGTTGCCCGCCCTGTGGAGCAGGTCGAT
>JAPCJO010000060.1 GCA_027886905.1 Nitrososphaerota archaeon
TGTAGACGGACTTCACCACCTCGTCGAGCGGGTACGTGAGGAGGAAGTCCCTCGCGGACCTCAGGAAGGGGTACTTCACCAGCTTCGGGTCGACGTTCAAGGCGAGCTTCCGTTCTTCTCCGTGGCCTGCCTCAGATAATGATATGGTTTCGCCTCCTCGTGTAGGCCTTCACGCGCCTTCCGGGATACACGCCGGCGGCGCCTATATCCCCCAATGCTCGTCGCCCGAGGTTTATACGGGGCCGTCCCGGCTCAGGCCTCGGGTCATGGTGTGGCGAGGGCGACCATCCGCTGCGCGGAGTGCAACTGCTATCCCGCGGTGTGCATGGCCGCGGAGACGGCCAGGGACTGCAAGGGCTGCTCCCAGGCGGCGAACTCGTTCGCGGCCGAGTGTTGCTGCTGGCAGGCGGCGCACGGGTTCGCGTGAGCGACGGTAGCCGGACCCGTTAGTGCTTATATCGAATGCCGACGAATGATGAGCCATGGCGACGCTCTCCCAGGCGAAGACGCTTGGTGGGGTCGGGTCGATCCTCATCTTCATTCCTTTCGTGAGCCTGGTCGGCTACATTCTCATAATCGTCGCCATCAAGGACATCTCGGACGACCTGCAGGACAAGACCATCTTCAGAAACGTGGTGATCGCGGCCGTGACGGGGATAGTCGGAGCCCTCGCAGGAGCCTCCGTCTTCGTCTTCGGGGCTGTCACGGGCGTCCTGACCAGGGGCGTCTCGGCTTTCGCCGGAGTGGCCGCCGGACTGCTCGTAGTGTGGGTGTTCCTGATAATCTCCGCGGTCTTTCTCAGGAGGGCGTACAACTCGATGGCGAAGGAGCTTGGCGTCAACATGTTTTCCACGGCCGCGACCCTCTACCTCGTCGGCGCGGCCCTGACGATCGTGCTGGTGGGGTTCCTCTTTCTCTTCATCGCCGAGATCCTGCAGGCGGTAGCCTACTTCTCGATACCCATCCGGCCTCCGACGCAGGGGATGGGCGCCTCGGCTGGCCCCGCGGCCGCTCCTCCCCCCTCGATGCCGCCCCAGGGCGGCTCCGCGAAGTTCTGCACCAACTGCGGCACCAAGATATCGCCCACGGCCACGTTCTGCTACAGCTGCGGCGCGAAGCAGGCGTAGGGCGCGCGGCCTAGTCGTTGTTCTCGCTCACGCTGGCGCTGGCGGCAGCCTGAGACTGCACGCCCACCAGGGAGCAGTCGTTCAGGACCAGGACGTACGCCTCCCCCTGCGACTGCTGCTCGCCGCCGACCGAGCACCTGGCGAGGACCATCGAGCCGGCCGAGAGCTGGCTCACCTGGGACGGGCTGCTCCAGAAGAGGATGACGTTCCCTGAGTCGACGGACGAGAAATACTGTCCGGTGTTCTGGTCCAGGCCGACCCCGAAGTCGAGGCTGTCCTGGATGTAGACCGTCTTGTTGGCGTAGGAAGCCGTCGCCTGGGACTCGTTGGCCGCGTAGGCCGCGTAGAGCTCCCCGCCCGTTAGCGGCGTGCTCGCCGAGTTGACGGCGGGGGCGGCCCCCGAGCCGAGCATCCCGGCCTCGAAGGCCGTGCCGACGAGGAGGACTGCCAGGATGGCGATGACCGCGAGCAGGATGCCCCTCCTGCGCGCGATGAAGGACTTTTTCTCCTCTGTGAGGGGCGGGGAGGGAGGGACGAGACCCGAGTCCCCGGGGGGAGCCGGCGGCTGGCCGGTCAGCGGCAGGGACGTCGCCGTCATGCCCGAGTTGAAGTGCGAGGGAGAAATCTCCGTCCGCGCCGCGCTGAAGGCTACGGTGCTGGCCCCGCAGCCAGGGCAGAAGAGGGCGCCCTCAGGCAGCTCCCGACCGCAGATGGAGCAGGCGGTCAAGGGGTCGCTTCGCGACGGCGCGCCGATATAAATCGCACGTTGCGCCGCTGCCGGCTACTTCGTGTGCGCGGGCTTGAAGACGAAGCCGTCGAGCAGCTGACGGAGGTCCTTCTTCTCCTTCTTCGACTGCTTGTAGAGCTCTTCCCTCCGCGACGGAGGCAGCTTGTTCCAGTATTTCGCAACCTCGTCTTTCACTTCGTAGACCCAAAGGTCTCCCTGCTTGAACGGAATGTCCCTTCCTTTTTCCACGACGGGAGCGACGCCCGTCCCATCGTCTTTGGCCCTTATCGAGGTCATGTCCTTCTCCCCGGATTCGTCCCCTTTAAAGAAATAACTCCTCACCGGCGAGGCGCAGGCCGCAGTGTGATTCACATGCTAGAAGCTGGGAACTGCTCGGTGTAGTTGAGAAAGTTCCACGTCTCCATTGCAATCAACCATGCGTTGCCGACTTGGGCGTATGAATCCTGAGCGACTACGGTTCCTTCGAAGCCGCCGACAATCGAACTATTTCCTGCGAAGTCGAAAAACGAGCTCACAACCCAGCGGTTTCCTTGAGGCTCAATGGCCTGCGTTTCGTTTGAGATGATCAGGTCCCCCTCATGGCGAGTCAGGAAGATACCTAGCACCGCGGTGATGTTCTTCGTGCCAGTATAGTTGCCGACGTCTGGACCGTACCCTTCCAGTCCAGCAATATTTCCTCTCCATTGGATCGTCGCATTGCTCTCATACCTGGCGGCGACGGCTGACGCGTTCTTGGAGCTGACCAGAAGGAGGAGCTGGTTCGCGTAGGCACCGGCGACCTCATTGTAGCTGTCCAGTGAAGACGTCAACGCCGTTCCGGTTGTGGTTGATGTCCTTGACGGTGCGGAAGATACTCCGTAGACGTAGCCTAGAAGCGCCCCCACGAGTAGCAAGACGACGCCGCCACTAAGCACGGCAGTCTTGGACTTCATCCCGATTCAAGACGCTTTTTCGCTGTGTTTGGATTTACGCGTTGTGGCACCCGAGGCAAAGTCACGCAGCCGGCAGCCTGGAAATTCTTAAAAGCACAGCGAAAACGCACTCGGCGAAATGTCAGCCGAAGACGGCGAAACCGACGACGACTTCGAAGACGACTTTGAAGACAACGACGATTCTGACGACGACGAGTGAAGGAGCAATAGAGGGCGCCTGAGGGCCCGGTGGGGCCGCCGCGGCCTGGCCGGGGGACTGCCTTCAGCCAGTCCGGCGCGTCAGGTTGAACATGTATCGGTTGATGCAGTCGACGTCGCTGTCTATCCTTGCGACCGTCATCTCCTTGAAGCGCGCGAAGATGTCCTTCAGAGCTTCTTCGTCGAGCTGGTTGACCATCTGCGGGTTGGAGAGGAACTGCACCCACCCGGCGTTGCTCTGCCGCATAAAGTCGATGCACTGGAGTATCCTGCTGACCGCGTCGAGCCTGTCCTTCGCCTCCGCGGTCTCTATCTCCTTCTTCAGGAGGATGATCGAGTCCCTGACTTCCTGGATATTGGTGTCCCAGTTGCTCATTTTAGGTCAGGGCGCTCGACTCGGCGCCTGCCTTTAATGATTTCACCGTCCCGGCGCCCCCGAGCCGAGATTCCTAACCCTTATCTAGACGTTGCCGCTTCTGCAAAGACTGCACAGCGCAATTAGCGCAAACGGCAAAAAGTGAAAACCTTGGCTCAAAACTTCCAACCGCTTGGCGTCCTGAGGGTCGAGAGACTAGAGGCTCCTTTCGCGGACGCCTTCCACCAAGTCCTCAGGGACTCGATCGCCGACGGGATGAACAGGATTCTGGGGGCGGAGGGGACGCAGGCGATCCTATACCACCTTGACCTGCCGAGCTTCGACGACCCGAAGAAGTTCCACGACAGGCTCACAGAGATATTCGGCTTTGGGACGGCGTCCCTAGAGCGCGTCATAATCCAGCAGCTGCATCGGGCGACGGGCGTCAGCTCCGCCCTGGCAAGGGACGGGGACTTCGTCGGGCAGGTCGCGCTCGCGCAGCAGAGCTTCCACGCGAAGGAGGGGCGGCGCATGGGAGCGACGGCTTGAAGCCCATCCAGAGCTCCAGGACAGAGGTGGAGGTCGACCCCGCCCAGGCGGCGCTGGCGGGGAGGCTGGCGAGGGACCTGGTCGACTGCGACTCCTCGATACTCAGCCTGATAGTGGTCGACTCGATGGGGCGGGTCCTGCACGTGGGGAGGTCGGCGCGCCTTTCGGAATCCGAGCTGGTGAGCCCCGAGCTCGTCCGGGTCTTCGGCACGGTGTCGAAACTCATCGTCGGGGCCGCGAACAACGCCACGCCAGTCATGGGGGGGACGGAGGCGATAGTCGGGATATTCAAGAAGCAAAAGGCCCTGCTCATCAACCTGCCAGAGTACAACCTCCTTTTGGCCCTGCGGCTCATCAGGTCGGCGAACGCAGAGTACATCTGCGACAAGATCGGCGACCTTCTGGCCACGCGCGCGGAGCCGTAACGTCGCCCCTGCCGGCCGGCGACCCGGACCGCGAGGGGTCGACATGCAATTATGTATTAGAAATCCATTACAACTTTATACTTCTTGTAGGGCTTCAAGCATCGGACTTGAGCCTCGCGGTACCCGTAAGCGACGAGAGCGCCTGGAACGACCGGCGCAGGCTCATGAGAGGGGGAAAGAGGCTCCTCGTGGCCGCCGGGGTCATCGCCCTGGCCTTCTTAGCCGCGCTGGTGCTCATAGTGTCGTACGGGACCTCCCGCGAGCAGAGCCTCGCGCTGGTGATAGGCGACTATGTCGTGACTCTCGGGATTGCCATCCCGGGGCTGACCCTCTACATACTCCGCCTCTACACCGACCGGTCGATCAGGAGGGGGAACGCGAAGGCTTTCACCACGAGGGCCAAGGTGGGGCTGGTCTCCATCAGCTGGGTGGTCCTCGCGGCCGTGGTCGCCCTGCTGGTGGCGTGACAGGCTAGACTATCACGAGCTGGAGCCCGGCCTCCTTCATGAGTCGGACGCCGAGCTGGTCCGGGTAGGCCGACGAGGCGACGACCTTCTTTATGCCCGCGTTGATTATCATCTTTGAGCAGTAGGTGCATGGGGAGTGGGTGGAGTAGAGCGTGCAGCCCGAGGTCGGGATGCCGT
The DNA here is from genome assembly GCA_027886905.1 of Nitrososphaerota archaeon. Lineage (GTDB taxonomy): Archaea > Thermoproteota > Nitrososphaeria > Nitrososphaerales > Gagatemarchaeaceae > Gagatemarchaeum. Next base: position 4,979 of record JAPCJO010000060.1, read on the forward strand.
TCTTCGCCGCCTGGACGATGGCGTTCTCCTCGGCGTGGCAGCACGCGCAGTTCTCCAGGTCCTGCCCCGACTTTAGCCTGCCCTCCTTCACGGCGAGGCACCTGGCGCACCCTCCCTCGTCGCAGTGCCTGGTCCCCGCGGGTGTCCCGTTGTAGCCGGTGGAGATGATCTGCCTGCCGCTGACCAGGACTGCCCCCTTGGCCGAGGAGAGGCAGGTGGAGCGGGACTTGACCACGTTGGCCACCTGCATGAAGTACTCGTCCCAGGAGGGACGGGCGTGCTTCTTTTCCGCGGTCTTCGGCATCGGTTCCGGCGTCCGGCGCGTCATAAGAAAAGGCTTCGGGTCGGCGAGTCAGGCGGCCTTGCACCGTATCGCGGACCAGTCGTCGTCGACGGCGATGAGCGCGACGGTCTCCAGCCCGACGCCCAGGGTGTACTCCCTGATCGAGTCCCGGTTTATGTCGCTCTTTATCTTGGAGGTCCCCTTCGGGTAGGTGAGCCATATCATCCCGCCCGGATTCAGCGCGGCCTTGGCCCTTGAGAGGGCGCCTTTCAGCTCCTTCTTGGTGGTCGCGAACGCCTGGACCGCGTCGGCCTTGTCGCCCGGCTTCGTGGTGATCGTGACGCCCTGCGGGAGGGGCCCCAACGCGTCCTTGTATCCGGGCGGGGCGTCGAGCAGGAGGAACCTCTGCCCGGGCTTCAGGGCGAGCTTCTTCGCGAGGGGCTTGCTGCTCCGCTCCATCGCCCTCGGGAGGCGCAGAGGTTCTTTTGTATTTTTCAGCCCCTCATCTTTATCTTCCTGTTCGTACGGTCGCCGTCCTCGGCCGTGACCAAAGCAGCGACATCGCGCGACCTGCCGGTCAGAATCAACCGGAACACGCCGCCGCCCGCCCTGCAGCCCTTCACGGACTACTTCAAGGGGTTCGAGAAGGTGGCGGCGGTCAGGAAGGTCTTCGGGGGCCAGACGGAGGCCGTCCTAGCCAAGCTGAAGATAGGATTCATCTCCAACAGGCGGATGTACATGGGGATAAGGGACGACGACGGGAACATCGCCGTCGGGA
>JAPCJO010000061.1:0-2298 GCA_027886905.1 Nitrososphaerota archaeon
AGAGCGAGTACGACATGTTCGGGATAAGGCTCGACGTCAACGAGGTCTACGAGCTCGAGATCAAGGGCGGGACGATAGGCCTCAAACCCTCGACTGGCGTCTAGCAGAGCGGGGCGGACAGACCAGATGGCGAGCGTCAAGGCCGGCGACACCGCCCCCGAGTTCGCGCTAAAGTCGCAGGAAGGCGAGGTGGTCAGGCTCAGCGACCTGCTCGCGCGCGGCCCTGCCGTCGTATACTTCTACCCTAAGGACAACACGCCGGGGTGCACCGCCGAGGCGGGCGCGTTCCGTGACGGCTACACCAAGTTCGGGGAGCTTGGAGCCGAGGTCGTTGGGATAAGCTCTGACTCGGTGGACTCGCACAAGGGGTTCGCGAACGACTGTCGCCTGCCGTTCAAGATCCTCAGCGACACCGACGGCGCCGTGAGGAAGCGGTACGGGGTGCCGTCCTCGATGGGCTTCCTCCCCGGCAGGGTGACTACGTGATCGACAGTCGCGGGGTGGTGAGATACGTGTTCTCGTCTCAGCTGCACGCGACCCGCCACGTCGAGGAGGCGCTGAAGTCTCTCCGCGCGATAGGAGAGGCCGCGCAGGCCTGAGATGAAAAATGAGAGTTTTGAGGCGGTCAGGCCGCTCGAGAGTCCTGCAGTCCGGCCTATTTCCACGCTATCTGGAAGATGTCTTTGGAATGACCTTCGCAGACATTAACCGTCGCCGCTCCTCTGCATTCGGTGATCCCGGCAAAGATGCACTCGTGCTGAACCCTAGCGAGTTGTGCCGACAACCGTTACGCCCCGGCTGACTCGTTCCACCTCTTCAAGAATTCGTCGTACTCCTTGAGCACGTCCTTGACAGATTTTTGATTAGGTGAGTCCGAAGCCACGGAGATTCTTAGAGCCGCCCGATACTAAAGAGGTATGACCAAGTAGGTGAGGAAGGCAGACAGAAACCTCCAACATTCGACGATAAACGACCGCGAAAGCCAATCGGTGAATTAGTGGCCTTTTCGGTCGTTTTGTTCGACGCTTGTCAAACCCACACTAGGAATCGAGCTTCAAAGCGCGTCGATGACCTCGGACGGTATCGACTGCTTCTTTCCGATGTGATCTACTATCTCGCTCCAGATCACGTCTCTGACGTTGGGCATCCCCTTCAGCACCTCCAGAAGGTCCAGCAACTGTGCGCTGTCCCTGACGATCGCCTCGGCCCTCAAGTCTATCGTGTGCTCTCCGACCGATCTGCCGACTGAGACTATCTCTTTGCGCTTCAAGAGCTCTTGGCCGATTTCCGAGTTGTTTCCGCCCGTCGTGTAGAGGAAGAAGTCTATCCGCCTGAACCCCAGGTTTTCCAATCTTAGGGAATATGAGATGTCCAGATATTTGCGCTCAAGGTGATGTCGCCTTCGCTGGACGGTCGTAAGAGGAACCCCCAGCTTTTGCGACAGCGTTTGGCTGGAAACTCTCGAGTCGGGTTCGAGAAGTATCTTCAGTATCTCCTTGTCTACCCTCGAAATCCTCGATGAGGCTATCAGATCTTCGGACAATTTCTCTATTCTCCGTTGGTAACGGGCGGAAGTACGCTATAAGTATTATTTTATGACTCTCTCCGCCAAGCCGGCTCGCCCTCCCGCCGAGGGGCCCTGCAAGGCGGGCAGCGTCATGGAGGATTTTTTGGGTTGAATGGATGTGCGGCCGGCGGGATTCGAACCCGCGCAACAGGCTGTCTCCTCTACTCGTCTTCTACAGACTTTCGATTGGGAAGCCAGTATCCTAACCACTGGATCACGGCCGCGCTGCACCACCGAACCCGAAAGCTGGTATAAATGAGGTTGGTGTCTGGCCACATGCGGCCTGGGGGAATAAATAATCGACAGCGGTTTACGGTCGTGGACATCCAGACCGTCGGCGCCGTCCTCTACTGGTGCGAAGGTAGCAAGCGAGAGAAAGATGTCGCGTCGAGTTCGTGAACTCCGACCCCAGGATCATCGCGGTCTTCATGACGTATCTTCGGACCAAGGACATCGAAGAGTCGAGAATCAGGGCAAGGATGACCATCCACGTCCGAGATGACAAGGTGGAATGCAAAGGCTACTGGAAGAAGGTGACCTCGCTGAACGACGCCAATTTCATCTCGACCGTGGTGAAAAACCCCAGCCTTTCAAAGGGGGCCTTTGCGATACGGCACCATCGCAATCAGTTACAACTCGCTCGAGCTACTAAGGCTGATCAAGGAGGAAATCTCCGACCTCGCCGGAGGGACTTCTGAGACTTTGCCCCAGAAACCCGTATAAGGCAAAGC